>JARKOK010000025.1 GCA_029975765.1 Aggregatilineales bacterium
TTCCCGACGACGGATAACGCGTTTGATCCGGTGGGTACATCACCGGAGTTCATCAAGAATTTTGTAGCCAGGATTGATACCAACCAGTCTGGCGCAGCCTCGCTGGTGTATTCGACCTTTCTGGGCGGCACGAGTACGACGAACAGTGGGATTGGTATGGCTGCCGACGAGAGCGGCAGCGTGTTTGTCACCGGGGTGACACGTGATACCGCCTTCCCGACGACGGCCAATGCTTACCAGCGCACAATAAGCCGTAATCCAGACTCAGGCCTGGACAGCGATGAGGTATTCATCTCTCAGCTTGACACCACTCAGGCAAATGCGGCGTCGTTAATTTATTCCACGTTCCTCGGTGGGGGGTGGTCGGAAAACTGGGGCGAACTGCCCGCCGAACATTACCCGCGCACGCTGGCGCCGGATATTGCGGTGGCCGACGGCATCATCTATATAACCGGGTACACCATGTCGCCTGATTTCCCCATCGTCAACGGCTTTCAGACTGTGAAGGGCAGTGTCAGCGGCGGTTCCCTTTATGGGCCGTATTATGATGCGTTTGTGGCGCGTATTAACCCGCAGAAGTCCGGCGCTGCCTCGCTGGAATACTCTACCTTTCTGGGCGGCACGCAGTTCGACGCAGGTACGGGTATTGCCGCGACACGGCAGGGCAACGTCTATGTGACCGGGACTACCGCCGCGCTGAATTTCCCGCTGCGTGATGCGATCCAACTGCGGCCCTATGGCGCGGTCAGCGCGTTCGCGGTCAAGATAGATACCAACCTGAGCGGCGATGCGTCACTGGTCTATTCCACCTACGTCGGACGGAACAGTGTGAGTCACGGGGGTATCGCGGTAGATGGGCTGGGAACAGCCTATATCGTGGGTGCCGTGAACGACGCCGGGTTTCCGGTTGTGGCCGGTTTCCAGCCAGCTTACGGCGGCGCGACTGACGCTTTCCTGGTCAAGCTGGCCTTCCGGGCTGATCTTCAGGTCACCAAGACCATGACGCCCAATCCGGCGGTGGTGGGCGAACCGGTGACGATCACGATCAAGGTGAAGAACAAAGGCCCCGAAACCGCAACTGCCATCTTCATGACCGAAATCCTGCCCAGCACGGTGCTGAATTTTGTTTCGGCGACGACGACCCAGGGCAGCTGCCAGTACGCAGCCAGCGTGCTGCGGTGCAGCCTGGGTTATCTGGAAAACCAGCGGACAGCCAGCATCACGATTACTGTGATTCCGCATGAGGCAACACTGTTCCCGCCGCCTGAGGGAATGATGCTGGGGCCTGGGGCGCTGCCGGCGGAGGGTGATCTGCCCACTGTGCTGGCGACTGCTGATGGTGTGGAGCAGGATGTGAATGCCGCCGACAACAGCGCCGAAAGGCCGCTGGCGGTGTATACCTTTGACACGTTTATACCCACGCTGCTCGAACCGTCCGGCATCACCGCCAATACACGCCCCGTTTTTCGGTGGCAGCCGATTCCCGGCGCGGTGGCTTACGAATTCCAGCTTGATCGGGCTGATCTTGATACAGCGGTGATGATCACGCTGGGCAGCAGCACGTACCAGCCGGCGGCCTCTCTGCTGACCGCCGCTTATCGCTGGCGAGTGCGTGCCGTAAACAGCGCCGGTGTACGAACGGTCTGGAGCGCACCGGGTACGGTCATGATCGCCGCGCCTAACACGGCTGCGCCTAAGCTCAATTTCTTTGAGACGATCACGATACCGTTGAGTTGGAATCGAATCCCCTGGGCGGCAGGTTACCGGCTGCACATCGCGCGGGACGCGGCCTTCAGCAAACTGCTGGCGCAGCCAACCTTCGACGCCGATACCCTGAGTTATATCTTCACCGCGCCATCGGATGGTGTTTATTACTGGCGCGTGCAGGCGCTCAGGGCTGGCGGTGGTACGCCGAGCGCCTGGAGTGCAACGGGTATCTTTGTGGTCGAGCAGTAAAATGGCGTCGCCGCCGGGTGTGCTTACTCAAAGGCGCGCCCGGCCACCAGCGCGCGAACCAGGTCGTCTGTATCCTCATCGAGCAGCTGGCCGAACCGTGCCTGTGCCGCCGCCAGTGCTGCCGGTTCGTCAGCGCCAACCTGCTGTACGATGCTTCCGATCTGGCGCAGCCTGTCCATCAGGCTATTAAATTCGCTGCTGCTCATGACTGCGGGGGTATGCCCTTCAATGATATGATGTGCGTCAAATACGCGCAGCGTGTCCAACAGCGGAAACAGATGTCTGATGGTGTAATGGCGTACCGGCGCGTAAATCGCATCATACAGGCAGTCCCCCAGGAATAATACCCGGTCGGGTTCAACGTACATCACGCAGGAGTCTGCCGCATGGTCGCCGCCCGCGTGGCGCAGGTGGCAGGTTACACCGCCCAGGTTGAGGTGCAGCGAGTCCTGATAAACAATATCCGGGATGACAATCCGCACCTCACGCGGTTCGGGCAGTTCCAGTTTGATATTCCGGGTGCACTCCGCGATTTCCAATCCAGCAGCGACACGCTGGTCAAGTGCTGCATCATCCCACGTATAGGCGGCCTGGATGCTGATCTGCTGCGCGGTAGCTGCGCCGGCGATGACCGGTATGCCCAGCGCCGCCGCGCCAAAAATATGATCCCAGTGCCAGTGTGTCAGCGCGACATAACGCGGCGCGGCCACACCGGCGGCTGCCAGCGCGTTCAGGAACAGCCGGGCGTGGGCGGCAGATGCACCTGCGTCCAGCATCAGTGTGTGCTGCGCGCCAACCACCGCGCAGAGTGAGGGGCGGTCGGGTTTGTCCGGCGGCAGCCAGTAAACGTGATCGCTGATCCGGGTAAGTGCAGTAGACACCGGTGAACCTCCTGCTGAAAACATGGTGAAAGGATAGGTTTATGCTGTATCGCTGATAAGGTAAAGGTGTTAATATGAAAAGGTTAAAGTTGATTGATGGCTGGATGTCAGTGTCGGCGGGTGAGGGGACTAATCGTATGAGCGCCGTGTTTGGAATGCCCGTAGGCCGGCGGTATGCGCTGCTTGAAAAACTTGGCGAAGGCGGCATGGGGGAAGTTTACCGCGCTTTCGATGGATTGACACGCCAGACTGTTGCTCTTAAGCGAGTACGTATCCCAAAAGACCTGTCACACGCCGACCCTGAGGCGCTGCGCTCCGAGTCGGACGGCCTGCGACTGGCGCTGGCGCAGGAATTTCACACCCTGGCATCGCTGCGGCACCCGCACATTATCAGCGTGTTGGATTACGGTTTTGACGAGGAACGGCAGCCGTACTTCACGATGGATTATCTGGAAGATGCCAAAGGTCTACTGGCAGCAGCATACGCTCAGCCCGTCGAAACCAAAGTCAGTCTGCTGGTGCAGGTACTTCAGGCGGTTGCGTATTTACACCGGCGCGGCATCATCCATCGGGATTTGAAACCGGCGAACGTGCTGGTGACGGACGGGCAGGTCAAAGTCCTGGATTTTGGTCTGTCGCTGATGCATGATCGGGCGGACGAAACCGAACAGAATGTCGTGGGTACGCTGGCCTATATGGCGCCGGAAGTGCTGGCCGGCGACACCGCCGGGCAGCCGGCGGATCTGTATGCAGTTGGCATCATGGCCTACGAACTGCTGGTGGGCCGGCATCCATTCAATGCCGATAATGTCGGTATGCTGATCCACGATATTATGTACAGTTCGCCTGATCTGTCCGCGCTGTACGAATTGAATGATCTACCATCGGCGGATCCTATTTTCCTGCCAGATGATTCAACTTCAGAGCTGGAAATAACATTCCCGGACTCTGACCGCGCCTCACCGTTCGATACCGATGTATTTCTGCCGGAGGAAAGCCTGGCGCTTGAACCGGATGATATGGACGCGCTGGCGGGATCGCTCACACCGACGGCGCTGCCGAATATCATCGCCCGGTTGTTAGAGAAAAAACCCTCTCAACGTTATGCCAGCGCCGAGGTCGTGATCGCTCAACTGGAGGCATCCGTACTCTTTCCGCTGCCGAAGGAAGGTGCGGCCATCCGCGAGAGCTACCTGCAGGCGGCGCGGTTTGTGGGGCGCGGCGCGGAACTCCACCAGCTTGAGGCGGCACTGGAAGCAGCCGAGCGCGGCCAGGGCAGCGCCTGGCTGATCGCCGGCGAAAGTGGTGTGGGTAAAACCCGGCTGCTCGATGAACTGCGGATTCGCGCGCTGGTGCGCGGCTGTCAGATGCTGCGCGGGCAGGCGGTGGCGGAAGGCGGTCTGCCGTACCAGCTCTGGCGTGACCCGGTGCGGCGGCTGATTCTGAGCACCGATCTGGATGATCTGGATGCCGGTATTCTAAAAGACCTGGTGAGCGATATTGATCTGTTACAGCAGCGTGAAATCCCGGATGTGCCCGTGCTGGAAGGCGTGGCCTACCAGCAGCGGCTGGTCGGGGCGATTGCCAATCTGTTCCAGCGGCAGCAGCAGCCGACTGTTCTGCTGCTGGAAGATTTACAGTGGTCGCGGGAAAGTCTGGATGTGCTCAAACAACTATGTGGCATGGCGCAGGATTTGCCGCTGTTGATTCTCGCAAGTTATCGCGATGACGAACGGCCTGACCTGCCGCAGATGTTCCCAACGGCGCAGCGGCTCAAACTGGGCCGGCTGGAGGCGCAGCACATCGCCTCGCTGAGCGGTTCCATGCTGGGGGAAGCCGGACGGCAGCCGCAGTTAATCAGCTTTCTGGAACGTGAAACCGAGGGTAATGTTTTCTTTCTGGTGGAAGTGGTGCGCGCGCTGGCGGAGGAAGCCGGCAGCCTGGATCGGGTAAGCGCGGCGGCGCTGCCGGCCTCGGTGGCGGCAGGCGGTATTGACCGGTTTGTGCAGCGGCGGCTGTCCCGCGTGCCAGAGGGGGATACCGAACTGCTGTGGCTGGCGGCGGTGGCCGGGCGGGAACTGGACCTGGCGCTGCTGGACTGTGTGAAAGGCGACCGGCATCTGGAAACATGGCTGACAACATGCAGCAACTGCGCCGTGCTGGAAGTTCAGGATGGGCACTGGCGCTTCGCGCATGACAAACTGCGTACCGGCACGCTGGCGATCATCCCGCCGGACGCGCGGCCTGACCTGCACCGCCGGATGGCCGAGGCGATTGAGACGGTTTACGGGGAGGCGCCCGAATACGCGGCGATACTGGCGCAGCACTGGGGCAGCGCGCAGAACCTGTTGAAGGAACGCCAGTACCGGCAGCGGGCCGGGCAGCACGCACTGCATGTCAGCGCGTTTCTGGATGCGATCAATGCGTTTGAACGCGCGCTGGAACTGCTGGACAAGACGACCGAACCAGGGGCGGCGGCACAGACGCTGCAAGCCGAACTGCTGCTGCATCTGGGTGAGGCACTGAAGTACACCGGCGAATACGACGCGGCCTCGCTGCATCTCGAACACGCGCTGGAGCTGCGCCGCCACCTGAATGATCCGGCAGGTATTGCCCTGGTGTCGCTGGAACTGGGCGACTTACGAATCTATCAGGGTGATTATCAGGAAGCCAAAAACCTGTGCGAAGCCAGCCTGACGCTTTACCGCGAACTGAAGCAGGAGGAGGGCATCGCGCACGCGCTTGACCGGCTGGGGCTGGTGCTGTTCCACCAGGGCGATTATGCCGGCGCGATTGCTTTGTGCGAGGAAGGTTTAAGCATCAGCCGCACGACCGGCGACCAGAAATCCATCGCCAGCGCGATCAATAATCTGGGCATGGCGGCCTTTGCGCAGGGCGACTACCTGGCAGCGGGCCGTTATTTTGAAGAGACGTTAACCATCACGCAGGCCAGCGGCGAGCGGCGGCGAGCGGCGGCGGCGCTGCTTAATCTGGGCAGCGCGGCAGGCGAACAGCAGGATTATGAAACGGCTAACCGCCATTTTGAACAGTCGTTGACGATTTTCCGTTCGATTGGTGAGCGCCGCGGCGTGGCGCTGGCGCTGGATAATCTGGGAGTGATTGCGGAATTTCAGGCGGATTATGCCCGCGCAACCCATTATTATGAGGAAAGCCTGACGCTGGCACGCAGCATCGGCAATCGGCGCGGCGTGGCTACCACGCTGGTTAATCTGGGCAACGTGGCACGGGCGCGCGGCGAAAACGACCGGGCGATGGCCTATTATCAGGATGGTTTGCGGCACGCGCGCGAGATTGAAGCTGTGCCTACGCTGCTGGAAGGGCTGGTCGGACTGGCGGCGCTGCAACCCGACCCGCTGCGCGCGCTGGAATGGCTGGGACTGGTGCTGAACCACCCCGCCACCTATGAGGGTACGCGTAAGGTCGCCGCGCCGGTGCTGGAACGCCTGAAGATAACGCTGCCGGCGGATCACATCGAGGCCGGACTGGCGCGGGGAACATCGCTCGATCTTCACGCGGCAGTGGCCGACGCGCTGGTCGTGAACAGCCTGCAAACGAAGTAAACCGCCGGGGCGCAGCCGGTACGCCCCGACGGAAATCTGGCATAAGCCGGCAGGTGTGCGGCTTATCCTGGATTGTCTCGCAGCCAGCGCAGATAGGCAATAATGTCCAGAAATTCGGCATTAGTCCAGTCTGGTCGCCCGCCGCTGGGCGGCATGGAGATGCCGGTTACATTATCGGGATGATCGGCAGGGCGGCCAACCCGCAGAAAGGCCAGCAGTTCCGTATCCGGCGCGTACATCACCAGCGGTGATGTTACCAGCGGCAGCCCCAGTGCCGTCACCCCTTCGCCCTTAAAACCATGACAGCCGGCGCAGGTTTCTTCAAAGTATTTTTTTCCGCGTTCGAGATCGCCCTCGACAGCCACTACCGTTGCCGATGGCAGAGGGGTGGCGGTCAGGCGCGGCGCGGCGGTCTCGACGGTGGGTTCTGGAATTTCAGCGGACGACTCCGGCACATAAACATGCTCGTTCGAGAGGAATTCCGCGCCGGATAACACGTAGATTTCGCCCGCGTTGATGCGGTCGTTGCGCTGGCCGTCGCCGCCCATCGCATTTGGAGCAATATCTATCACACCGTCACGGTTTACATCGGCGACCGCCAGCGCGTAGGGCATCATATCGTTATCGTCCGCGCCGATGATGAACTTCACCCGCAAACCATCCGGCGGATCGAACAATAATATCTGCCCGTTATCGTGCGGCAGGCCGCCGCGTTCGCCAAAAATGATCGCCATCAGGCCGGCATTGTGACGCAGTCGGCCATCATAACCGCGTGGGTCGTAGTCCGGCGCGCCATAAAAGAGATCGGCTATGCCGTCGCCGTCGAGGTCTGCCGCGCGCAGGGTGTCACCGGCTTTGCTGTCCGCCTGATCGGGGTAGATAACAACGGTGCGCCCCGGCGGGGGATCGGCCAGGTCTATCATCTGGCCGGCAAACGGGTCATAGGTGTAAATGATCCAGGCCTCACCCGCTTCGTCCATATCCAGGTTCGGCCCATCACCGACTAACGTACCCAGAATCAGATCGTACCGGCCATCACCGTCCATGTCGCCGACGGCGATTTCTTCGCCCAGCAGATCATTGGCATGGCGGCCATAGATGACGGTGATGCTGTCATCCACCGGTCTGCCGCTCTCATCTACTTTCGCCGCCAGGTCTATCGTCTGACCGCGCAGGCGCGAGTGGCCGAAAATGACAAAGGCTTCACCGCTGTTGTACCGTTTGTTGGCCGGGCCGTCCGCGCCGCCAAACGACAGGCCGCCGATCCCACTGGACGCTCGCCACAGCGCCGCGCTGACAATCGCATCGTCGTAACCGTCGCCGTTCAGATCGTCACCCCATACGGTCGAACCCAGCAGATCGTCGTAGTCCGCGCCGATAATCCGGGTGGCGTCTGCCGGGGGCTGCTGCATGTCCGTCACCGGGCGATACTTGCTGGTCAGATTCATGTCACCATAGAGAATCCAGGCTTCGCCGGCATTAATGCGGTGGTCGCCCTCGCCGTCGGCCTGATTCGCGCCGATGAGCATATCGTGGATGCCGTCACCATCGAAGTCTCCGCCTTCGACCCACAGGCCGAAACGGTCTTCAGCCGTCGCGCCGTAGAAGGTGAGCAGATTCGCGGGTGGGTCGCGCAGGTCAATGTCCGGGCGCAGGGCGAAGGTTGAACCACCGAGCAGCAGATAAACCGCGCCGGCATTGGAGCGATCCTGGTACGGGCCGTCGCTGTTCTGCGCGCTGAACAGCAGATCGTCAAATCCATCCCGGTTAAAATCGGCGACATATGTTTCCGTTCCGGCCATATCGCCGGCATACGCACCGTAGATGGTAATGACCCGCTGCATGGAGGTCAGCGCGTCCATGCCAATCTGGCCGGAGATGGTGCAGAGGTTCATCACAATGCGAACATGGCCGACGCTGCCGCGCCATGCACCTCCAATCGAGTGCGTGGCGTTCTGCCCGGTGATAGCGATGTCACCACAGCCATCACCGTCGAAGTCGCCAATATCCAGCGGCTTGCCAGTGGTCGAAGCGCCGGCGGGCGCGTCATAGAATACAAACTGCCCGGCCTGCGCGGTATACGTCAAATCCCAGGGCTGGCCGCCGGTGGGCGTGGGTGCAGTCTGCGCGGAGGCTGAATGCAGCCCCAGCGCCGCCAGCAGGATAAGCAAGAGAGGCCGCGTAATCGAGAGGAACGTGTGCATATATCACCTTCAGGCCGCGTTAAAGCGACAACAAAAACGCGATCAGATCGTGCAACTGCTGCTCGGTCAGTTGATTCGCAACACTGTGTACCGGATCGGTGCGGGTCAGCAGTTCAGCCAGGGTTTGCGCCACGCCGTCGTGCAGATATGGCGCGGTTGCCCACAGGCCGCGCAGCGTGGGGGTATCAAACGCCTCATATTCTTCCAGCGAAAAGCCCGCTCCGGCCAGATTGTGCGCTTTCAGGTCGGTGTACAGCGGCGGCGAGTGGCAGCTGCAATCCGGCGAGCCGCTCAGAAACAGATTCATACCGCGCTGCGCCGCTTCGCTTAACGAGCCGTCCGGCAGACGGTAGGGACTCGGCCAGGGTTCGAGCGAAGCGACATAGGCAGCCAGCGCATCCAGATCGGCGGAGCGCCCGGCGTCGGGCTGGTTGGTGGTAGGATCAAACTCACCGCTGATGAGGCCGTCACCGAACATAACATTACGAATCTGATCCTCAATCGTATCGTGCAGTTCGGCCATATCGCCCGCCCAGTTGTACGGCGGCAGCGCCGCCGCGCCGCCCAGCGCCGGGGTGTTACGCGGGCCGCTGCGGAAGTTGATCCAGGTGCGCCCGTCGGCGCCGCCATCGAAGTGGCAGGTGGCACAGCTAATCGAGCCGTCACTTAAGGCCGCATCGCCGGCGCGGTGGAACAGGATTTTGCCGCGCAGCAGTTGGGGAGTGAGAGGAATAGTTGTGAGATGGACGGCTGCCGAAACGGTGTTTTCGGCTGTGTTGATGACTGACAGCGTGCCATCCAGCGCGTTGAGCACGAACACACGGCGGTCATCAGCCAGCACGCCAGTGGGATTCGCGCCGACTGGAATCCGTGCCTGCACCTGGCGGGTGGCAGCGTCCAATGCCAGCACCGCATCGCTGCTCGCCAGCGCAACATACAGCGTATCGCCGGCAAAGGCCGCATCGCTTGGGCGATTGGCGGCGTGGTCGAGGGCGGAGAGGGTCAGTCGGGCGGCGCGGTCGCCGGTCATGGTAGTTACATCCAGCACGCTGACAGCCGGAAACCAGTCCTGCATGTACTGTAAGGAGATCAGCGCCAGACCGGTACGGGTCAGCGGCAGGTAAGCGCGCTGGCCGTCCGGCGCGAGGACGATGGAGCCGGCGAGATGGCCGTCGGGTTCGACATTGACCGTGCCAGCTAAAAAAGGCGTGCGCTGCACGTTCAGGAGCGAAACCTGCCCGCTGTAAAAATGCGTGACCAGCAGCCAGTCGCCGCTGAGTGCCAGACCGGCGGGCGCGTCTGGAACGGAAACGGTGTGCAGAACGGCACCGGTGTTAACATCCAGCACGGCGATTTCGTCGCTGCCAAACAGGCTGACATAAACACGCCGCCCATCAGTGACAACACCGTAAGGCAGGTGGCCGACAGGTAGACTGGTTTCGGGCTGGAGGGTATCGAGATTGATGACCGCCAGCGCGTTGTCGCCGCGCAGCGCCACCAGCGCGCGTGTGCCGTCCGGCGTGATGGCGACCGAACGCGGGTCGTCGCCCACCGGGATTTCGGCCAGTATGTTAAGGCTGGCGGTATCCACCAGTGTGATACTGTCGCTGTCCGCATTGGCGGCGATGAGCGTCCGGCGGTGCAGCGCCATAGGTTTGCTGGATTGGCTGTTCATCAGCGGCGGCAGCGCGGGCAGCGGCAGGGGTGTTTGTACCGGCGTCAGCAGCAGCGGCACGGGCGTGATTTCGACCGTCGGTGTAGGAGTGCGGAACAGGGTCGGCGTGGGTGCCGGCGGCGCGGCACAGGCAGCCAGCAGCCAGAGCATACCGAAGATGAGGCTGATGCGGCGGCTCATCATTCGATCACCACCCGGGTTTGTTCCATCAGAATGTCTGGCGTGTCCCAGCCTTTTTGCTGCATCAGTTCGATGAAGGCGCGGCGAAATATCAGGCGGGCTTCGACCACTGACGCACCGCTGGAGGGGAGGCGAAAACGATAAACGGACTCGTCTGTCGCCAGCGCCGGTATGCGGTTGTCGCTGACCAGCCGCGTCTGCCGCCAGTAGGCGGTGGTCGGTGTTTCGCCGGTGTAAAAGTCAGCCAGCACTTTCGCATACAGCACCCCCGGCAGTCCGGCATAATTGCCGCTTTCGGGATCACCCACGCCGCCCCAGTCAGGGATAATCGGGCCATCCACCAGCGCGAGCGGCTGTCCCTGCGAGTCGCGGGCATCCACCAGCAGCAGCATATTCCGCAGGGGATTATCTGTCGGGATGTGGTGTCCGGCTAAAGCGTTGGTGACACGCGCGGTCACGACCAGATCAATCCCCTCCACACGGGCTGTCAGTTCCAGTTCTGCCGTGTTTTGCAGCAGATGAACATCTGCCGCGCCGGGCATCCGGTGGCTGAAGATCGTCGCCGGGTCGCGTTCCGGTACGAACTGGTTCACATCCGGCGGCAGGCTGACGAAGGTGGTCATGCCCAGGCGCGGCATGTGACAGTCCTGGCAGGTCTGGCCGGCGGCGGGGTCACTGTACGGGCTGGCGAGCCATTCACCATAGCTGTTGTACATCGTGACGCCCCAGAACGTGCCGGTATGGCAGGCCGCGCACAGGCGGCTGTCGTCCTGCAAAGGGGAATATACGTCGTCACCGGGTGTATCGTCGAAGGGGCCGATGAAAATTTGTTCGCCATCCGGTGGGCGCAGCATCGCTATAGATAACACGCCCGGTAAATGAGGGGCGGGCAGGTTGCTTGCTGCCACGCGCACATCCCAGAGTTTGTGGCAGAAATCGCAGGTGATGCCCTCGCGCGCCACTCCGGTCGCCTGGGTTGGATCGGCGTTGTAGGGCGATTCCAGCGCCAGCAGCGGCACGTGACAGGTGGCACATGGGCCGGCTTGATTGGGAAAATCCAGCCGGAAACCCGCGCCTGTGCTGTCCTGTCCCAGTGATGGCGCGACCGGTATGTTTACGGCGCTGGCCGAGTCAAAGCGGTAGGTGGTGGGTTCGCCAGTTTCGCCGGTGAGCGTTGTGCCGGTGTAGAGCGAGAGGAAACGTGGATTGACGGCGGCGCTGGCGTGAGCGTCCTGGAGCCATTCGTCCACCGGCAGCGAAAGCTGCGGCGCATCGGCGGGGGCGCGATGGCAGCGCGCGCAGGCTGAAGGGTGGTCAGGGTCAAGCGTGGGGCTGATGAAAGCGTAGTCGGGATTGTCGGTGGTCGGGTGGCGGTGCAGATGCAGGTTTACAGCCTTATCAGGCGAAACGGCCTCTGTGACCGCAATATAATACCCCGGCGACCAGGCCGTAATATGCACCGGCGCATCCGAAACGGAAAGTTCAAAAGCGCCGTCGGTATTCGTCAGAACGTACTCGGCATGGCCCTGCACGCGGACAACAGCGTTGACGACCGGCTGCGCTTCAGCCAGTACCACACCGCGCAGAACCAGGGTCGTCGGTTTTGAAGCCAGTGTGCCGATTATGAGGAGGCCGCCAGCGGCCAGCGCCAGCAGTCCGATTCCCGCCAGTCGTTTGATGTTCATCATCCGGGGCGATCACGTCTGTGAAAACGCTACGAGTGTAACATGTTGTATCCGATTCGCCCGACGCTGGCCGCGCGGCGCGGCGGAGTGATAACATTTGACATGGACAGGACGTGACGATGCTCACAACGCTGGCTGCCGCAGCCCCAGCCGCAGCGCCGGGTCTGCCGTCAGCAGGCTGGCTAACCTTTCGTCCAGCGGCAGGCCGCCGGGAATCACATCAATCTGTTCCGGGCGACCACCGCGTAATATATCGTAGGCGAGGTTAATATGGGTAAGGGCATCGGCAGCGGCTACGGGATCGAAGGTGGGCAAATCCTGATACCCCGCGATTTCGTTATCCCAGGTGACGCGCACAAACCACCAGTTGAGGCTGTTCGATTGGGCGGGATACGGGTCCTGGGCCAGCGCGTCTTTAGGCGTTTGCTGCCGCGCCCACAGCAGCGCCAGCAGCGCCACCTGATCATGGCTGACAATATCCTCCGAGGCAATGATTAACGGCTGCCGCAGCGAATAGTGATACCCGGCATCTGGGCCATAAGTCGTAAGCGCCTGATCGGCCAGAGTCAGTGTCAGCCGCAGTTTATCCGCCAGCTGCGGAATGGTGTTAATCTCCGCGATTTTCTCATGGAAGGTGGCTGCGTCCCGGTGTAACACCATACGGCTGTGATCGCTGATCCAGCCGACTGCATTTTTCAGGCCGAGTGATGCCCCGGCCAGGACATGTTTGCCCAGACGCGGCAGATTGATAATGTGGTCTACCCGGTCGAGGATTTCGGCCACGCGCAGATCATCGCCCCAATGATGCTCGCCAGACGGCACGCCGGGGATGTAGGCTCGTTCATAGGGGACTTCCTCGAAGCAGTGGATGGTCGCTCCTGCTGCTTCCGCCGCCGCCAGCAGGCCATTGGTTCGCATATTGTCGCGGGTTGAGCCAATCGTTTCGGTAGGCAGATGCCGCACGAACTGCGCCCCGCTCATATCACCCACATAGATGGTTCCCGCGCCGGCTTCCTTCAGCAGCGTAATTACGCCTTCCAGCGCGGCGGGTGATGTGACCGACGGTGGTTTGTAGTTTGAGTTACTGGCGACTTTGACGAAGACGGAATCGCCCTGGCGCAGCCAGCTTAAATCGGCAGCGGCCAGCATGGCCGCGCGCACCGCATCGGTAGCAGTGGTGGTGGCCGGGTCATAGGTATGCAGGTGAACGGTTGGCACCGCAGCCGGGTTATCGGTTGCGGCAGTCAAAGGCTGCCGGTTCAACAACGCCAGCAGGCCGGTGAAACTGATGCCGAGAAAGCTGCGCCGGGAGAGGTTAGAGGAAGGGGTAGACATACCACCCTCATTTCGTATGGTCATAACAACTGAACCGGAATTATATCAGGCGAGTGGCGGTCTGGCGACCGGCAGGGGCAGGGCGAACCGGAACCGGGTTAATTGCTTGCGGGTTCGCCGATTTGCGCTTACTATCGGAGGCAGCCGGGTACGGCCGGCGTGCCGTGCTGAACGACGGCTCTTTCAAAACGATTAACGAACTGAGATGACGATGGACGAACAATTACAGGGTTTTCACGTTTCCCGTTTGGCCCGTGATCGCTACCAATTTGATGATACGCTGTTTACCTTTTTAGGCAAAGCCTGGATCAATAATTTTTATGCGGCGCGTGCCTTTGCCAGCCGGATGAACCAGAAACGAGACATTGGCCGCTTTCCCGACCAGACGGTGCCGGCCAGCCAGGTGAACGCGGTGGCGCTGATACAGGGTGTTACCCATTATCTGTTCCGCCTGTATTTGCGGTCACACCCTCAACTGCTGCCGGGTATACTGGAACGGCTGGGGGCGCAGTTCGGTTCCGATCTTGACCGGCTGCTGCGCCAGTTTGTGGCGGAGTTTCCCCCGCAGCCAGTCTATCACCGCGAACTGGAGCCGGGGCAGTTCCTGAATGACGGCCTGGATGACCGGCCAGCGTCCGAAATCGCGCTCGAAGAACTGGTGATGCTGTGGCTGGCGAATGCCAACCCTGCCTATTCTCCATTTTATGAGTTGTTTGGTGACGACGCGCTGAAGCGGCAGACCGCCTATAACCGCATTACCACCGAGCTGACAGCGCAGTTCAGAAGTGCGGCGCAGGACGACCCCGGCGACCAGCAGTTTCCGGGCGGTATCAGCATCCTTGATCTGCTGCTTGAGCCGGTACGCGCCGCGCCCTACTCGCTGGATGGGCAACTGCGGTTTCTGGCGGAACGCTGGGGCGGGGTGGTCGGCAGTTCGATTTTTCGCCTGCTGACGGCGATGGATATTCTGAAAGAGGACTTTCGCGCCGTGCCGGGTACTGGCGGCCCCGGCGGCAAAGGGACAACCCCGGTGCCGCAGTATGGCGCGGCAGACCTGGAATTTGAAGCCTACACGCCTGACCGCGAGTGGATGCCGAATCTGGTCATGCTGGCAAAGAATGCTTATGTGTGGCTCGATCAACTGTCAAAAAAATACGGTCAGATCATTACGTCGCTGGATCGAATTCCCGACGAGGAACTGGATCGGCTGGCCGAGTGGGGCATTACCGGCCTGTGGCTGATTGGTCTGTGGGAGCGCAGCATTGCTTCGCAGCGTATCAAACAGATGACTGGCAATCCCGACGCGGTAGCTTCGGCGTACTCGCTGCTCGATTATCAGATCGCGGCGCGGCTGGGCGGCGAACCGGCGCTGAACAATCTGCGAGAGCGGGCCTGGAAACGCGGCATCCGGCTGGCAAGTGATATGGTGCCCAACCACGTAGGCATTGATGGGCGCTGGGTGGTGGAGCATCCCGACTGGTTTCTGTCACTGGATTACAGCCCGTATCCGAACTACAGTTTTAACGGACCGAATCTGTCGTGGGATGGTCGGGTAGGGATTTATCTTGAAGATCATTATTATGATCGCAGCGATGCTGCCGTCGTGTTTAAGCGTGTGGATCATTATACGGGTGATACACGCTACATCTATCATGGGAACGACGGCACATCCATGCCCTGGAACGATACCGCGCAGTTGAACTACCTCAACCCGGAAATGCGCGAGGCGATGATACAGACGATCCTGTATATCGCGCGGCAGTTCCCCATCATCCGGTTTGATGCAGCGATGACACTGGTCAAGCGGCACATTCAGCGGTTGTGGTTCCCGGAGCCGGGTACGGGCGGCGCGATCCCCTCGCGCGCGGAACACGGGCTGACAAAAGCTGATTTCGACCGCCTGATGCCGGAGGAATTCTGGCGCGAGGTGGTGGATCGTGCTGCCGTCGAAGCGCCGGACACGCTGCTGCTGGCGGAAGCCTTCTGGCTGCTGGAAGGTTATTTCGTCCGCACGTTGGGGATGCACCGTGTATATAACAGCGCCTTCATGAATATGCTGCGTGACGAGGAGAATGCCAAGTATCGCTCGGTCATCAAGAATACGATTGAGTTTGACCCTGAAGTGCTGCGCCGTTACGTGAATTTCCTCAACAACCCCGATGAAAAGACGGCGGTGGAACAGTTTGGGAAAGGCGACAAATACTTTGGCGTGACCACGCTGCTGGTGACGATGCCAGGACTGCCGATGATCGGGCACGGGCAGATTGAAGGGTTTGCCGAAAAGTACGGGATGGAATATTACCGCGCCTACTGGGACGAGCAGCCGGATACCTATCTCATTCAGCGGCACGAGCGTGAAATCTTCCCGCTGTGCCGCCAGCGATATCTGTTCGCCGGGGTAGAAAACTTCCTGCTGTTTGACTTCTATACCGACGGCGGCGTGGACGAAAACGTGTTTGCCTATTCCAACCGCGTCGGCGATGAACGCGGCGTTGTGCTGTACAACAATGCCTATACGACCACACGCGGCTGGATACGGCTGTCGGCGGCGTACTCGGTCAAGACGGGTGAGGGCGACAACCGCCGCCTGATCCAACGCACGCTGGGCGATGGCCTGGGCGCGCCGGTAGCAGACGGCTGGTACTGTATCTTCCGCGAACACCGGTCAGGATTGGAATATATACGATCCTGCCGTGAATTGAACGATCAGGGCTTTTACGCGGAACTGAACGCCTATCAGTGTATGGTGCTGCTGGATTTCCACTTCGTAGCGCACACTGCCGCGCAGCCGTATGGTGAACTGGCGGCTTACCTGGGCGGGCGCGGCGTGCCAGGCATGGACGAGGCCATGCGCGAAATCACATTGAAGTCGGTGCGCGCGCCGTTCCGCGAGCTGGTGAACGAGCCGCTGCTGCGGCGAGTGCTGGCGGCGCGGGTGAAACCGGATGACACGCTGTTGGATGAGGTCGAGGAAAAAACGCTGCGGCTGGTCGAAGCGGTACAGGAATTCGCCGGGCCAGCGGAGGCTGAAGCAGAGGTGACGGCGGCTGTCACTGAGGAGCAGGCAGAAGAAGAAACGGCTGAGGCCGACGCCGGAGCCGAAGCGACAGAGGCGCAGCCGCCGCTGGCAGCGGGGCAGATCGCGCGATCGCTGCGCGCTTCAGTCGAACGACTGCTGGTGCTGCCGCTGCCGGAAGCGCCGGAATTTATTGATCCACTGCTGACCGGTGTGACCGATAACCCGGCACAATGGGGCGGGCTGTATGCCTGGCTGGTGCTTCAGACGTTGGGCAGCGCGGAACAGAGTCGGAGCTGGCTGGATGAATGGTTGTTAGGGCGTATTATCGCGGCTGCCCTGCGCGAAACCGGCGCGGCGGAGGACGAAGCCGCGCGCATGGTGACGGCGGTCAAGCTGGCGACGGCCCAGCGCGACCTGTTTACCGGCAGCGTGGACGAACGCGCTGATAAGGTGCTGGAAACCCTGCTGCAGGAGCCGGATGCTCAGGTGTTGTTAAATGTGAACCACTTCCGGGATGTGTTGTGGTTTAATCAGGAAGGTTTTGATACGCTGCTGCGCTGGCTGGTGCTGCTGGCTCAGTTAAATGGTCAGCCGGAGGCGCTGCAACGTCGTTACGTCGTGATCGAGCAGCTGCAGGCGGCGGCGGAACAATCGGGTTATCAGGTGGACAAACTGCGCGCCGGTGTCCAGGTGGTCTGAAGGCGTATATCATACTGCCCCGGTAGAACTGCCGGGGCATCGGTTTCATAATCCCCTAGCGAATCGCCTGCCGTCGTTCAAGGTTCGACAGGGCTGTCTGACATTCGACTGCAACTCGCGCGTTGATCTTGTGATTGCAGGCAGTTAAGGCGTCCAGATCACGGGCGCGGTAGGCTGCTACGATCTGATGATGATCTTCCAGCGCCTTATATTCATCATAAACGAGACCCTCGGCACGAACGTATAGCAGGGCGGCGATCTGCGCGACCAGTTCTGTCCAGTTGCGAATGAGCAGCGCATGAGCGGTGCGGTCAATTAAGTACCGGTGGAAATTCATGTCAATCGTGCGCACGTGTTTGAAGTTATTCTGTTCGATGGCTGCTCGCTGCCGTTCAACCTGCGTCTCCAGCCAGTGGTGATCGTCCTCCGTGAACCGCTGGATGTTCAGTTCTCCGGCAAAATTTTCCAGCGCGGTCCGCATCGAAAAGATGTCATCCACATCCTGCGCGGTAAATGCCCGAACAAAATAGCCACGATTGGGATACGATACGACCAGTCCTTCGCGCTCCAGCAGAATGAGCGCCTCGCGTACCGGCGTGCGACTGACGCCCATCTGCTGAGTCAGCGCGACCTCAGCGATATGGTCGTTGGGTTTTAAACGTCCCTCAATAATTGCTACTCGAACCTGTTCTACAACCTGCTCACGTAAGCCCAGGGGTTGAATGGGAGAGAATGTCATTGTCTCGCTGCCGGTCTACTGCCGGGCGGTCGAGAAAGCCCGGCTGATCATGAATAAGGAGCTTATTATAACATGTTCGGTTGACGAGAACCGCTCTCAGTTGCCTTTGTCTGAAGACGCGATCACCATCTGAGATGTTCTTGACAAAACTATACACCCGGTGTATAGTTTTTATCAGCTAATCTAGACTCGCAGTGTATAGGTTAAATGACGGTCAAACACACGCTGCTGGCGCTGCTTTACCAGCATCCGATGCACGGCTACGAGCTGGGCAAACAGTTGAACGCGGTTGTTCATGCCGAATGGGATGTCAAACCGGGACAGATTGCCAGCACCCTGGCCCGGCTGAAGGATGCTGATCTGGTGGATTTCGAAGTCGAAGCAACCGATGACGCACCTGACCGGAAAGTGTATTTCATCACCGAGGCCGGACGGCAGGAGTTGGAGCACTGGTATCTCAGCCCGGAGGTACGTGAATACCGGCTGGGTGATGCCTTTTACGTCAAACTGGTACTCAGTCTGGTTGGCGCGCCGGTCAGCGCCGATCAGGTGTTGATGGCACAGCGCCGTGAACTCTACCAGCAGCTTCATCAGGTCACAACCCTGCTGCGGCAGGCTGACCCGGCTACCCAGCTTCCCTGGATACTGCTGCTGGAAAGCGCCACGATGCACCTGGAAGCTGATCTGCGCTGGATTGAAATGTGCGAGTCGCGTCTGCCCGATCTGAAGCAGTATTCCCCACCGCCGCCGCCGCCCAGGGTCAGAGGCAGACCCCGGCGGCAGGCGCTGGAAACGACCGACTCGTAAACTGCTGGTGGCCTCACTCGTTCAGTTCTGGATTCCAAGAGGGTAGAACCATGTCCATCGTCCATACTCAATCGCTGACCAAAATCTACGGCGACGCCGCGCATCCGGTCTACGCGCTGGAGAACCTGCAACTCAGCGTTGAGGCGGGTGAATTTCTAGCCATTATGGGGCCAAGCGGCTCCGGCAAAAGCACGCTGCTGTATTTACTGGGCGGGCTGGAGCGCCCCAGCAGCGGCCAGGTATGGCTGCGCGATCATGATCTGAGTGCGCTGGGTGATGATGATCTGTCACGAATCCGGCGAACCGAACTGGGATTTGTGTTTCAGTTCTTCAATCTGATTCCCGTGCTTACCGCGCAGGAAAATGTGGCTATACCGCTGATTCTCGATGGGATGCCGCGTGCAGCCGCACTCCGGCAGGCCAATGAAACGCTGCAAAAAGTGGGACTGGCGGACCGTGCCACGCATCGCCCGTCGGAACTATCCGGCGGGCAGCAGCAGCGAGTGGCGCTGGCGCGCGCTCTGGTGACCAAGCCGGCGGTTGTGCTGGCGGATGAACCGACCGGCAACCTGGACTCACGTTCCAGCGATGAAGTGGTACGGATGCTGCGACACATGGTAGACGAATGGCAGCAGACGCTCATCCTGGTCACGCACGATCCACGTATCGCGGCTTATGCCGACCGGATCGTATTCCTGAAAGATGGCCGGGTGGTTGACGAGAACCGCCTGAAGGGGCAGGGGACAGCCGACCAGATTCGTGAACAACTGAGCCGGGTTGCGCTTCAGTAGAGAAGTGAGGAAGTTATGACTACGCAGTTGTCGGGAATGGGTTCAACAACCGGGCAAATGGCGCTGATGGGGCTGCGGTATCTGGGGGGACGGCGGTTGCGAACTGTGCTGACCACGCTGGCGATTGTCTTTGGCGTGGCCCTGATCTTTGCGATTAATCTGGTGCTGCCCAGCGCGGTAGACGCTTTTAGCCAGACGATGAGCGGCATCGCCGGCGCTGACCTGACGGTTACGAGTGTTACCGGCGAAGCCTTTATGCCGGAAGCGATTCTGCCGCGCCTGACGGTCATAGAAGGGGTGCGGGCGGCTACGGGTGTGCTGCGCCGCCAGTTTCCCCTGCCCACGCTGGGGGTAAAAAATGAAAACGGCAGTACTCCACAGATTGAGCTGGTTGGCCTCGACCCGGCCAGCGCCAGGGCGGTGCGCGAGTTCATCGTCAGTGAAGGCCGTTTCCTGGAGGCGGGTGATGCTGGCAAAGCGGTGCTGCCTGCCGGGCTGGCGGAACTGTCACCACAGCTTAAGGTCGGTACGACGTTTCCGCTGGTGACAGCAGGTGGTCTGAAGCTGTATACCATCGTTGGCCTGCTGGCCGAACAGGGCAGCGCCAGCATACCGCAGATTTATGTGACACTACCGGACGCGCAGGCCGCTTTTAATCAGCCTGGCTTAATCAACAGCGTTGAGGTCGGGATTGATGCGCGGGCTGATCGCGCGGCGGTGGCTGAGGCCATCCAGCAGGCGCTTGGTGACACCTATACCCTGAATGCGGCTGGCAGTTCTACCGATACAGTGGCGGCCATGCAGATCGGTTTCGCGATGATGGATCTCCTGGGATTGCTGGCACTGTTTTTAGGGGCATTCCTGATCTTCAACACGTTTCGGACGGTCGTCGTTGAGCGCCGCCGTGATCTGGCGATGCTGCGCGCGGTCGGTGCGACACGGCGGCAGATCACGCTGATGATCATGATCGAGAGTCTGATACAGGGCGTTCTGGGTACGGTTATCGGACTGCTGCTGGGTTATCTGATGGCGCTGGGCGTCGTCAATTTCATGGATCGCTTCTGGGCGGCTTACCTGAATCGTGGTTCGCTGGAACTCCGGCTGAATGCGCCCGCCCTGTTGGGTGCGGTCGTGCTTGGATTGGTAACGGCGCTGGTCGCTGGCTATCTGCCCGCGCGCGCCGCCGGAAAAGTAACACCTCTCGATGGTCTGCGTCCGGCTTCGGCTCTCAGTCAGCATCGTGCGGCTCGATGGAGTCTGATCGCTGGCGCAGCCTGTATGGTACTCGCCGTTCTGCTGCTGCTCAGCGGCAGCAAGGGGGCGGTTGGCGGTGCGTTGCTGTTCATGATCGGTATGGTGCTGGCGGCGCCCGGCCTCGTCATGCCGGCGGCACGGCTGTTCAGCCCTCTGCTGGCGCTCTGGTACGCACGGGAAGGTGATCTGGCGCGGGGTAATCTGGTGCGCCAGCCCGGTCGGGCAGCGATCACCGGCAGCACCCTGATGATCGGCCTTGCCACACTGGTGACGATTGCGGCCATTGTGATGGCATTTGGCGGCCTGATTAACGCGCTGGCCGACGCGAATTTTGGCAGCGATATCATTCTGCTGCCGCCGTCCATATCCATCTATGATACAGTGGTCGGCGCCGATGAGAACCTTGCTGCCCGGCTGCGGGCGCTGCCAGAAGTTGAGACGGTGGGTACGCTGCGCTATGCATCGGCCACCGCTGGCGAACAATCTTTACAGGTGCTGGGTATTGACCCGAAGGAATACCCGAAGGTAGCGACGTTTGAATTCAGTGAAGGGTCGCCAGATGAGGTTTACGCCGCGCTGGACAGCGGTCGGAACGCCATTGTTTCATCGCTGGCACTGTCTTCATTACGGCTCACCGTCGGCAGCGATGTCGTCCTCCAGACCGCGACAGGGCCACAAACTTACCATATCGCCGGGGTAGCCAATGACCTGTTCACGTTCAAGCTCGCCGTGATGTTCATTTCGCAGGCAAATATGGCGGCGGACTTCCACAAGACCGAAGACATCATGCTGATGCTCAATCTGCGCCCGGAGGCGGACTCTGCCGCAGCACTGGCGAAAGTGCAGACCATCGTGGCCGATTACCCGCAGTTCACGGCGCGATTGACCGGCGAATACCGGGAGGAAATTGTCAGTGTCAGCACCAGCGCCATGAATCTGTTCTATGGACTGGCGTTTCTGATCCTGCTCCCGGCGGCGTTGGGACTGCTGAATACGCTGACAATCAACATTCTGGAGCGCACCCGTGAGATTGGCGTTGTACGGGCAGTAGGCGGCAGCCGGAAGCAGATTCGCCGGATCGTCACCGCAGAGGCGCTGCTGCTGGGTGTTTTCGGCGCGGCGATGGGCGTGCTGGCCGGCGTGGCGATGAGCTACGGGTTCATCGCGGCATTTGCGACGGCTGGCTGGAACATGCCGTACCAGTTTCCGCTGCTGGGGGTGATTGCTGCTCTGGTTGCGGGTGTGACGCTGGCTCTGTTTGCCAGCATCCTGCCCGCGCGCAGTGCCGCCAGGCTGGACATCATCCGCGCCTTGCAGTACGAATAGCCGGTTGACCTGCCTTTTGGGGGACGCGACCACAGCCGCGTCCTTTTTGATTCCGCGCGAGAGGCTGTATTTGACTCTCCGGGCAGACCAGTACACAATTGCTCTGAGATTCAAATAGTTCATGGACTGCAATCGCCGGAATTAGGATTGTTGTGGAGGCGGCAGGATGGACTCGTTACGGAAGCCGTTTTTGATTCTGGCAGTCGTATTAAGTGTTCTGATTGTGGTGATCGAAATTGGCGCGCAGTTGATCCCTGCTAACGCCGGGGTACTCGACAAAGCGCAGTTTGCGAAAGATCCAGAGATACTTGATGCCTTCACTAAGGTGGACATGGATGTTCAGCAGGGCGACCGTCCGCCGGGCATGGGCATTACCTACATGGCGCTGGTAGATGCCGAAGTGTTGTTTACCGTCGGGTTAATCGGCGCGGCGCTGCTGGTTCCCCCGCGCGTGCAGGCGCGCACGCAGGGCTGCGTGACCTGCGTTTTTTCGGTGCTGGTGATTCTGGGTACTATCGGCATGATCTTTCTGGCGCTGGGGCTGCTCATCCTGATGATTTCGCTGTTTCTGGCTGTGCCGTTTGGCACCATTGCTTATCTGGCAGTATATGGCTTCTTCAATCGGGGTGGCGCCAGCGGCGTCCTGGCTTTACTGATGCTGCTGAAACTGGGCATGGGGGCGAGTTTAATCCTGGCGCAGCAGCGGTTTCTGCAAAACAAAGGACTGGTACTGCTCATCCTCACGTCGCTGCTGTGTAATGTGATAATCGGTTTTTTACATGGTCTTGTGCCGATTATTCTGGTCAGCATTACCGACGCCATCGGCGCCATTTGTGTGGCGATTCTGGCGATTATCTGGGCGATCTTTTTGCTGATTGGCTCGGTTGGCTCCATCCTCAAGATTATCCGCCCCGACCCATCCGGTAAGGGCGATTTAAGGATTCAGCCGGAATGAACATTGATTCGTGCCTGACGCGCCGTCGCTGCAAATAATCGTCAGCGTGCCGCCATGCTGACGCACGCCGATAGAGATCGTGTTCCGATTGGCGTTAAGCGTTGCGCCATAGGCAATATCACTTTTGTCCGGTATGCCGGTCACAAACGGTACGTAAGTGAGGTTGACCACCGGCGCGCCAGCGGCATTTACAGCGAGTTTGAGTGTTCGTGAACGGGTATCCGAGGCGCGAAACGTAAACCGGCAGGAAGCGGTTTCTGTAAGCACAAATACTGGCGTTCCGCTAAAGACAGTAGTGGGGCAAGCCTGCGGCGCACCCCAGTTCACGTCATTACTGCCAATGCGTGGGCTGAAGCTGTTCCCGATGCCCTCAATCCAGGATACATCCAGATTAAAGGGGGCAGGTGTGCCCTGCGCGTTGCTGCCCTCACCGTCTTTGGTGATGAAGCCCGCCCCCATACCCACAAAAAAGAGAAGCACGAGGACTACGACCAGGATAATCAGTGTTTTCTGGTTCATCCGTGTTTCCTCACTGCCTGCGGTCTAGGGTTGCCAGAACACCTCGTAGTCGCTGCCCGGGTCCTGGCTCACGTTGACCGCCGTTCCTCTCCCGTCAGCGGCGATGACATAGATTTCGATGTCGCCATCCCGATTTGAAGTGAAGGCAATCTGGCGGCCATCGGGCGACCAGAGCGGCCTGTAATCCTGAGCCGGATTCTGGGAGAAGTTTTCGGCTGCGCCGGTATCGGCGTTCACTACATAAATCTCCCACTGGTTGGTACGATAGGATTGGAATGCGATGCGGCGGCTGTCCGGTGACCAGACGGCGTTGTAGTCACCGGCGGGATTGTTGGAGAGGTTTCGGGGCGCGCCGCTGCCGTCAGTATTAACAACATAGATTTCATCGTTGCTTCCGGTAGAAGACTGGAAGACGATGCGGCGGCCATCAGGCGACCACACGGGGGAATATTCGTTCCCCGGCAAATTGGAGAGATTACGAGCCGCACCCGTGCCGTCGGAATTCCGCACGTAAATATCGTTGCTGCCGCTGCGGTTGGACGTAAACGCAATCAGGCGGTTATCAGGCGACCAATAGGCATCATAGTCGTGCTGGGGGTCATTTGAAATGTTAATCGGCGCGCCGCTGCCGTCCGCGTTGACAACGTAAATTTCGTTGTTGTTCGTCCGGTAGGACTGATAGAGCAGGCGGCGGCTGTCTGATGACCATCTGGGGTCGGAGTCGCTGCCGGCGTGGTTGGTCAGATTACGGAGTGTTCCGCTGCCGTCGGCGTTCGCCACAAAGATTTCGCTGTTGCCGGTACGGATCGAAATAAACGCGACAAGCCGGCTGTCCGGCGACCAGCGGGGGTCGAAATCGGCTTTAGGGTCTTTGGACAGGTTGACCGGCGTCCCGCTGCCATCGGCATTCGCCACATAAATTTCCCAGTTTGAGTTGTCTCGATAAGACTGGAAGGCGATTTTGCGGCTGTCCGGCGACCAGACTGGCGTCTCATCCGATCCGGGATTGTTGCTGATATTTACCGGCGTGCTCTTACCATCAGCGTTGACGACATAAATTTCAGAACTCACGCCGTCGTAAGCGACATACACAATGCGGCTGCCATCAGGCGACCATTGAGCGTTATAGCCGTTCTGTCCAAACGCCTGCCGCCCTGTACCATCGGGAAATACAACACGCAGGGTAGACACGCCCTGATTGTCCGAATTGGTGAACAGCAGCCGTCTGGGGGGACGGGTGGCAAAATAGATAATCACGCCGATGATGATCACCACTACGGCCACGACAGCCAGAATCCACCAGGGAAATTTTTTGGGCGGTGGCGGAGGCGGTGGCGGCGCGGTATTGTCCGGCACGGTGAAGGTTACGGTTGGCCCTTCCACCAGGGTTTCATCTGGATTGGTGATTTCCACCATATTCAGCCGGAAAACGTAATTGCCAGCCGGGGCATCCATCGGAACGAGAATCTGGACGCTGTACTGCTGAACGCCGGCGATGGGGAAGGGGCGCTCGGCGTCCCCCGATAAAGTCAGCCAGGCGGCGGACACGGCATCCTGCGGTGCTAAACTGGCGCGCCCGCGCAGCGCCCGACCGGAACGGTTGGTAACAGTATAGGCCGCTTCTCCCCGGCGCGTTTCTTTATTTAACACGACGGAATTGGTTGAGGTGGTGATGTCAAAGTAGGCGGCCATCAATTTCTGTTCGTTATCCATACATCTCCCGGCCTGTCTGTCAGAAGTAAAAACAGCTCAATCAGCACAACCACTGCCGGTGCAGGCTAAAAAGCGCCAGTTTTCCAGCGCAGCGTAATTCCCCGCGCGATCACGCCAGGCGCGATCAGCCAGAGCGGCAGCACAACAAAGAGAACGAGAATGGCACGAATGGTATCGCCCGTCAGGATATTAAAGATCAATGCGAGCAGCAGGAAACACACAATCGTCCAGGCGAAAACTACTGCCGCAAATATACCGGCAGTCTCACGCGGCCAGTTAAGTGAGCGAGTATTCAGCGCGATATACACCCCCAGTGATGAGCCGATCCACGGGCCAAGCGCCAGCGTGCCAATGGCGACAACACCGGCCAGGTCCTTGAATATCTGGTTGACGATAACACCGAGAATCAGCGCCAGCACGATGCCAGCCGTGATGCCGGCGAGCAGGCCAACTACCGCGCCGACGACGGTGGTGATGTACCCCTTTTGGGTCTGCGGCGGTTCCGGTGGAGGGCCGGGGCGGTCAGTGAGGGTGAAGGCCACGCTGGGGCCTTCAGTAAAGAACTCATCCGGGTTCTCGACGCCGATCATGTCCAGCCGGAAGATATAGGTTCCGGCGGGAACATCGGCAGGGACGGCGATCTGGACGGTATACTGCTGCGCCCCCGCGATGCTGAACAGCCGCTCTGCCTGCCCCACAATGCTAAACCATGCGGGTGAGGCTGCCCCCTGGGGCGCGATGCGTGCCAGGCCGCGAACGGGCTGGCCGCTGGTGTTGGTAACGGTGAAGGATACTTCCCCTCGGCGCTGGCTGTCCAGATTAACTCGGGTTTCAGCCGCAGTAATATCAAACAGGCTGGGCATGACGCTCTCTCCTGCTGCCGTTGCCATCCCTGGGGATGGGGTGACCGGGTAAGTGGGGCGCTGTCCTGGCCGGACGTTCGCGCGCTCACATACTAACCATTATAAGTTACAACTGCCGTGATCGCTAACGCACCACGAAGGCGAGGATGATGACCACCACCAATCCCGCGAAGACGACCCACCAGACCCAGCTTTTTAAGTTGGTGATGGTCGCTCCAAAACTGCCGCTAAAGCCATCGGGACGGCTGCTGGCCCCGGTTACCCAGGCCAGAATCGCACTGCCGATGGCCCATACGCCGAAGGCGATCAGCCCCGCCGAAGCGGCGGGCTGATTCGTTGCGCCGGCAACCAGCCCGATTATTCCGATCACGATGATGATGCCGAACCCAAGCCAGTTGGGTATCCGCCCTAACAGACTGTTGATAAGATTATTGAGTGGATTGCTGCTGGTACTCATTAGCTGCACCTCGATAAAGCTGGATTACGGTCCAAAATAAGACCCACTGTCCGATTGTCTCAATAGAATTCCAGCGTATAGGTCACGTAGGCTGGTTTTTCCAGTTCGATAACCTGCTCGATCAACCCCCGGTGGGCTTTCGTTGTTTGCGGGGCGCGCACATGCAGGTGGAAAGGGCGCGGCACACCATCTTCGCCCGGCACCTGTTCATCAATCTCAAAACCAAGCGTGCCGGTGGCAGTTTCCAGAAAGCGCAGCAAACCTTTACGAGTACCGCGCCACCGGGAAATAAAAGCGGCGGCGGCGACGAGTTCTCGCAGTTGGCCGATTCCGGTTGGAAACGTGGCGGCGTTCGGCTCCTCCGTTACCCCGACGAGCAGGGTTTCCAGATCAACCCAACCGGCGAGATACGGCACGAAGGCATCCGGTGTGCGATACGGATCGAAGTAACGTTCGAGATTCTCCAGCACTGCTTCGGAGGGCGCGTGCAGGGTTTCCATCGCATTCAGCAGTGCCGCCAGCAGACCACCCGGACGGATCGTTTGCTGGAAAATGCCAGGCAGCAGGCGTTCGATTTCAGTTCGCTTCATCTTCCGGCACCACCTCGATCTCAGGCGCGTCACAGACGAATAACCAGGTCTGCGGCAGCGTCACCCGTTCAACAAACTCGCGCTGCGACACAGACAGGTAATTCACACCCTGGTCGGCGCTGCGATAAATGCCGGCGATACCGCCAGCCATCAGCAGGCGCGCCTGCGGGTCGGCGGCGACGGTATCCACGATGTGAAACCGTCCGGCATCACGCAGCGGCAGGCCGCAGTTGATGTCCGGCATCTGCCATTCGGGGGTGCTGGCGCTGGAGTCCAGGCGCAGCACGCCGCCCCGGTGAGATGCCGCAAATACCCACGAGCCATGAAACGCGAGTCCCCGGCAGCTACCGCCTTTCCAGCCCCGGCTGACCGGCTGAAACTTCAGCGGGTCGTCCTCCGCGCCGCGCAGTTCCCACCGGAAACTACCTTTGCCATCTTCGCCGCCAGTGGCCGCCGCCCCCGCCCACAGAAACGAGCGCGTGCCGATGACCTGTACGGCCAGTTCACGGATGTCTTCTCCGCGCAGGCCAATGTCGCGGAATGATTTCGTCATGCCGCCATCACTGGACAGGAACACGCCGCTTGACTTCTGCGCGGCAACGGCGACATTAACGCCCGCCGCGCCGTAGGTTGACGCCGCGACAGCATAGAAACCTAAATCCTGATCATCGGCTTTGACCACAATCTGATTCAGGCCGCCGCCCGGCGCGACGATTAACTCAAACAGGCCAACATCCGAGGCCAGCAGCAGCACCGGTTGAGTCTTGCGCGGCACCCAGGCAATGTCGCGCACGACAAAACCAAGTGTGTACGGGGTGAACTCCCAGGTTTCCCCGCAGTTTTCCGAGACATATATCCTTGACTCGGTGCCGCTGGGCAGGCTGGTGGCAACCGCCAGAAAGCCCGGACGATCCGGGTGGGACTGCACAACATCAATCACTTCGTCAGGAAATTCATTGACGGACTCAAAACTCTCACCGTCGTTCAGCGACCGGAACAAGGTGCTGCCCGAACCGGCGTACCATGTCTGCGGCTGCGAGTAGTCCGCTATGATCGTTCGAACGGCGGTGTCGGGCACTTCGCTGACCAGCAGCCGCACTTTGTCAACCCAGCGCACACTCGGTTCGGCCAGGGCAATATCATAAACATGGGAAGCGCGCAGCGCCTGACCGAACGGCCACCCGCTGCGGCTGTAGCGCGTGGGCAGGGGACTGATCGTCTGGTACAGGCGCTCGACAACCCGCTGCCGTACCGCTGCGCGGTCTTCCTCTCGCCGCACGACGATGCGCGCAGTGACTTTTACCGTTTTGTAACGCGCCCAGTTGACCAGACAGGTGGTGCCCAGCGGCCGGCGTTCGTCCAGCGCGGCCTGAATTTGCGCGCGGGCTTCTTCGGTTTCCCGCAGTTGCAGGGCATCTGCCGTCACCTGGCTGCCGCGCTGGTCTTCTGGCAGGAAGGGTACCAGCAGCACCTCGACCGTGCCGGGCGCGGCATACGTCCACAGCGCGGCGCGGGTGAAGGCTTTGGCACGGGCGACCGCGCGCGAGCTGTACAGCGCGATCAGCTCGAAATCCTGGGCGGTCACGGCGCGTTGTAACGAGTGGAGTTCCTGCGGGCCGCGCAGCAGGGCGTTCTCCAATGATTCTGCCGCCCGGCCACCGGTGGCCGCGCCGGGATTCGTCACCTGCACGCCCGCGATGGGTTCTTTGAGGACGGTAAGCGTTTCCGGTGCGACGTTGCCTTCCGGTCCGCCGCCGCGTTTATACCATACGCGGATTTCGCGGCCACTGGCCGGAATCGCGGCGAGCGCCTGCGGCACGTCTTCGAGCGTGGTATCCGGGTTCTGCATCCGGGCTGCCGGGGCAAAGGTGATGATGCCGTCCATACGGTCAACGACATACACAAATGGATCCGGACCGAGGTTCGTAAAATTATCCACTTCACGCCAGATGCGGAATGGACGGCCATCGTACTGGATGGCCGGGGCGCGTTCATCCAGTTCATCCGGGATAGCTTCGACCGCGACGGTTAAGTCCAGTTCGGCGACAATCGGCGGGCGGCGCACTCTGAGTGACAGCCCCGGTAAACCCGTACCCCTGCCGACCAGTTCGGCTTCAATCCAGTCCACGTGATGCGCCAGCACGTCCACAAAAGTTTCGCCGGGAGCGATGGTAGCATCTTCGGCGGTAATGAACATCGGCGGCTCGGCCTTGCTGTCGGTGCGGTTGAGCGTAACCCGCCGCCCGCGCGGGATGGAAACGGCACGTGTGCCGGCGCGGGCGCGGCTGAATCGCAGCGTGACGCTGGCCGCCGCCGGGGGGTAAACCTTGACGCCCAGCAGCCGCAGAAAGGCGATATAGGCTTTGTCCGGCAGGCGGTTAAGGCGGTAGATCATGGTTTCGGTGAGATACGCGAACAGCTCCAGCAGAACTATGCCGGGGTCGCTTTCGTTCAGGTCAGTCCAGTCCACGCCGGAACGGATGACCTCGCGGCGTGCTTCGTCTACCAGTTGGTCAAAACTGCGGTCATCGAGGTTGGGCAGCGGCAGCGGCATCAGCTTGTCCCTCCTGCTAAGTTGAGCGACAGGCGCAGCGAGTCCACCCGCTGCGTCACCCGGACGCGGTAGTCCAGAAAAATATCCAGCCGTCCGGGGTCAGTCTCGTTTGCCTGGGCATCCAGGCGGATAATTTCGATACGCGGTTCCCACTGCTCCAACGCCCGGCGGACATAATAAATTGCTAAACCGGCGGTCGTGTCGTCCGCTGGCATAAACATCAGTTGATGAATCTGGCAGCCATAACGCGGGCGCATGATACGTTCGCCGGGTTCGGTGGACAGCAGCAGTAAAATTGCCTGTCGCACCGAATCACTGTCCTGCACCATCTCCACCCCGCCGCGCGGATTGAGCGCCAGCCCGGCGAAATCCGGCGGGGCATCCAACTGCGGGTAGATGAAACGCCAGGCGCGGTAACGCGGTGCGTTTGCCATTAACCCACCTCCGTCACAAACATCTGGCCGGGATGGTTAACTTTGTAGTGGATCAAACCGGGCGGTGTGCCGTCGGTGAAGCCGGTGACGGTATCGAGGCAGATGCGCCGGCCTTCAATCCGAATGAAATCGGAATAACCCACCTGCACGCGCAGTGTGGTCAAACACGGTTTGATGGTGACCCCGTAGTTGGGACAGCCGCCAATCGAACGGCCTTCCGGGTCAATTTCGACCAGCACTTTACGCCGCTGAATCGTGACGAGACTCTGCGTCGGGTTATTCTTGACGATACCCAGTTCGTGTTCACAGACCACCAGTGCATCTTCAGTGAGTACCTTCATCAGCCCCTCTCAAAATTAATCGCCTGACCACGAACAGTAATGGTGCGACCGGGCGCTTCGATGTCCAGATCGGTTGCCGCATGAACGCGGACTTTCTGCGGCGCGAGTTCAACATAACTGCCATCCTGATTTTCGATACGAATCACATGATGGGTATCATCCAGCCGGATACGCTGGCCGCCAGGGGTGAGCAGCGTGTAGCGCCGTACCGCTCCGCTTTCAATGCCGACATCCGGCGGGCCGTTCACACCGTACAGGCTGCCGATAATCACGCCCTGGCCGGGGTCATCGTCGGCAAACAGCACCAGCACCATGTCGTCCACGTCTGGTTGGGCCATCAGACCTTTGCCCGCGCCCGCGCCGACGGAGAGCAGGCTCATCCATCCGGTTTCAACATTGCCATAGGTGGGCAGCGAGACTCGCACGCGCCCGACGTTCTCCGGGTCGTCTATCTGCGTGACAATGCCCAGCGCCGCCGTTGGCGGGCGGGGTGGGGTGATGGGCGGCGGCGCGGTCGAAAATTCTGAAATGAAGCCGGTGCGTTTGCTGACCTGGTGCGTCACGGATGTCAGCACGTAGCGCCCGGTGATGGTGGGGGCGAGATTAAATACCTGTACCGGCGCGCCGGGGCGCAGACGTGGGTCACCTTCGGCCACGCCCCACAGCACCACCTCGCGGGCGACACGGGCATCCAGTTCCGCCTGGGCGAAGGCCTCGGCATGGGTGTCGTCCTGCGTAACCTCATTGACCAGATCGCGCGTACCAGCGCCGCCGACCCGTTCCGGCGGTGCATCGGCCATGACGCTGCGCCCGACACGCGCGCCGGACACCTGCGCGGTATGCATTTCCACACGCAGCGGATTCCAGCCGGCGGCGGCGACCGACCGCACGGCAGGATCGGCGTTGATGTCCACTCGCGCCTCGAACAGCGACTCGCCCAGAATCAGAGGGATTTCATCGCCGATCCCTTCGAGCGTAAGCAGGTGGAGAATGTTTTCCCGCAGTGTCAGATACAGGCCGCAGCGTTCCGCCAGTCCAACCAGCAGCTCCATATCAGACTGCCGGTGCTGGATGAGCCGCTGCCAGATCGGGCCAACCTCGGCGGCTTCGACGGTCAGGCCGAGGTCATTCACCAGATCGCGGGCCAGATCAAACGGCGTGACCTGGATATGCGCCCGCACCGTCTGCCGCTTCCGCAGGCGGTGCAGCAGGTCGTAACCGCGCACGCGCAGTTCGCGCCCATTAGACGTGCCATAAACATATTCGGTGCCGGTGACTTCGCCCACAAACAGCGGGGTGGGGTGTCCGCTGACTAACACCCGGAAAGCCGTACCGAGGTCAAGCATGGAGGTAATGCGCGCCGGGTCGGGCGCATCATAAAAGACCAGTTCACACAAGGCAGGCAGCGAGAGGCGCTGCTGCACGCGCACTTCGCTTAAGGCGAAGGTGTCCCCGGCGGAGAGCGCACTGCCGCCGGTTTCAATCGTAATCGTCGGTAAGGCGAAAACGCGGTTCATGCCAGCGGCCCCAGTCCTTGCAGGCGCGGCAGCCGCAGTACCGTGCCGGGGGGAATATCGTTCGGGTCAGCGAGTCCGTTGAAAGCGGCGATCAACCGCCAGAAGGAGGGATTGCCATAATGCCGGAAGGCGATTTCGTCCAGCCGTTCACCGGCGATGTATTCGTAAACGGGGATGTCTTCGTCCGAAGGTTCGATATTTTCCAGTGTCTCGACGGGCACGGCTTCCAGATCGTAGTCCGGCACGGCGGTGGGCTGCTGGGCCACCGCTTCGCTGACCCGCAGCAGCCGCATTCGCAGCCATGAGCGTTGGGCCGCGCCCGATGTGGTGAAACGCTCCAGCCGTTCGGATACGGCTGTCACCACACCGGGAATATTCCACGATTTGCCCCAGACAAAACGCACGATGCGCGGCTGGCGGTAGCCATCTATATTGGTGGCGTTTTCCGCCAGATTCCAGAAAATGCCGGTCAGATCGCGCACGTCTTCAGTTGTGACGGAGGATCCGGCCAGCCAGATATCAAACAGCAGATCGAGTTCAAGCTCGGTTTTCCCGCCGCCGGTGTAGAACACCGGATCATCACTGAGGCCGAGACCGGTGATATGGCCGCCCGCCAGCGGGCGCGGCTGCACGCCGGCAGTACGGCGCAGCACCAGACTTTCCGGGTTGAGCATACAGCCGATGCGCTGGTTGGTTTCCTCAATTAAGAAAGAGGCTCGCTCCATGCCAATCCTCGCTGTTCTCGATCCAGGCGGTCGCGCCACTTCCAGGCGCGGCTGATAACACTTTCGTCCGTTTCAGGGCTGCCGGCTGATTC
>JARKOK010000029.1 GCA_029975765.1 Aggregatilineales bacterium
GTCGAGCGTATCCCCGGCGGCAGCGTCAAGGGTGAAGCCAAAGGCTTCCGTGCCGGTAGGTGTCACCGCGCCTGTCATGGGAATTCCGGCAATAAGGGGAATTTTAATCAACTGGCTGACGTCAACCGATGGGCTGCTGGCTGCCGGGGCGCTGGCGGCAGGCTGCGCTGCCACTTCTGGTGCAGCCGCCTGCTCAATTTTTGCCGGGTCAGGCGCGACGATCTCATTACCCTTCAAGATACAGCTTACCGCCAGTGTATAAATACCGAAGCCGCCCATCATAGATTGAGTACCGGGCGAATACACCCCACCTCGTTCATTCAGTGTGGTATTGCTGACCATGATGCGATAATTGCCGGGGGTGACAGAACCCACATTAAGCTGCGACCCTGGCTCAACGTAAAGATATCTACTTCCTGCGACAACTTTGCCAGAGGGATCAATCACCACAGCAGCGATCTCGAAACCATCGCCGAACGGCGCAATACCGGCCTGAAAGGAAATATCACCTGCTGCCATTTCTAACGAGTAGCTGTGAACCTGTTCGTTCTGGGTGAATTCGGTGGCGATGACATCGCCACACTGCAACTGCCGGAGCGAACTGCCCTGAATGACGGCTAAGGGCAGCGTGACGGTCTGCGGGCGTCCGGCGTGGGTTGGCGTGTAATTGGTATCACCCGCCGCGATGATTGTGCCATCAGCTAATTCACAGCCAATGCCGATCTGATATGAACCGGTTTTGTCCTTATTGGAGACATACAGGGTATAAAGCCCATAAGCGGGCATCCGTCCGGTCATAAGAAACGGGCTGGCTACCATATCAACCCAGGCATCTCGATTTGGAAATATCCGGTAGCCGGCGGGCGAGTGCAGCGTAATAGCAAACAAGAGCTGCGACGTACCATCAGCCTGCCCGGCAAAGGTGACCTTATCGCCGGGTGACAGCACGATGGGATAGGTTTGTACCTGATTATTTTTCGTCAGTTCGCCTTTGATGATGTCGCCACATTTGATCGCCGCGTTCTGGGCAGCAGCCGGCAGCAGCGCAGCCGATAGACTGAACACAACGACGATGAGAAGGGTACAGACAGCCAGCAAGCGTTTCATTCAGATTCTCCTGAGGTTGGTTAGGGAGGACAGGTCGCTGATAAATCAAGAAAATCCTCAAGCACATAGCCCAGGGATTTCTGATTTTGATCCCCAATCTGATACCAGATGGTGCGCGAGCCTTCGCGTGTTTTTGCCAGCACCATGACCGGCTGGCCGAGGCGGACACTGGCGACCGGCGATGAGGCATAGATCGGCTCTGAGCGCACGATATTCATGAGGGTTACCGGGCTGCCCGTATTGTTTTTAATCAGGGCCGCACACGGATACCCCTGTACAACTTCGGACGTAACCACTAAACGCCCGATGTCTGCCGCCGTCGGCGGTGTGGTACTGGTCGCTGCTGGCGCGGGGACCGGTGTTGGTGCGCCCGCACGTTCACTCCACGCTACGGCACATTCCGGCGCTGCTGCCGCGCACAACGTTACCAGATTGCCATCACGCAGTATGGCTACATCACGCTGGTAGTTCCCTACGAAGTCGTACCAGAACACGTCGGCGCGGGGGAGTTCACGGCGGTAGACTCGTTGCGGCTGCGTGCAGGCGGAAGGCAGCGGCGGTGTTTTCCCTGCTTCCACAGCCACGAAGCATGTACCTGGTTCGGCGATACCTCTCGTCAATTGCAGGATGTCAAAGCCGCCCGCAAGCTCTACCGTATGCGTTCCACCTCGCCCATCCGTGACCAGAAACCCCAGTCCATTCAGATTGATCGCCTGCGCCGAAACCACAACCAGCGTAAGCGATTCGGGCGACACAATCAGGCGCAGCGCGGCGGTGCGTTCGACCGGCACCAGCGTTTGCCGGGTGGCGCTGGACTCAATCGTCCAGCCTTCGACACCATCCGGCGTGCGGACTTTCCACCAGATGCGACCCTCGGATGCTACCGGGCCATCAATGATCGTGACGACGGTTCGGGCGGGAACCTGCTGGATCACCGGGTCATCCCGCGTAACGCCGGTGCGGAGGTTCTGGTAGCCGTCCGATTCGTTGGAGCCTCTGACTTCAGCCTGCCCGCCAATCGCCAGGCCAGAGGTCGTGACCGGCGGGGTATTCGTCGGTATAGGGCTGGGGACGGCGGTGTTCGTCGGCGGCAACGGTGTTAAGGATGGCGCGGCGGTATTGGTCGGTGGCAGGGGGGTGTTGGTGGCCGGTTCAGTCGTATGCGTGGGGGTATCACTCGGCGTGAGCGTCGGAGCAGGGGTGACGGACGCGGCCTGAGCCAGCGCCGTGCTGGTGCTGATCATGGCAAGCTGCGCGGCGGTGGTGGTGGCCTCCATCGCCTGCTGCGCCAGCTGATTCTGCTGCAACTGTGGGATGATGGCGATGGCGCCGGCGATCACCACGAATAAGCCGCTGATGATGGCGACAATGACCTGTGGCCGAAGGCCGTTATGTTCCGGCGTTGGAACCGAGGGTGTCACCTGCGAACCAGCGGGCGGGCCGGAGACTTTACGAATCGCTTCAATCAGGCGGTTCATATCGCCGCGAAAGTCCGGGTCGTCGCGCACGGACAGCGCGTTACGATAG
>JARKOK010000030.1 GCA_029975765.1 Aggregatilineales bacterium
GAAATCTTTTCCACTGCGGCGGACAATCAGACCTCAGTAGACATTCACGTTTTGCAGGGGGAACGTCCGATGGCTGCCGACAACATGACGCTGGGACATTTTCGCCTGGATGGTATTGCCCCGGCGCCACGCGGCCTGCCGCAGATTGAAGTCATGTTCGATATTGACGCTAACGGTATCCTGAACGTCACGGCCACTGACAGAGCAACCGGGAAAGCGCAGAAGATCACCGTTACGGCTTCAACCAACTTACGACCGGAAGAAGTTGAACGGCTGGTGAAAACTGCCGAGCAGCACCGGGCGGAAGATGAGCGCCGCCGCGAACTGGCGCAGGCACGAAACGACGCCGATACCCTTATCTATCAGGTCGAAAAGACACTGAGTGAGTTGGGCGACCGCGTTCCCGGCCACGACCGCGAAACGGTAATTGGGCAGGTTCAATCCCTACGCGCCGTGATGGAGCAGGATGATCTGAATGCCATTCGTTCCGGCATTCAAACACTGCAACATGCGACCTATACCCTGTCGCAGCAGGCGAATATGTCCGGCAGCGCGCAGGAAACCAGTAAGGAACAGCGCGGCTGGCGCGGCGAAACTGAGCCGGATGATGTGGTCGAGGGTGACTTCACAACCATTTAACACTGCGCTGAATCAGCGGGGCGGGTTTGAAACCCCGCCCCGACGCCCTGTTTCAGGTTGCCGCCGCCGAAACATGTTCGGCACGAAGCTGTGTATACGCTTCGGTAAACTGCGCCGCCATCGTCTGCTTTTCATCATCGGGCAGCAAACTGGCACGAACGCCGTTCAACCCCATTTCTATCACATCATCGAGGTTGATACCGCTATGTTCCACCGCTGCCAGATATTCCTGCGTCAGCGTCGTCTGGTACAGTTCCGGCATCCCGGAAGCCAGTGTCACCGTCAAACCTGCATCCAGCAGTGAACGCAGCGGATACTCGGCATAGCTGCTGATATATCCCATTTTCACCGCGTGGGTCAGTCCCAGCACCAGCGGAATTTGCTGTTCATCCAGCATCTTCAACGCCTCAGGCGATTCGGCGGCTCCCCATCCTGGATAGATACGATCCGGTTGAAGGTTGGTGATCGCTTCAATAATGCCCGCAGCCCCCAGAACATCACCGGCCAGTGGCAGGCGCGGCAGCCCTTTCTTGACCGCATTGCGGAATGGGCGTTCATACTGATTGGCTGGCTGCACATTTTCCGGCCCGCTTAAACCAATTCCAATCACCCCACCCTTTTTGGCGGCGGTGCCGGTCGCCCAGCGCAGAAAATCATCCGCGCGCCGGGGCTGGTCACGGGGGATCGTTAAAATCCAGCCGATCTGTACACCCCAACCACGCGCGACACGATCTCGGCCATCATTCATCGCCGCTAAAAACTGCTCAAATGTTAGGTGCTCCATATAGAGCGTTGGGTTTACACTGACCTCAGCGTAACGCACATTTTGTTTTGCCAGCGCCACGCCCATGTCGTAGACCAACCGCGTCAGGTCTTCCGGCAGCTGCGGCCACAGGCTGACCGTCCGCACGATATCATCCAGCCGCCGGGGGTCGGGCTGGGCAAGCAGCGCCACCCACTGATTAAAATGTTTGAGCGAGTCGGCTATGTCATTCTGCTCAGCAATCAGCAGCAGGGTTTCCTTTGGGAGCGCCCCCTCAAACTGAAGGTGGAGTTCCACCTTCGGCATGGCGCGGATAAAACTTTCTATCGTCATCGGTTTAATTCCTTAATTCTGCTTCATCCGGTATATCTTCGCTGACAAAACCGTTGGGGCTTGTGTCGGCGACATCACCACGCTGCTGCGCTGCTGCCCGCACGAATGCGGAAAACAGAGGATGGGGCAGATTTGGACGGCTCAAAAACTCCGGGTGGAACTGGCTGCCCAGCATGAAGGGGTGATCTTTGACCTCCGCAATTTCCACCAGTTCGCCATCCGGGCTTAACCCGCTAAAAATCATCCCCTGCTGTTCAAACGCGGTGCGGTAAGTGTTATTGAACTCAAAGCGGTGGCGGTGACGCTCCTGTACTTCCGGCGCATTCTGATAGGCCTGGGCTGCTTTTGTCCCCGGCTGCAATTGACAGGGATATAGCCCCAATCGCATCGTGCCGCCCAGTTCCGTAATGCCCCGCTGCTCAAGCATCAGATCAATGATTGGATGCTCGGTACTGTCAAATTCGGCACTGTTCGCCCCTTCTAACCCTAAAACAGTACGGGCGAATTCAATACACATGACCTGCATCCCCAGGCATAATCCCAGATATGGAATGCGGTGTTCGCGGGCGTAGCGCGCCGCCAGAATCTTCCCTTCGATACCGCGATAACCAAACCCTCCCGGTACGACAATCCCATGAGCCGCTGCCAGACGATCCCAGGACTTCTCCTTCTCAAGATCGCCGGAATAAATCCATTCAATCTCCAGTCGGCGATTTTGTGCGCTCGCAGCGTGAAACAGTGCCTCTTTTACGCTCATGTATGCGTCATGCAGTTCCACATACTTGCCCACAACGGCGATCCGCAGCGGTTCCTGCGCGGCCTGTGCCATTCGCATCCGCTTCACCAGAGCGCGCCATTCTGCCAGATCAGCCGGTTTCACCTCCAGTTGAAGCTGCTCAACCAGATAATCCCCCAGTCCCGAATCCTCCAGAATCAGGGGTACCGCATACAGCAGATCAACGGTTTCCAGCGGGATGACGGCCTCAGCATCCACGTCACAGAACAGCGCGATTTTATCTGTCACATCCTTGCTCACCGGATAATCGGTGCGTGCGATGATCACGTTCGGCTGAATGCCAATGCTGCGTAAATCGCGCACGCTGTGCTGGGTCGGCTTGGTCTTCAGCTCACCGGTTGCGCCAATATACGGCAGAAAGGTAACATGCACGCACAGCGAGTCATGGCGTGACAGGTTCATCCGCATCTGGCGAATCGCTTCCAGAAACGGCTGTCCCTCAATATCGCCGACTGTGCCCCCCACCTCCACAATCACCACATCGGCATTGCTCTCTTTACCGACCAACGCCACCCGCCGCTTGATTTCGTTCGTGATATGCGGGATAACCTGAATGGTCCCACCCAGGAAATCACCCCGGCGTTCCTTATCAATGACATAGCTGTAGACCTGCCCCGCCGTCACATTGCAGGTGCGGTTCAGATTTTCGTCAATAAATCGTTCGTAGTGTCCCAGATCGAGATCCGTCTCAGCGCCATCGGCAGTTACAAATACCTCACCATGCTGGTAAGGACTCATGGTGCCAGGGTCAACATTAAGATACGGGTCGAGTTTCTGAACAGCCACTCTCAGGCCGCGCGCTTTCAGAATACGGCCAATCGCGGCGGCGGTCACACCTTTCCCGACCGAACTCACCACGCCGCCAGTGCAGAAGATGTACTTGGGCTTTGGCATCACAACACTCACACCAACTCATTGAAAAACAAAAATCGCGGCGGGGGATCACCGCTTGCTCATCACCCCGCCGGTTAATCTGGCACCATCTTGGGCTTAACGAAAACCAGACGTTCAGACCAGCTTTTCCAGGTCATCCGCCGTGCGGCGCATATCCAGGAAAATCAACCCCAGCTTTGCGCCTTCGCGCACCAGCGTCGTCAGCACAGCCTCTTCACCAACCGACATGAGGATCACATAACCCTCTTTACCTCGAATGTAAACCTGCTCCAGGCCGCCCCGCCCCAGCTCGGTCGAGATCCGTTCACCCAGCGACAGCATGGCCGCTGACATCGCCGATACACGGTCTTCTTCAACGCCGGCGGGCAGCGAAGAAGCCCTAATCAGTCCAGCCACACTCACGACCGCAGACGCCTCAATCTCCGGTGTCGTTTGCTGAAGATCACGCAGACGGTCAACCATCAGTTCAGTCCGCGATTTCGCCATAAGTGTACTCCTCTCAAAAAGTGCCCGGAAGAAGCGCCGGGTAGCCT
>JARKOK010000041.1 GCA_029975765.1 Aggregatilineales bacterium
GAGGGTATGGTTCACCCGTTCTTCAATAAAATAAGGCCGGGGTTCCGGGGTTGTGTAGAACCACGTCCGCGCATCCGTTGCCATGCTTCCAGCGCCTCCACCATTGTGACGATTGTAACGGACGTTAGTGTACACCAAAACGGGATGAGTCTCAAAATGTGCCGGGTGAACGAAACAGAGGAACACACGCGGTAAAAGCAGGGGCGCAAGCAAGGCATTGCTCGCGCCCCATCATTCTCAGCTCTTGGCGGTATACTAAATTGGCGGATACCCACACCCGCCGCTGCTTTAGTTCGCGGCTGTCACCGGTTCCTCGGCGTCCAGCTTTTGCAGAATCGGCTCGCGCACGCCCAGCCAGTTGATCGCGGACAGCGCCGCCTTGCAGCCGTCACCCGCCGCCGTGATCGCCTGCCGGAAGGTGCTGTCGTGGATTTCACCGGCGGCGAATACGCCATCCACGCTCGTCGCGTGCAGGTGGTCAATCGTCACGTAGCCGGTTGAGTCCATCGCCAGTTGGTCGCCAAACACGGCGCTGTTCGGATCGTAACCGATGAAGACGAACACCCCATCCACCGGCTTATCATACACTTCCTGAGTCTTCAGATTCCGCAGCGTGACCGCCTGTACCACCCCGTTCTCATTACCCTTGACTGCTTCCACCACCGTATCCCAGGTGAAGCTGATCTTCGGGTTAGCCAGAGCGCGGCTTTGCAGCGCGGCGCTGGCGCGCAGTTCGTCCCGCCGGTGGACGATATTCACCGACCGCCCGAACTTCGTCAGGAAGATACCTTCCTGCAAGGCCGAGTCGCCGCCGCCCACCACGATAATATCCTTGCCCCGGAAGAAGAACCCATCACACGTCGCGCAGTAGCTCACGCCGCGCCCGGTGTATTCCGCCTCGCCGGGGATATTCAGCTTGCGCGGGTTCGCGCCAATGGTCACGATCACCGCGTCGGCTAGATAGTCTTCACCATCGGTCTTAATCAGGAAAGGCGAGCCTTTGGTGAAGTCCACCGATGTCACGCTGTCGTACACAAACTTCGCGCCAAACCGTTCGGCCTGCTGCTTCATGTTCTCAACCAGTTCCGGGCCGGTCGTACCGTCCGGGAAACCGGGAAAATTTTCGACTTCGTGTGTCGTGGAAATCTGCCCGCCCAGCAGTTTGCCGGTAATCACCACCGTGCTCAACTGGGCGCGCGCGGTATAAATCGCCGCCGTCAGCCCTGCCGGGCCAGAACCGATAATCACAACCCGTTCTCTCTGCATCCTTACACCCTCGATTTGAAGTTGATCGTAAATAAGCTGTGTTGGTGATGGCGTCAGACCGCGCCCAGGCTGCCTTCGTTTTCGGCACGCAGAATCGCGACCAGGGCTTCAAACTCCTCGAAGCAGTCCCGGCAGCAGCACAGATGCGTGCTGACTTCCGGCAGCAGATCATCCAGCGAGCCGCCCGCCGCCACGCGCTCTGCCAGGCAGTCGAGCTGCTGGCCGCAGCTTTCACAGTCCAGGCAGTCATCCCGGTGCGACGTAACGATACAATCCAGCAGTTTTCTCAGTTCGTCTGTTTGTAACGACATAGGCCGTGCTCGTTCTTCCACCTTCATTACATCGGACGCGGGGTTCTCAGTTGATCTTACACGCCGCTGCCGTCAATCCTGAAACAGCTTGAGCATGTAGTCTGTCGAAAGTCCCTGGCTTTCCAGGTGCAGGCGGAGTTTGCGCCGCGCATCATGCAGCAGTTTGTACAGCGCGTTGCGGTTGGTGCCCAGGCGTTCCGCCACAATCTCCAGCGGGACACCTTGCAGCGCCACCGCCGACAGCGCCTGCCGCTGGCGGTCGGTCAGCGCCTCCTCCAGCGCGCGTTCAATCTTAACCAGTACATCGGCGCGTTCGGTGGCGTTTTCGGGGTTAGGAATGGTATTGTTCAGGAAAGCATCGTTGGTGGCTGGCAGCGTGTCACCTTCGGCGGTCAGGCCGTCCAGGCTGAAATCCTTGTAGCGCGCCCGCCGCAGATCGCTGATCGCCAGCCGCACCGCGATCTTGGTCGCCCATGTCGTAAAGCGGCTGTCACCCCGGAAACTGTCCAGGTTGGCAATCACACGCAGAGTGGCGTCCTGCGCCAGGTCTTCGGCAATCTGGTTCAGTTCCTGGGTGGCGAGGTGCGCCAGGTCGCTGCGCTCGCGGCTGAGGTAATAAAAAATCCCGCGCTGTAATCGCTGGCGCAGGTCTTCCAGCGCCGGCGTCTGAACCAGCGGCGGGCCGGTGAGTTCAGCAATCCACTGTTCATTGGTGCGTTCGGTCATCAGCATGACAGTATCACAGCCATTATCTGTAAGACGATAAGCCTGAGCCAAAAACTATATCATTGATTATAACGCGCCATCACGCGCGGGCGAATTTAACGTGCAGCACGAGATGCCCCAGACGCAGATCGTCACCGTCACGCAGAATTCGCGGCTGGTTTGGCACCAACCGCTGTCCATTCAGATACGTACCGTTGTAGCTGCCCGCATCCATTATATTCAGCGAACCTTCACGCCGGACAATAACCGCGTGCCGGCGCGATACCCCCATATCGGCGGCGTCAAACGGCTGCAGGTCAATCTCTGGCGAGGTATTGGTATCCGAGTCGAAGCGCCCCAGCACCAGTTCTTCAACCGAATTGGCGTCAAACACAAATGGCTCGGCCACCCCCCGCACATAGATCAGCAGATTCATGCGCGCGCTGAAGTGCGCTGACCCCCAGCGCGCCTCGCCCTCTTCGAAATCGGTGTCGCCTAATCCTCGGGTTGCGTTGCGCCGCAGCAGATCGTCATCTGATCCATATTCCGAGTTATTGCTCACGACATTACCTTCCCTATAGCTGAGTAACCTTACAAAATTGTACCATTGTTTAATGGATGTTGGCTTAAAACTTGAGCAAGGTTAGAAAAAACAATCCCTCACTTTCTCACAGCAGATTCATCATTGGCATATTGACCTGCCGTGCTTTGGACATTATCATCGAATTCAGCACCCTGGTACGACGAATTGTAAGTCTGGTCTGCGCGTTTAGACTCATCATATATACCAGGATTATAATTCAGGCCACAGGCTTTAGCGTAGAAAGGAGAAAGGTGCTGGCGCGCTGCCCGGCGGCGTGTCTTGTGCCGTTTCCCGTGAATAACCGAGATCAGAACGATAATAACCCCCTCAATAACCGAAATGCCCAGCGGTTCTGGCTTATCCTCGGCGCGGTAATCCTGCTGCTGTTTTTGTTCGTTTTCAGCACGCCGAACAATTTCCCCACCGGCAACCGGATTTCGCTCGATGATTTTGCCGATTACATCAAACAGGGCAACGTGACCGCGATCACCGTGCGCGGTGGTCAGGACGTGGTCATCGAACTCCGCAACGGCACGACCGTGACCTACTATAAAGAACGCGAAACCGATCTGTTCGATGCGCTCACCACCTTTGGCGTGACCGGCCAGCAGTTAAGCAGCATCCGGTTTCTGGAGCAGCAGGGTGACAATACGACCGGCCTGCTGTTCCAACTGGCCGTTGCGATTGTGCCAACGCTGCTGATTATCTGGCTGCTGTGGCGCATGATGCGCTCGGTACGCACCGGGCAGGATCAGGCGTTAAACTTTGGTCGCAGCCGCGCCCGCGTCACGCGGGACATGGAACGCCCGCAGGTGACGTTCTCCGACGTGGCCGGGGCGGACGAAGCCAAGGAAGAACTGAAGGAAATCGTCGAATTTCTGAAAGAGCCGGAAAAATTCATCCGGCTGGGCGCGCGAATTCCGAAGGGTGTGCTGATGGTTGGCCCGCCCGGAACGGGCAAAACGCTCATGGCGCGGGCCGTTGCGGGGGAAGCGGGTGTGCCGTTCTTCAGCATCTCCGGTTCGGAATTTGTGGAAATGTTCGTCGGCGTGGGCGCGTCCCGCGTGCGTGACCTGTTCGACCGCGCCAAAGCCGAATCCCCTGCCATCGTCTTTGTGGACGAAATTGATGCCGTCGGTCGCCATCGCGGCGCGGGGCTGGGCGGCGGCCACGACGAGCGCGAGCAGACGCTGAACCAGATTCTCGTCGAAATGGACGGCTTTGAAACCGGCACGAACGTCATTGTGATGGCTGCCACCAACCGCCCGGACATCCTCGACCCGGCGCTGCTGCGCCCCGGTCGCTTCGACCGTAAAGTCGTGATGGACAACCCCGACGTGAAAGGCCGGCAGGACATTCTGAAAGTGCATATCAAGGGCAAGCCGCTGGCGGCAGATGTTGACCTGGAAGCTGTCGCCAAGATCACGGCAGGTTTCTCCGGCGCTGACCTGGAAAACCTGATCAACGAGGCGGCGATCCTGACCGCGCGGCGCAACAAGAAGGCCATCGGCATGAGCGAAATGCAGGAAAGCATGGAGCGCGTTGTCATGGGGCCGGAGCGCAAAACCCGCGTCATCAGCGA
>JARKOK010000045.1 GCA_029975765.1 Aggregatilineales bacterium
GCTCACGTTTCCCAACCGCTCGGCTAACTTCAGCAATCCCAGCTTGGTGGCAATGATCTTCTCTTCGTTCGTCATGCTGACACTCCTCTTCGTGTACTCACTACTTTACCCGAAGTGTCAGATTAAGTCTCACCTATTTCAGATTATTTGAAATGATTCTTTGCGCCTTCGCCTCTTAGCGCCTTTGCGTTACGCTTTTCTCTTAAACCCCTGCGCCTTCATCCATCAACTGGCGTTCGACCAGTTTCTTGATCTTGCTATGTGTCTCAATCCAGCTAATCGGGCTGAGGCCGAGTTTTTCACGGATCGCGTCTTCGGTCTGTCCGGCGCGGGTGTCGCGCACGGCGCACGTCCAGCGCAGCATCTCGAACGAAATCTTATACGGAATACCTGCCGCTTCACCAATATCCGTCAGGATGTATTCCAGGTTGCGGGCGGTGCAGTTAAAAATGGTGTTCTGCGGGTGATACTGCGCCAGATACGCATCCAGCAGCGCAAGCCAGTCCGGCGATAAGTCAATCTTTCGTTCCTTGTAGACGTTGCGAACTTTGTGTTTGACCAGCAGGAACGGCGCGGCGGGATTCGTCCGGTCAACATCTTTGGGTGTCAGCGCAACCGCCTCGCTCTTTTTGATGCCCGTATCCAGAATCAGGCGGAACAGCATTTCGGGACGGCTGTCCGGTTCTTCACCGCGTTTCATCTCGCGCGCGGCGTGGATGGCCGCGCTCACCTCGTCCGGCGACAACACAACTGCCAGCGGCGCGGGGCCGGAACGCTGCAAGACCGGCTTGGCCGGGTCGTGCGGTATCGCGTTGACCATGTGCAGCCACTTAAAATATACCTTGATGGTCGTAACCCGCCGCGCGTAGGACTTACGGCTGCACGGTACACCGCGCCCATGTTCCAGCCAGTCAAGGAACTCGTTCAGCATCGTCGTTGTATAATCGCCAATGGGCGTGGTGGCGTCGGTATGCTCAGCCAGTAGTTGCAGGTCGGATGTAAACGCCTTGATCGTATGTTCGGACTTACCTTCTTTGTGCAAATGCTGCTGGAATAAATCGAGCGTATGGCGCAGTTCGGTGTGTTTGTTCAGGTCTTCGACTGAAGCGGGAATATTCGGGAATAACGGCATCTGCCGGATGTCAGACATAACTTCACTCACTAATAATGATTAACTGACTCCCTTGTAGCGTAAACAGGATTAGAACATTTGTCAAGTTTTCGTATTACATGAATCGTCAACAACCCATAGGGGCAGGTTTATAAACCCCGCCCCTATGGCGCATCAAATATCACCGCCGCCGTGTATACACCTCATTCCCATACACATCCGCCGCCAGCAGCTCGGCCTCGGCGCGTTCGGCATCCGAAAGTTCGCCGCGTGTGAATTCAATGGCGAACGTTTCCGCAAATCCTGCTGCAACTGCATCGGCGACGGTTTGCCAAACCAAAAGAAAATCCTGCCCCCCTCTCCCTGAGGGGTTGGGGGTGAGGGCACATAGGGCTTCCTCCAACGTCGCGGCGCGTGCTTGCACCTGTGTTTTGGCCGTTTCGCGCTCGGTTTCGTCCGCATAGACGAGCGCGTCACAGATGCGTCCCAGATCGCCGTACAGCGGCAGCGAACCGTGCTGCAACACACCCTCTTTCCGGCGCACCTGTGCGCTGCCGATCAGCTTACGTCCGCCAACCGTAATCTCATAGTGTGATGGTGTTTCAAAACACACTGGCCCAGGCACATCTATCCCATCAGCGCGTTTATCCGCTTCCGGCTGAACGCCCAGTTTCACCAATCCCGCCACCAGCGCCCGGCTGATACGCCGGTAGCTCTCGACCACGTTCCCGGCAGCGATGTCATCCCCCGGCGGCAGTGTCACGCTGTAGGTCAGTTCATCCGTGTGCAGAATCGCTCGACCGCCGGTAGGCCGGCGCACCACATCCCAGCCCAGCGCCGCCACCCGCTCGAAAGCCACATCGGCTGCCCGCTGACCATAACCAAGCGACAGACAGGGCGGCGACCAGGCATACAACCGCAGCGTCGGTGGCGACTGCCCCGTGCCTACTGCCGCCAGAATCGCCATATCTACCGCCATATTTATCGAGCCAGCGGTGGGGGAATCGTAGATCAAGCGCCATTGACGCATATTGGAAGCCTGCCTATACTGTTACTGTCAAAGGATGATTCGATAGTCATGATTGATAACCACCCGATGGATGAAACAACGGGCGACCGCCCCACCTTACCGCACAACCGCCCGGTCATCGAACCGCCCGACGATCAGCGGCTTGCGACCAGCCCCTCTACGCTTCCGAATAACCGCCCGGTTGTCGGTCGAGCGGGCAGCCCGCCCACCCTGCCGGCTAATCCGGCGGTCAGTCCCTACTACGGCGATTATTCTAACGAACCTTTGCGCCCGCCGCCCCCACCGTCACTCGGACGCGAGTCCGCCGCCCGCGAACGGATGCGCCGCCGCCGCGTGAAATCCCGGCACGGCGGCGAGTGGGCGTGGGTCATTATCGCCGGAGCGTTGTTCAGTGTAGTGGTTATCATCAGCATGAGCGCCTTCATCATGCTGCGTGCCGCCACTTCAAACGAAGAATTTATCCCGACGGCGGTTGTTGAACTGCCCACGCCGGTAGATGCCCGTACTGCCCTCGGTGGCGCGGCCACCGGCCAGCAGCTTACCCTCAGTGACGGGCGCAGCATCACGCTCACCCCCTGGGACGGCATCTCGCGTTTTACGGTGCTGGTCATGGGTTTAGACCGGCGTCCCGGCGAAACCGGCCTGGCCTACCGTACCGACACCATCATGCTCGCCAGCATTGACCCGGCCACGAAGCACATCGGCGTCCTGAGTATCCCGCGCGATCTTTACGTGGAAGTGCCGGGTTACAGCGAACTCCAACGGATTAATTCCCCGATGGTACTGGGTGAACTGCGCCAGCCGGGTTATGGTCCGCAGTTAATGATGCAGACGGCGCAGTACAATCTGGGGATTCGGATTCACGATTATGTGGCGGTAGACTTCAACACCTTCATCACGCTGATAGACGCGGTGGGCGGCGTAGACATCGAAGTACCCTACACGATCAACGATCCACAGTATCCCAGTATGGATTACGGCTACGACCCGTTATTCATCCGGGCCGGTTTGCAGCACATGGACGGCGCGCTGGCGCTGAAATATGCCCGCACCCGGCACGGCGACAGCGACTTTCAACGCGCGCAGCGCCAGCAGCAGGTGATGTACGCGATCCGCGATAAAGTCCTGAACCTGGACATGCTGCCGCAGTTGATTATTCAATCGCCGTCGCTGTGGGGTGGTCTCAGTCAGGGTATCAGCACCGGCCTCTCGCTGGATCAGCTTATTCAACTGGCCTGGTATCTGAAGGATGTTCCCGGCGGGAATATCAAAACCGGCGTGGTAGACGAACAATACAGTATTTTCTACACCACGCCGCAGGGGGCTTCCGTCCTCATCCCTGACCGCGCCAAACTCGGCAATCTGATGGTGGAAGTGTTCGGCCAGAATTACTCGCAGTAGGCACACGCTCTATCGCGTGCCTGAATTCAATCACACAAAATACAACAGCGCGCTCATTTGGAAGCGCGCTGTCGATTCTCAGGGCACCCTGCCATGCCGTGTGAGCGCGATGTTTTTGAACCTGCTTTCGCAGGTGGGTCATCTAACTGATACCTCAGGTCTTAGCTTCGCAAGCCTATCACCGTCAGCATCAGACGCATTGACGCCCTTTCATTGGGTGTTGGCTCAAAACGCATTGCGCCATCACGCGCACAGCAGGTTGGTGTCTTTTATACCAGAGCCATACAGGGGTGTAAAGACTCAGCTTGAACCGCCAGTGGGAGTCATACATTTTGTCTAAAAGACAGATGACAGGTTTTGGGCAGGCGTTCTATATCGTTTGAGTGTGGGGATGCACGGCCCTGTACACCCCCACATTCCTTCATGACTTAGGACGATTTTTCGACCTCAGTTTCGTCCTCAACCACGACGGCGATACCCAGTTCCTCAAGCTGGCCGGGTTCGGCAGGGCTGGGCGCGTGTGCCATCAGGTCGCTGCCGGTCTGCGTCTTGGGGAAGGCGATTACCTCGCGGATATTCGGCACACTGGCAAACAGCATCGCCAGCCGGTCTACCCCGCAGGCAATCCCGCCGTGCGGCGGCGTGCCGTATTCAAACGCTTCCAGCATGTGTCCGAACTGCTCTTTGGCATGTTCCATCGTCTGCCCGATGAGCGGGAAAATCTTCTCCTGCAGGGCACGGTCGTGGATACGGATGCTGCCGCCGCCGGTCTCATAGCCGTTGCAGATCAGGTCATACTGCGTGCCGCGTGCTTTACCAGGGTCGGTATCCAGCAGCGGAATGTCTTCCGGCATGGGCAGCGTGAACATATGCTGCGACGGGTCCCAGCGTTGGTTTTCTTCGTCCCACAAAAACAGCGGGAAATCAATCACCCAGAAAAACGCCAGGGTATCCGGGTCAGCCAGATTCAGTTTTTCCGCCAGCGTGCGGCGCAGAATATCCACTGCGTTATACACAATCTCGCGTTTGTCCGACAGGAACAGAATCAGGTCGCCACCCTGCGCGCCCAGCCGCTCGATCAACTCAAGCTTCTGTTCAATCGTGAAGTATTTGCCAACCGGACCCTTCACCTCTTCGTTTTCATCCACCGGCAGCGCCATCCACGCCAGCCCTTTTGCGCCCACACCGCGTACCAGCGTTTCCAGATCAGCCGTGTCCTTGCGCAGTTGCGTGCCACTGACCGCCGCCGCGCCCGGCACGCGCATGGCCTTTACGGGCTTGCCGTCGGCCACGTTCGACGTGAACACGGCAAAGCCGCTCTTGCCAGCCAGATCGCTGATGTCCACCGCTTCCAGGCCGTAACGCAGATCCGGCTTGTCCGAACCATATTTCTCCATAACCTCGGTATACGTGATGCGCGGGAATGGTTTCCACAGCAGCCGCTTGTGCGGCACGACGGTTTCCGTCAGCGCGGTAATCATGCCTTCCACCAGGCTGATCACGTCATCCCGTTCGACGAAGCTCATTTCGAGATCGAGCTGGGTGAACTCCGGCTGGCGCTCACCGCGCAGGTCTTCATCACGAAAGCAGCGCGCGATCTGGAAGTACCGTTCATAGCCGGCGACCATCAGCAGTTGTTTCAACTGCTGCGGGCTTTGCGGCAGCGCATAGAACTTACCGGGCTGTAACCGCGACGGCACCAGAAAATCCCGCGCGCCTTCCGGGGTGGTCTTAAACAGAATCGGCGTTTCGACCTCGATAAACCCCTGTTGATCCAGGTAGTCTCGCATAAACTTCACCATCCGATGCCGCAGCACGATGTTGTCCTGCATGGCCGGACGGCGCAAATCGAGATAGCGGTACTGCATCCGGCGCGCTTCGTCAATCTTCTCGTCTTTATTGATGTAAAACGGCGGCGTTTTCGAGGCGTTCAGCAGCCTGATGTCCTGCGCCACAACTTCAATGTCGCCGGTCGCCAGGTCAGCGTTGGATGTCCCTTCCGGTCGTACCCGTACCTGCCCGGAAACTTGCAGCACGTATTCGCTGCGCGCGTCACTGGCAATAGCATGAGCAGCAGGCGCGTCGGCGGCATTCACAACCACCTGTGTAATCCCCCAGCGGTCGCGCAGATCAATAAAAATCACCCCGCCCTGGTCGCGCTGGCGGTTGACCCATCCGGCCAACACTACCGCTTGCCCGGCGTGTTCAACTCGAAGTTCGCCGCAGTTATGCGTCTTTAACATGGTCCCTGTTGCTCCTAGCCGTCATGCTGAACAGTGAGGTTCAGAAAATCGTCATGGCTTGAAATCGCACCTTTCAAGCCGTTGGTCTGACCGTGACATGGGCGAAAAGCATAACACCGTTCCCCTATAGAAACAAATGTTATTTTGACGGGAATCAAAAAGGTAGTACGAACTTGCGCCCGCACCACCATAACTGTTTGGGCTTCCTGTTCTCTTACAGGCTGTTGAGAAACCCGCCCGCCAGCTGCCGGTCAACCCAGGTTGCAATGACCGGATACCGGTAATCCGCACGGTTGTACGTCTGCACGGCGGCCATCGTACCAAACAGCAGCGCCGCCAGGGGCGTGACGAAGATACACAGCGCCAGCGCGATACCGACCAGCCCCCACAACGGCACCAGCACAATGCCTGCCAGCACAAATACGGCCAGCACCGCGATTATCATGCCGATAACCCAGGCTGCCCCCCCGACGACGGCCAGTGTCAGCACGCCGACTGTGCCGATCAGTTGCAGCACGAAAGCCTGAAGCGCATGAAAAGCCACATAGTCCGACCGTTTACGATACATAAAATAAATCACCAGCGGCGCAAAGATGCTGACCGGCACTGTGAAACCAGCAGTCAGGAAACCACCCAGCATCGTCACCCAGATACTCGCGTGCGCGACAGCCGCCCACTGGCGTTCTTCATCCGAAATATGCATCGTGCTGTAGCTGCGTGGTTTGCCTTTAAGCTTGCGCGGCTCGTAGTACTTGTCTTCGTACTCGCGCACAATATCAGCTTCCTGTGTGGCTTTCTTCAGCCGTGATACCCGGTCATCGTCGGCGTACCGATGTTCGTCAGTCATATATCCATCCTCATGCAGCATCGTGGACTCTACACCCATCCACCCGTTTCGTGCCGTTATGTATCTTTATACGGAAATACACCCGCTTAAGTTTCGCCGCCAGTATGGTATACTTTGCTCCCATGTTCAACGCTCATTTTACGCTCACCAAACGACATCTGGGCTGGATTTTGCTGATTGGCGGGGTGCTGGGTTTCCTGGCAATCCTCGGCATTGATGTTCTGGACGCCGGACGCGAAGGCGGCATCGGCCCGGCGCAGCAGATCGCGCTGGGGGTATGCACCGCTGCTGCACTGCTCGGCCTCACCCTGCTGCCCTTAGGCAACATGCCGGCCTGAGACTATGACCCACCACGTACCAACTGCCACCGCCGTCTCGTCCGAGCCTGCTCCGCGCGCGCTGGAGCGTTCAATCAGCCGCGCGCTGCTGCTGATGGCGCTGTTACTGCTGCTCGGTTATTTCATCGTTTACACCGCCTACGCCGTCAACCTGATGCGCTTTCCGTTCGATTACGATCAGGGTGAAGGCTTCGAACTGGTTGATACTATCCTGTTCAGCCGGGGGGAGTGGCCGTACCGTGATACCGAAACTTTCCCGTTTTATTCCAGCAACTACCCACCGCTGTTTCATGTTATCGCCGCGCCGTTTGTCTGGCTGTTTGGCCCGGCCTACTGGTACGGGCGACTGCTGGGCTTTTTGGGAACGCTGGTCACGGCAGCGGCGATCGCCTACGCCGTCTACCGCGATGGCGCCCGTCGAGGACGCGGGTATCTTCTGATCGCGGTGCTGGCCGGGCTGGCTTATCTGGCTTCTAATACCGTCTACCACATTGGGCCACTGTTTCGCCAGCACGCCAGTATGGTCATGTTTGAAACACTGGCCGTTGTGCTGCTGGCTCAGGTCAACGAAATCGAGAACCCGCGCCAGCGCCGCCGGACTCTGGCCGCCGGGCTGCTGCTGGTTATCGCAGCCGGTTATACCAAGCAGCTTGCGGCAGTAACGGCGCTGGCTGTCGGGCTGTTTCTGCTCATCCGGCAGCCGCGCCGGGCACTGGTCGGGGGTGCGGGCGCGGTGGCGGTTGGTGCGCTCATTTTCGTGTGGATGACATGGGCGACCCACGGCGAATGGTGGCGGCAGGCCATCCTCGCCAACGTGAACGACCTCAACGTTCAGCAGACTGTCGGCCTGTTCCGGCTGTGGTTCGCGCTGCATGGCGCATTGATTGTTCCGGCTGTACTGCTGGTTATCTACGAACTGTATTTCGACCGCCTGTCGTTGTATGTGCTGTGGTTTGTGCTGGCGGCAGCCATCAACGGCGCCGCTTCCGGCACGTGGGGCGGGGGCGACAGCTACTTTGCCACAAGCATCGCGGCGGCATGTATCCTCAGCGGCATTTTCGCCGCCCGCACTTTAAGCGGCGGCTGGTATTTCCCGGATAACTACCTGTCGCGGCGGCTGGTTTATCCCCTGCGCCGGTTCGCGCCGGCCATAACCCGCGTGGGATTAGTAGGAATTCCCCTGCTCTATCTGGTCTATGGCCGTGCAGTCCTGCATCTGCCGACCCACGAACCCATCTTCCGCGAGGTCGCCCAGGTGCTGAACCTGCGCCCGAATGCGCTCAACGGCCTGTACGATTCTGCGCGCACGCCTGACGGCCAGTTCGCTACCGGCTACGCCGACATCGGTCACTTTGCGACCCAGGCTGATATAGATGCTGGCTGGCGCATCGTCGCTGCTGTACAGGCCGCAGCCGGGCCGGTCATCAGCGAAGATGCGGCTTTCAGTCTCGCCGCTGGCCGCGAGGTGATCACCAACCCGACACAGCTGCTTAATCTGGACAAGAAAGGACTGTACGACGGCAGCCAGTTGATCGAGATGATTGAAACACGCGACTTCGGCCTCATTATCTTCCGGGCGCAGTTCTACCCGCCGCGCATTCTGCGCGCCATCGGCGACCACTACCAGCATGATGACAGCATCACCATGAACGGTTTTGAGTACCGCCTGCTGCGTCCCAGATAATGTGGTATAACAATCAGGAGGTACCTCTCCTGCCTGATTCAGCGAAAGAGGCAATCTGCATGAGTCCCGATCTGTTCAACCTGCTGGCGGCCAGAGACGGCCACTTCCGCTACGAGTCTGGTTATCACAGTGACCTGTGGCTTGATCTTGATCTGCTGCTGCATCCCCGCACCCTTCACCCCTTCGTCTCCGAACTGGCCGCAAAGCTCGCGCGCTATCAGCTTGAGGCCATCTGCGGCCCGTTAGTTGGCGGCGCGCTGGTCGCGCAGATGATCGCAGCAGAACTCAATCTCGAATTCTATTACACCGAACGGTTCGTGCGTGCCCAACAGGGTGGTCTGTACCCGGTGGAGTACCGCCTGCCAGCCGGCCTGCGTCCGGCGATTCGCAACAAAAAGGTTGCCATAGTAGATGATGTCATCAGCGCGGGTTCGGCGGTGCGTGGCACGCTGACCGATCTGCGTACTCACAGCGTTGGCCGGGTCGTCTTTGGCGCACTGCTGGTGTTAGGAAACGCAACGCCCCAATTCTGTGCTGAACACCACATCCCACTGGAGAGCGTGGCCGCGCGCGCCAGTAATCTGTGGCTGCCAGCCGACTGCCCGCTGTGTCTGGCCGGGAAACCGCTCGAAGACATGACCAATCCCACCGGCTGACCGGCTAAATCCGGTATGGTTGCGCGCTTATGCCGCCGGGTGTATCCTCCATCATGAGCAGGATGTGAGGTTCGGGTATGCGTCTTCGTGATCGAGCCGCAGGGGTGCTGGCCGGGCTGCTGCTGGCGGCTGCCACGACCGTTGGCGCGCAGGATGACTGCGCAGCACTAGCCGCGTCTGCGCTGGATGCCCTGCACGTAAGCTGCGCCAATCTGGAGGCCAATACCGCCTGCTACGGTCACCCTGATGTCAGGGCAACCCTGACGGATCCCAGCTATGACATCCTGTTCGCGCGCCCCGGCGACCGCCCGCCGTTGAATCTGCTGACATCGGTTCATGCGCTGCCCCCCGACCCTGCCGCTTCCACCTGGGGTCTCGCGCGGCTCAGACTCGCGCAGGGGGAAATGTCTGAAACGGCGGCGATGCTGCTGCTGGGGGACGCGGTGGCAGACAACCTGAGCGCGCCCGAAACTCCCTTCCGCTCACTGCACTTCCGGGGCAGTCCTTCAACCTGTAATGAAGCGCCTTCGGCGCTGGCGGTGCAAACGCCCGATGATCAACCGCTGGACTTCGTGCTTAACGGCGCCGAGGTACGAATTGTTTCGCTGGTCGTCCTCCAGTGGGCTTCCAGCAGCACTCTCGCGGCCATCGTTTACACCGGCCAGTTTGAAGTCGTCGGCGGGCAGCGCGCCACCGCCGGACAAACCCTGCTGGCCGTCACCGATAACGAAGGCCGCGCCGCTTTCTGGTCAGCCGCGCGCGCCTCAACCGTCAGTGAGCGCCGTACCGCCGAAATCGCGGCGGCGGCACTGTCCGGCAGAGCAGTATTGCCGGTCGTGGTCGTTCCACCCACCGCCACGCCCGAACCACCACCGGCTACCCCCGTCCCCCCATCGTGCGGCAGCAGCGTGACGCACATCGTGCAGCCGGGCGACACGGTGTTCCGCATCGCGCAGCGTTACGGTTCAACGGTAAGCGCGATCACCAGCGCGAACCGGCTGGGGAATCCGAATCAGATCGCGGTCGGACAAACGCTGTCCATCCCCTGCGGGGTAGACAGCGAGCCGTCGTCCGGCCAGAGTGTCCAGTCACCGGATACACCGGCGGCCAGCGGCAGCCCAACCACACTCGATTGTTCCGCCCTGATCGGGTCGCTGCCACCCGATGCGCCGCCGCAGATGCTTGACATGCTGCGGCAGATGTGCGGCGGCTGACACAAGAGAAAGGATGCCTATGGTCAGGCTGTGTTTATCATTAGCCGTCGCGGTTTGGCTGACAGCAGCGGGGGTGCAGGCGCAGGGAACGTCGAAAGACACCGTCCGCGCCCTGATCGTCGAACTCTACGACCGGGGCAACGTCGCCATCGTGGATACACAGTTCGCCGCCGATTTCATCCGGCATCCCGGTGACACCGATGCCGCCGCCTTCAAAATCGCCATCCTTGCCTTACGCGCTGCTATGCCCGATTTACATTCGGAAGTCGAATGGCTGATTCAGCAGGACGATCTCGTCGCGGCGCGGCTGTGGCTGCGCGGCACCTTCACCGGTGAATATATCGCGCCGGACGCGCTGCCTATCCCGCCAACCAACCAGCCGATTGAACTGGCCGCCAACGTGATTTATCGTTTTGACGAGGCCAGGCTGCTGGCCGAAGAATGGGATGGCTTCGATAATTTACGCTTTTACAGCCAGTTGGGATTGATAGCCGTACCGGGCGCTCCCGCTCCCATGATGCAGTATCCGGCGGTGGTGGATGTTGGCATGTCGGCGCAAAACCGGCAGGTGATTGAACAGTATTTTACCGCCTACAATCAGGGAAACTGGGCGGTGGTGGATAACAGTTTTAAGACTGATTTTGTGTCGCACAGTCCTTTCGGTATGCTGGATCGCACCAGTATGGTGGCGGATCTCACCCGCCTGCGCGGCGCGCTGCCTGACATGAGCGCATCCGTTGAGGCGCTCATCACCGAGGGCAACTGGACGGCGGCTTTGTATACTCTGCGCGGCACCTTCACCAACAGCTTCGTCGCGGGTGAAACCATCACCACGCCGCCGACCGGACAGCCGTTAAATCTGCTGATTGTCACCTTCTACCGTTTTGACGAACAGGGATTGGTGGCCGAAGCCTTTGAACTGTACGACAGCCTGAACTTTATGACGCAGTTAGGGCTGCTGTCGCTGGTGGCTTTACCCACCGCCACGCCGCCGGGGAGTTAGTTAGGGCAGCACAATCGTCTGGCCGACATAAATCAGGCGCGGATTGCTGATGTGGTTGAGTGCGGCCAGTATGCTCACGGTCGTGCCATAGCGCAGCGCGATACGAAACAGATTTTCGCCGGGCTGCACCACATGAATGCCGCCGGCTGCCGCTCCACCGGACTGCGCCAGCGCCAGCGCGTAACCCGACCCCAGCACCTGAGCATACGCAGCCACCTGACCCGAAGCCGTGACCGCCGCCAGCGCCAGCGCGCGCCCCGGACCATCCAACTGCACGTAAGCCAGCGCCACGCCGCCCGCTGGCTGAGGCGCAGGTGTTGAACTGGCAATCTCGCCGCAGATGGTCGAGCTGTATACCATTTTGCTGCTATCCGGGTCAGCATTCCGGTGAATTTGCAGTTCGTTCGATTGCAGCGCCCACAGGCTGATTTCGCCGGCGGTTTTAATCGGCAGATTGTGACGGACGCTGATAGCCGAGGCCAGCGGCGCGGCGATGTCATTCAGCGTGACCTGAAGCGCGGGCGCTTCCTGATAATAAAACTGAATGCCGTTTTCCTGGCACGCATACCGAAACAGAGCCGCGCCCGGATAATTCGACTGGGCGTAAACCAGCCCTGGCACGAATACCAGTACCCAGATAACCAGCACCCGGAAGTTTGTAACCCGCCGCATATCTACCACCATTGACCAGCAGACTGAGGGCGGCGTTCACCGACCCCCAATGCTATCATACTGCTCGAATGCGATTCCCCGCTAACCGGCTTATGTCAGAAGCCGATCAGCGGGGACGGTACTTCTGAAACCTAATTATCCGCCCAGGCCCAACCGAACGCGTTGCCGCCCCACATGGCTGAGGTCAGCACCTGCGCCATTGCGCCAAACGGCGATGCCAGCGAGCCGGCAAAGGACGCCGCCGGGC
>JARKOK010000082.1 GCA_029975765.1 Aggregatilineales bacterium
CAGGCGCACCCCCAGCAGCGCGAACTGCATCGCCCGCAGCGTCAGCGTGTCCATCAACTGAAGGTGGCCGAGCATGGCCGCCAGCGACCAGCCGTGATAACGCGGCTCGTACCATTTCGCTTCCGGCACCAGATCGGCCACACGCAGCAGGTCGCGCCGCACGCGCCGGATGTCCTCGACCAATTGACGGCGGTCATCGTCCGTATCCAGATACCGATAATTCCGGTTAATCTCACTTGCCATTGGTTTAACCCTGACTCTGTTTGATCTAATAGTACCGTTGTGAACCTCGAAGCGTCAATGAGAGGGGGTTTAGAACTTTGCGCGGGCGGGGTAGCCGCGTACAATTAGCAGTAAAGTTTTCAGTCTTCAGTTTTCAGTCTTCAGTCTGTACTCGAATCATCCGTGTCCATCGTTTCTTACTGATCACTGACAACTGATAACCGACAACCGACAACCGGTAATTACCCTCTGAAAGCAGATTGGCCGATGGCTGACAGCCTGTTCGACAACCGCTACCGCTACGATTACATCTACCCGCGCGGACGCTCCGGCGAAACCCTGCGCGCGGTGGATACGCAGGATAACGAGCGCCCGGTGGTGATTAAACGCCCCGCGCCCAACGACGCGCCGCCGATTCGCGCCGGTCAGGAAGTGAGCATCCTGAACGAGCGGAAGGCGCTGCTGCGCCTGGCCGGCCATCCGGCAGCCACCGAACTGCTGGGCGGCGGGCAGTTCCTGGTTGGCGGTACGGCGCACCAGTACATCGTCATGGAGCGCGGCCAGGGCATGCTCGTGGCCGACATCGTGCGCGAACTGGCCCAGCGCGGCGAACGGATGCCGGAACTGGAACTGCTGGTGATCGTGGATGGCCTGCTGGATTTGTTGCAGGCCGCGCACAGCCGGGACATCGTTTATAACGATGTGGACGCTAAACACCTGTTCTGGGATCGGGACAGCTACCGGCTGAAAGTGATTGACTGGGGCAACGCCGTCTTTCTGGAAGGGGATGAGGTAACGCCGCAGGGTGTCAGCCGTCAGAGCGATGTGTACCAGGTGGGGGAACTGCTGTTTTACCTGCTGACCGGCGGCAGCCGCGCCGACATCCCACGCGATGCCGGCGAGGACTTCACGCTGCATTTCGGCATGGATGCCGAACGGGTGAACCCCCGCCTGCAAGCCATCACCAGCAGGGCGGCGCACCCCAACATCCGCTATCGTTATAAGAGCATCACGGATTTACGCCGCGCGCTGACCGACTACCGCGACCCGCTCGACCGCGAGCGCAACGCGATCCTGGGCCGCGTGACCGACCGGCTGCGTCACAACCGCAGCAAGGACGAACTCAACAGCCTGCTGGATATGCTGCAACCGGCGCTGGCGCTTGACCCCGGCCACCCGCCATCCCGCGCGGCCTACCACGAAATTCTGGCGCGGCTGCATGATCTGGAAATCGCTGCCGATCTGGACGCGGCGCGCATCTACATGGACAGCGCCAACTGGAGCCGCGCGGCGGATCTGCTGGCGGAACTGCACAGCCGCGCGCGGGACGATCTGCGCGTTCTGATTGATCTGCTGCTTGACCTGGCGCAGCTCCTCCGCACGCCGCCGGTTGAAAGCGGGCGGAACGCCGCCGCCTCCCCGGTGGTGCTGGATGCTATCGCGCTGGTCTTTGAGCGGGAAAACGCCCGCGCCGCCCACCTGCTGGTGACGGCGGGTGATGCCGCCGCGCGCCCGCTGTACTGGCTGCTGGCGGAACGTATCGCCGCCCACACGCCGGAACTGCTGCTGCTGCGCCCGAATCTCTACCGGCTGCAAACCGCGCTGGCGGCGCTGGCGGCAGACGGCCTGCCGGTCACCGAAGCGCGGGCGGTGCTGGCGGAAGTGGACGGCCTGCTGGAGCGCATCTCCACGCCGACCACCTCCAGCCTGATCGAACTGCGCGACGGCTGCCGCGCGCTGGTGGATACGCTGACCGCGCTCAGCACCATTCTGGACACGCTCGGCCATCGTTACGATCTGCCGGATACGCGCCTGCCGTTATCGGCGCTCGACCGGGCGCTGAACGCCGCGATGGCGCTGGCTGATAACATGCATGTCATCGGGCGGCAGGCGACCGCCAGCCCGCGCGACGCGCTGCACGCGCTGGACAGCAGCCGCGTGATTGACCCGCTCAACCCGGCCTGGGACGCGGTCGCCCGGATGCTGGACGGCCTGTATGAACTGCTGGGTTCGTACCAGACCTATGTGCCCGCCGCCGATGGTTCTGATCTGGAAATCTGGCTGGTGGAGTCGCGGCGCGATCTGCTGCCGTTCACGGAACGCCTGTTTGACGAAATGCTGGTGGGCATGGTCACGGGGCTGGAAGCGGCAGTCGCGGCCTGGCGGCGTTATGCCGATGACACCATTCAGGGCGACCGCATCGGCGCGATTACGGCGCTGGCCGAAGCCACCGACGCGGTGGCGACCATCAGCCCGACGCTGGCCGGCTGGCTGAATCAACTGCGGACGGTGGTGACCAACGCCAGCTATGTCGAACGCCACACGCTGTACGGCGGTCTGGGGCGGGCGCTGGCCGACGGCTGGGAAGCCTTCGACCGGGGACGGCTGGCGGACGCCGAACGCCTGGGCCAGCAGGCCGCCGAAATCGCCCGCACCGACCCGCAGCGGTTCGCGGCGCATCGCCTGCACGCGCTGGCGGAAGTCACCCGCGCCTGGATGGAACGCGGCACCGTGCTGAACGCGAAGGGCACGCAGGCCGCGCTCGCCAGCGTTGAGAGCCTGTACACCGAGCCGGAAAACGCGATGCGGGAACATTTTGCCGCGCAGATGCCCAGCAAGGACACCTATCTGCGGGCGATGGCGAAAGGGCTGGTCGAACTGTACGCGCGCAGCAGCAGCGCCGCCGTCCGGCTGCTGTTCGTCAACTACGTGCTGCTGGGTACGCTGGACGCGCACGACGACAGTCTGGACGACGCCGATTTCTGGCTGCAAGCGGCGGTCAAGACGCTGCCAGATTACGGCCAGCGGCATGTGCTGGCGCGCGCGCTGGATGAGTTTATCGGTCGCCGGCGCGACCTGCGCGACGCGGCGGCGGCGCTCAACCGCGTGAGCGAGCCGCGCGCCCTGCCCATCCTGGCGACGATCCGTAAATCCCTGGAGGACAACCCGCAGGCGAAGCTGCTGGCGGCGGGCATCCACAGCCTGCGCGAACTGGAAGCCGCCCTGCGCGACTGGTCAGACGGCGAATTTCGCCCTGCCGGTATTAAGCTGGATAACGTACTGAACGCCATCAACGAAGTCGAACAGGCGGCCAGCATCACCCTGACCGACTACCGCGCCTGGATGATGGAACTGCAAGCCGCCGCCGCCGAACTGCACGTGCAGTCGCGGCAGATGCAGCAGGTCATCGAACAGCGCCCGGATAAACCGGACGATACCGTGCGCGTCGCCCTGCGCCGCCTGGTCGAAGTGACCACCCGCCTGTTAGGCGAAGCCTACGCTGCGACGACACGCGGCTGGCGCGATACCTACGAATCCTTCCTGGCGGTATATACCGACGCTTCCATCCGGCGCAGCGAGAAGCTTAACCGCTTCAACCAGTTGTTCCGCGCCATGTTCATTGACCGCCACCCGGCCTATCCGCTGTACCGGCACTGGTACGATCTGACGGAACACGCGCCGGAATTTCCCGCGCCCCCCACCAGCGAACCGACGCCGCGCCTGGCCGACGAGTCCGACATCGCTGAACTGGAATATCGCGGCTCACGTTACGCCGACGACGCGCCCGCACGCAGCAGCGGGCGGCTGCGGCTGCCGCTGCTGGTGGTGGCCGGGGGCGCGGTAGTGTTAATCATCGTGCTGCTGAGTGGGGCGCTGAACAGCGATTCTGCCGTGCCATCGGCCACGCCGGAAGCCACCGCCGAAACTGCCGGCGCGCAGGGGCTGGCGGCGGAACAGGCGACCGCGACGTATACCCCGGCACCCACCGATACGCCGGACCCGGCGCGCATCACCCCGACACTGCCCCCGGCAGACCTCATCACCCCGACGCTGCTGCCGACCCAGCCGGTGCCGGAACTGCTGGCGACCCTGCCCGCGCCAACTGCCACGTTGACCCCCAGCCCGACCGATACGCCTACGCTGACCTTTACGCCATCAGCGACCTTCACGCCGACCGATACCCCTACCGCGACCAGCACGCCAACGGCGACGCTGCCGCCGCAGGGGTTGCAGGGGCAGCAGGATTTGCTGGCGCTGCTTGACCGGCTGGACAGCTACCCCTGGTCGGGAGATGATTTCGCGCTGGTGCGAACGATTGACAGCGCCTACTGGCGGCTGGGTTCAGGCGAGGCTGGCGAGGACGAGATGATCGTCGTCAGCCTGCCCGCCGCCGCGCTGGAACAGTTTTACGGCAACAACGCGGCCTCACGGATCACCCGCATGGATGTGGAACTCACGCTGCTGTCGTACAATCCGCAGCTTCTGGCGAGTGAGGCGGTTTACTTCGGGGCGGTGCTGCAAAACGCGGCGGATCCCAGCCAGATGGCCGGGCTGCACGTTCAGGTCACCCAACCGGGGGTGATTAATCTGGGGCTGCGCTCCGGCGCGAATGTGACCGCCGTCAGCCAGCGCGCTGTGAATGTGGTGATCGCCCGCATCCGGCTGGAACGCGACCCGAACACCGGCAGCGTCACCGCCTTTTATGACGGCAGCGCCATCGGCCAGCCGGTCACGCTCACCCGCCCGGACGCGCCGCTGCTGCCGGCGCTGTATGTGAAAAGCGGCGGTGTGATCGTCAGCGTCACCGGCTGGAAGGTCAGCCTGAGATAACAGCATCCGCCCGCGCGGTTGGAGACTGCCGCGCGGGCGTAGCGGATAATCCTTTACGATCTGAATAGTACCTTCGGATTTTCTTCATATTCCTCACCGCTTTTTAATTGACATTTCATTAACGAAAGCATTATAATCAATTCTAGGTCAAGGATTATCGCGTTATATCTTGAGAGGAGATGGGTAACCTGTGCCCTACTCATGTTGACCTATGCTGAAATGACGCCGCCAATGAGTGCAGCCGCTTCTCAACCTCAGCCATCGGCGCGAACGATGCCGCACATTCTCATTGTGGACGACGATGTTTTTAACCTGCAACTGCTGAAACGTATCCTCCAGCGGGATTATCGTATTACCACCGTTCCCAGCGGCGAACTGGCGCTGAAACTGCTCCAGAACACTTCGTTTGATCTGGCCGTACTCGATATCATGATGGGTATGACCAACGGCTTCGACGTACTGGCTGCTATCCGCCAGCTTCCCGGCAGCGCGGATATGCCCGTTATCATGCTGTCCGCCCTGAGCCAGGCGGAAGACGTGGTGCGCGGTTTGCAGCTTGGCGCGAATGATTACATCACCAAACCATTTGATATGGAAGTCGTGCGGGCGCGCGTGGAACGCCAGCTCACGATTAAACGCGCGCTGGATGAACGGCAGGCGACGATTGCTCACCTGCTGGACGCGCATGAGATGAAAGACCGGTTCCTGCGGATCGCCACCCATGATCTGAAAAACCCGCTCAATAACATCCGCCTGGCGCAGTATTTTCTGCGCGACCGGGTGGGAGAAGACCCGGAAGCCGCCAGCGCGCTGGATGCGATTGATGAAACCGTGAGCTGGATGAACCGGCTGGTCGAGGATTTTCTGGATGCTTCCCTGCTGAAAAGCGGCGGGGCGGAACTGCAACTGGAGGCCGTGACCGTCGAGGAAGTGCTGTGGGCAGTGGTTGACCAGTACAGCGCCAGCGCCGCCCGCAAAAATATCACGCTGCTGTTTGCCGATACTGAAGGCGTGGTGCTGGCCGACCGCCGCCGTCTGATGCAGATTATCGCTAACCTGGTCAGCAACGCCATCAAATACAGCCCGCCCGAACGTTTTGTCACGCTGTCATCGGAAGTGCGCGCCGACCGGGTGCGCCTCAGCGTGGCCGACGAGGGCGAGGGTATCCCGGTTGAGGAGCAGAAAGACCTGTTTACGGCCTTCGGCAAACTCACCCCGCGCCCGACCGCCGGCGAAAGCAGCAGCGGTCTGGGGCTGTGGATCGTCAAGGAACTGGCCGAGCTACAGCACGGTGTGGTGGGTGTGGACAGCCCACCGGACGGCGGCTCGGTCTTCTGGGTCGAACTGCCCGCCGCGCGGGAAAATGATACGCCGTAACAATGCGTGTCTGTACGTCATCCATAACCTTCGGCAGGGGTGAACCGGCGGTGCGCCCCTACGATTCCGGCAGATACAGCCGCAGGCTGTCGGCCTCGTCGCGCACCAGCGCGGCGGACGAATACCGCAGCACCACCCGCACCATCCACAGATCACCGATGGCGCTGCCCGCGTTCAGAACGACCGCCAGCGCCGCGTAATACCCCAGACTGTCCGGCAGCGCCAGCATCAGCAGCATCCCCAGCAGCGTGATACCCACCAGCGGCGCGAGCGCGATCACCATGAACACATTACGCGGGAACAGGGCGTTATCGGCGGTGGCGTACAGCGCGCCTTTACTGAGCAGCAGGCCGTAACGCGGCCTGTGTCCCGCCCAGCGAATCGCCAGCCCGTGCAGCCCTTCATGCAGCGGCAGCACCACCAGCAGCACGACGATCAGCCCTAACCACAGGGGAACTTCCGGGCCGCCGGGGAACGCCCCGCGCAGGCGCAGTACCACCGACCACCAGCCGGCCATCAGCAGCAGCGCCGCCGCCAGCGGCAGCAGCGCCAGCAGATTGACCAGCAGCGCCGTACCGGGTCGCAGCAGAACGAGGTGATAAACTTCGCGGTAGCCGGGGGGCAGTTCGTGAATCGGACGCATGGCGGAAAAAAGAACGCCCGCTGTGACAACGGGCGCTGATTTTATAACTGGAAGCCGCCGCTGACACGGACGATCTTCTGCTGATAGTTATTGACGTATTCGAGCAGCCGCCGGTGCAGCCGCAGCCAGTCCGGGCTGGCAAGAATTTTCCGCATGGTATCCAGGTCTTCGGCCACGCCTTCCGTCATGATCTGAGCCTGCTTGTTACGGCTGTAAGCAGTGTACCAGGCGCCGGTGGGTTCAATGCCAAGCCGCGTCAGACCGGGCATCCATTCGCGCACGACGAACTCGAAGTAATCCTGTTCGCGTTCCTGTTTGATGTCCCAGTGCATCAGCAGCTTTACGTTGTCTTTTCCCAATCCAGCCATTACATTCTCCGGTTAAATTTGCGGTTTGATCACAACCACCTGCGACTGCTCGGACTGCAAATCGCTGCTGGTGACCCGCAGCGCCTCGACTTCCTGCACCTTACCCGCGCCCATCGCTTTCAGGAATTTGTCCACCGGGTCGAGTTCAAACTTAAGGCCGGGCAGCGCGTAATGCATCGGCACCACAAAATTCGGTTCGATCAGCGCGACCACCTCCGCCGCCTGCGCGGCGCGCAGCCCTTTGCCACCACCCACCGGCAGCAGCAGCACATTGACGATCCCCAGCGCCTCAATCGTGGACTGGTCAGGCACGTGCGCCAGATCACCCAGATGCAGCACGGTCAGGCTGTCGTACTCGAACAGGTAGGCGATATTGCTGCGGGCGGTGGTTTCATCCACGTAATGCAGCGGAACGCCGGTGATAAACACCCCGCCAACCTCGTATTCGCCCGGCCCGGTAATCGTATGCACGTCACCCTTGACGGCGGCGATATGATTGTGGCCGGGTTCATCGTGGCTGATCGTCACCACATCGGCTTTGAGTTTCAGCGGCGGCAGGCCGATCTTTTCGGAATACGGGTCCGTCACCACCGCGATTTTGTTACGCTCCGTCAGGCGGAAGCAGCTATGACCATACCAGGTAATATCCAACGGGAAACCTCACTTTTACCCCCATTGTCTGCAACGGGGCATAAGATTATGATAACCAATCCTGGCTGATTTCTCAAGGCGACCAATGATGGATACCTCGTTTAACCACCCCTGGCGGCTGACCGAAAGCGGCGCCGGGGTCATTACCCGGCAGGGTGGGCGGATTCAGTTGACCGATCGCGCCACGCCCTCCGGCCTGTACAGCAACGCGCAGATCAGCGATTACGCCGCGCGGGCGGACTTCCGGCATCAGCCGCCGCTGCGCCTGAGCGTGACGGCATGGGCGAACACGGCGGACATTCGCGGCACGGCGGGGTTCGGCTTCTGGAATCACCCCTTTATGCCCAACAACCTGACCGGACTCCGGCTTCCGCGCGCGGTATGGTTTTTCTTCGCCGGGCGGCCCAACAATATTCAACTGGCGCGGGATGTGCCGGGACACGGCTGGAAAACAATGACGCTGGACGCTGCCCGCCTGCCCTTTCTGGCGCTGCTGCCCGCCGCGCCGCCTGGTTTCCTGCTGATGCGCCTGCCGGCGCTGTACCGGCGGCTGTGGCCGGTCGGCCAGTGGGCGCTGGGGGCCAGCGACCACGCGCTGGATGCCCGCCTGCTGCTGGAACGCCATACTTACACCCTCGACTGGTACGAACGCCGCGTGACGTTTGCGGTTGATGGCGCCATCGTCCATCAGACCAGCCGTTCACCGCGTGGGCGGCTGGGTTTCGTCGCCTGGATTGACAACCAGTACGCCGTCGTCACCCCGCAGGGACAGTTCGGTTACGGCGTTGTGCCGCTGGCGAGCGAACAGGAGCTGACGCTCGAACACATCCACCTCGAACCTCTGATATAAACCGTCGCTGCGGCAGCCTGGGGGTCAAACTGCCGCAGCTTTCCGACGTGCTGGCGGGGTGTGAATTCAGAACAGGAAGCCACTGGTTGAGAATACCCGCCAGCACTTCTACTGTAGCACATAAGTTCTATTCCGGCAAGGGGATTAACAGCGGATTTACACCTTTCTCACGCAGGGAGAAGGGATTGGGGAGCGTGAGTTCGCTGACCATACGGGTATCCGCTTTACTCAGGCGTTCTCGCGCGCCGTATATTCATACTATTCTCAAGCATCTCATTCAACTCACACAGAAACGTAACGCAGCGATACGAGCACCTCAACGGTCAGCCCTTTGACCACAGACGCGGTTGGCCGTTTGAACAGTGCAAGCGGCGTAAAACGTGGCACAATCATACCGCAAACAACAGCCATTATGGGGGCAAATATGCGATACCAACTGCTGGGAAAAAGCGGCCTGCGCGTGTCGGAACTGTGTCTCGGCACGATGACGTTTGGCGAAACGTGGGGCTGGGGCGCATCGAAGGATGAAAGCCGCCGCCAGTTTGATCTGTTCGTGGAGCGCGGTGGGAACTTCATTGATACCAGCGTGAATTATACCGACGGCACGAGCGAGGAATTCGTCGGCGAATTTCTGCACGACGCGGGGCGCAGCCGCTTCGTCGTCGCCACCAAGTACACGCTGACCAAACCTGACTCGACCGACCCAAACTCCGGCGGTAACAGCCGCAAGAATATGGTGCAGTCGGTGGAGCGCAGCCTGAAGCGCCTGCGAACGGATTACCTCGACGTGTACTACCTGCATATGTGGGATTACCTCACGCCGGTCGAAGAAGTCATGCGCGGGCTGGATGATCTGGTACGCGCCGGGAAGGTGGTCTACGTGGCGGTGTCCGACACGCCGGCGTACATCGTGGCGGAGGCCAATACACTGGCGGAACTACGCGGCTGGTCACCGTTCATCGGCCTGCAAATCCCGTATTCGCTGCTTGACCGCGCCGTTGAGCGCGATCTGCTGCCGATGGCGCGCCACCGGGAAATGGCCGTGCTGCCCTGGGGTTTGCTGGAAGCTGGCATTCTGACCGGGAAATTTCTGAACAAACCGGACGCGGCCACGCGCCTGAACCCCGACAACGTGAAACTGAATGACAGGTCGCAGGCAGTGGTGCTGGAAGTCCAGCGCATCGCGCAGGAAACCGGGCGTTCGATGGCGCAGGTGGCGATCAACTGGGTGCGGCAGCAGCCGCAGGCGCAGATGATCCCGATTCTGGGCGCGCGGACGGCGGAGCAGTTGGCGGACAATCTGGCCGTCGTGGACTGGCGGCTGACCGACGAACAGTGGCAGCGCCTTGATGCCGCCAGCCAGATTGATCTGGGTTTCCCGCATGGTTTTCTGAACGGCAACCCGTACATCTTTGGCGCGACCTTCAGCCAGATTGATAAACCCCGCCGGTGAGCGCCGCCCGGCAAACCCTTACCGGGTATTAATCTTCCGGGCGAAAATGCGCCCGGTGCTGTGGTACACTGGTACTATCCTGGCGGGTGGGCCTCGAAGCCCCACAACGACCAACCCCATCCGCCGGGACACCCCCGAAAGCGGCTGTCAGCCGCCGTCCTGCGCGGCCAGCCACGCCGCGTAATCCTCCGCCGTGACCAGCGCGCCGCCCGTGATTTCCGTGTTTTGCAGCCGCCGCTGCTGGTCGAAGGACAGGTGCAGTTCGGCGCTGCGGGTGCATTTATAAGATGAGCCGCGCACCGTTTTGGTGACAAAAAATGTGCCGTCATCGGCCAGGCTGGGGTCGTTGTTTTTGTCAATCCGCACGCGCACCACCTCATCGCAGCCGGTTGGCCGCACGTAGAAGTACAGGCCGGTTTTATCGCCGGGTTCGCCCTGCGGCGCTGATTGGCCGCCCCCGAAAAGTCTGCGTAAAAAGTCCATCGTCATTACCCTTAATGCCCAAGACAGTCTGCACCCTGAGTGTAATCTCGCATTGAAGGAAGTACAACCCACCAGCCGGGAGTCGCCCCTACAGGCAGCGAATTTGTTTCCATCTGTCCCGCAAGCTACCGTTCCCATTCGTCGAGTTCCTGCAGCAGGCGGGAGGCCGTCGTTTGCAGGTCGGTTTGCAGGCGGGTGAAACCGTCCGGCGTTGGTTCGTAGCGCAGGTAGCGCAGGTGGCGAACATCAAACGGCACGGCTTCGGGCGCGGCGGCCTGCGTGATGAGGATGGCCGGTTTGTTCAGGGTGTGGGCGATGCCCAGTTCGTAAAACACGTTGTCGTTGCCGTTGCTGATGTCCGCGATCACGAAGCGGCAGGCGTTCAGCGCCGCCCACACTTCTTCCATAACCGAGCCGCCCGACGAGGACAGTTCATCACCGCGCAGCAGCCGCAGATTGAGCGCCGCCGCAAAGGGGCGAATCACGTCGGTATAGACCGGGCTGAATTCCGCCGCGAACGGCATGACCATAAACACATCACATTCAAACTGTTTTCGTTTGAGCGGGCGGCCAAACACCAGTTCGCCCGGCCACAGCCGCAGCGCCTCGCTGACTTTGACGGCCTGTTCCGCCAGACTGCTCTGCTGCCGGGTTTGCAGCGCGTTCAGGCGGGCGGCGGTTTTGTCCGCGATCTGGTCGGCCAGCGCGTCTAGGTCTACTGCTGCCGGGGCAGCGGCGGCTTCGGGCAGGGGGGCGCTGTCACGCCGCAGAATGCGATCCAGCACCGAACCACCGGGGGCGGCCTGGGGCGGAGGCGGCGCGGGCGGGGCGGCCTGGGAGGGGGGCGGCGCGGGACTCGGCTGGCGCAGCGTATCCTCCGACACTTCCTCATCAACTTCCCAGGTATCTTCGGCTGCCTCAGCGGCGGGCGCGGCTTCTCTGGCGACCAGAGGCGCGGCGGTCATCGCCGACCACGCGGTTAACACGCGCGTGAGCTGCTGCGCCAGATCGGTTTCATCGTGGAAGGTGAGCGCGCCGCCGGACTGGACACGCTGCCAGAAACTGCGCTGGGCGCTGCGGCTGCCGGGCGGCTGCATCACCGCGCGAAGCTGGAGCAGCTTGCCTAACGGGCTGTGCGGATCCGGGACAAACAGGGCGATGTGCTGAATCTGCTCGCGGGCGAGGTTGTATTCCATCTCCGCCAGCGATTCACCACCCGCCGGCTGCCAGCCGTAGAGGAAGCTGACCACGCCGATGAAACAGTTGGCGGTTTGCAGCTTGCGCCGGATGAGCGCCGGCAGGTCGGGCGCGGCTTTGTCGGTTTCGTCCAGCCAGACCGGCGTCATGCCGACGGCGCGAATCTGCTGGATGATGATCGGACGCAAGTCCTGTAAATCGCTGCTGGTGTCGCTGATATACACTCGTATTGTCATGCGCCATCCTCGCTATCTGTGGGACACCCTTCGATTTTAGCAGGTTTGTCCGGCGCGGGTGAAAGACAGGCAAAAACGCGCCTGGTGGAACGGCAGAATCGGTAAAGTCGGCGGCGGCGGCACAGAGCGGAAAGGCACCGGTGGAACGCAAAGCGCGCGAAGGAGCAAAGACGCAAAGGAGAAAAAGCGTAACACAGAGGCACAGAGGCGCAGAGAAAAAAGGCAAAGGCATAACGCAAAGAGCGCGAAGGGGCAAAGACGCAAAGGAGGAAAATGCATAACACGGAGGCACGGAGGCATAGAGCGGAAAGGCAACGGTGGAATGCAAAGGCGCGAAGGGGCAAAGACGCAAAGGGAAAAAAGCGTAACACGGAGGCGCGGAGGCACAGAGGCGCAGAGCGGGAAATAAGCGCGGTTTTTTGCGGCGGCGAAAGAGGGGTGTGCGGTTGCCCTGGGTGTTCCGGCGGCGCGGCTGACGTGGGACGGGGGTTGTGTGGTATCATCGCCGGTATGAAGATTCTGCTGATTTCACGCTGCCCGCCGTACCCGCTGCATCTGGGCGACCGGCTGATTGTGTACCATCTGGCCGAGGAACTGGAAGCCCGCCGGCACCATCTCGATCTGCTGGCCTTCTACGACCGTCCGAGCGATCCGGCGGAAACAGCGCGGTACGATTACCGCTTTGAACATGTGGAACTGCTGCCCGAACCGCGCCGGTCGCCGGTGGATTATCTGAAGCGGCTGGCGATGCCGGGACCCCGCTGGCCGCGCCGCGCCGAACAGGCCTGGTCGCCGGCCATGTGGCGGGCGATACAGGCGCGGCTGGACACGGAACGCTACGACGTGGTTCACCTGTTCGGCGGCGTGCAGGTGTACGAGTTCTACCACGCGCTGCGCGGCCTGCCGGCGATCATCACCCCGTATGAAAGTTACAGCCTGTACCTGCGGCGGGTGGTGGAGGTCGAACGCAGGGGCACGGCGCGCCGTACCCCTACAGTCATACAGCGGCAGTTGCAGCTTCAGCTTGCCCGGCGGTTTGAGGCGTGGATGTTCAACCCGTACCGTCGTGTGGTGGTGGTATCCGACCGCGACCGCGACGAACTGCTGCACCTGAATCCGTCGCTGCCGGTCGAAGTCATCCCTAACGGCGTGGACGAGTATCACTTCCGCCGCGCGCGGGTGAACCGCAAAGCGCGGGCGCTGCTGTTCGTTGGCAACTACGAGTACCCGCCAAACGTGGACGCGGCGCTGCGGCTGGCGCGGGAGATTCTGCCGCAGGTGCAAAAGCAGGTGCCGGATGTTAAACTCTGGCTGGTGGGGAACGCCCCACCGCCGGAATTACAGGCGCTGGCGAACGAAACGATTAAAGTGACCGGGCGCGTGCCGGATGTGCGACCGTATCTGGCGCGGGCGGCGGCCTTTGTCTGCCCGCTGCGCTACGGCGCGGGCATTAAAAACAAGCTGCTGGAAGCTCTGGCGGTGGGCTGCCCGGTGGCTGCTACGCCGCTGAGTGTGGATGGCATCGCGGTGCGTGACGGCCACAGCGCGCTGATTGCCGACGGGGATGCCCTTATCGCCGCGAGTGTGCGTCTGCTGACCGACCGCGCCTTGCAGCAGCAGTTGGCCGACAGCGGGCGCGCGCTGATCGAAACCCGGTACAGTTGGTCACGAGCCGCCGAAATGTATGAGGACTTGTATGGAACAGTTTGCCGAGACCTATAAGCTGCTGACCTATGCCGAACAGCCGCCGCCGGAAGATGATGTGCGCGTAATCGTGGACAACGGCTGGCCGCGCTTTATGCTGTTCGACCCGATGGCGGATAAATACTGGACGCGCCTGCACACCTATTTCCCGCAGTGCCAGTTCGCGCTGTATGATGACACCGGGCAGGTGATCGCCGTGTGTAACAGTATTCCGGTAGTGTGGGATGGTCGCCCGGATACCCTGCCGCCGGAAGGCTGGGACTGGGCGATGGAGTCCGGCGTGCAGGGGTACGAAAACGGCACAACGCCAAATACGCTGTGCGCGATTTCGATCACGGTGGCGCGGTCGCACGTGGGCAAAGGGGTCAGCCCGCACGCGGTACAGGGTTTGCGGCAGGTGGCGCGGCAGAACGGCCTGACGGCACTGATCGCGCCGGTGCGCCCCAGCCTGAAAAGCCTGTACCCCCTGACGCCAATGGAACGGTATATTCACTGGAAGACGGAGGAAGGCTCACCGTTCGACCCCTGGCTGCGCGTTCACTGGCGGGCGGGAGCGCAGATTGTGAAGGTCTGCCCGGAGTCCATGCTGATCCCCGGCACGATTGACCAGTGGGAGGAATGGGCCAGCATGATGTTTCCCGAAAGCGGCCTGTACATCGTGCCGCACGCGCTGACGCCGGTGGAAATCAACGTGGAGCAGGACATCGGGCGCTACATCGAGCCGAATGTGTGGATGGTGCATCGGTTGTAGTCGTGGCTGTGTAGAAGTTCGTAGGGGCGGCCCAACGTGGCCGCCCGTCAGGGAGCGCACACCGGCGCTCCCCTACAGCACCTATCATTCTCATCTGGTTGATGTACTTATGGACAAACCAATTTGAACGCTAACAATTTCAAAGCGGACGAGGCTGGCCTCGCCCCTACCATGAGTCGCATTCGTTTTGATTTCTCCTTTAGCGACTAACGACCGAGAAAGGTTGGCTTATGAAAATCGTTCGTGTGTACGAGTACGGCGGGCCGGAAATGCTGCGGTATGAGGACGCGGTGATGCCCGAACCCGCGCCCGGCATGGTGCGGGTGAAGGTGGAAGCGGCAGGGCT
>JARKOK010000087.1 GCA_029975765.1 Aggregatilineales bacterium
ATGATAGTCTACAGCGGTGGCGCTGGACAGATAATCGAAACCCAGTTCGTCACGCAGAACCTGGGCGACTTCGACCAGATGATCCCGATCAACAATAATGCCGCTGTAGCCCTGACGGGTATCTTCCTGGATGAAGTCGGGGTATTTCTGCTTCAGCGTATCAATCGCTGCGCTGATATTGGTCGCTTCAATCGGATAATCCACCATGTTTCCCTTAACCACCCTTCTGCGCCTTCTTCTGGCGGATTTTTTCCAGCATCGCCTGTTTGTCGAATTTGCCTTTTGTCGCTTCGCCAGCAGGAGCGCCCGCTGTTTCGGCTACTGGCTGTGCTGCCGGTTCGGTCGCCGCCGGCTGATCGGCGGTTTCGCCACCGGCTGCGGCACGTTTCCGCGCCAGGGCAGCTTCACGTTTTGCCAGCCGGGCGGCTTTTTCAGGATCATCGGCTGCTGCCGCCTCGGCGGCAACTGCTGGCGCTGCGGCGGGTTTAGGGGCGACTACTTTAGGCGCTGCGACCGGTTTAACAACCGGCGGTAGTTCGCGCACGCCGTAGGGTTTCCCGGCGGCGGCCAGCTCAGCCTGGCGGCGAATCAAGTCCATCTGGCGCGGGTCAATGATGTCCGGGCCAAGAATGGGGATCGGTGTGGGTTCAGACGGACCAACGCCATACCAGGGTACGTCGTCAAGGTTGGCTAACGATTGGCCGTCAATCTTCTTTTGCAGCGCGATCAGGCCGAAAAGCAGCGCCTGGGGGGTAGGGGGACAGCCTGGCACGTAGACATCTACCGGCAAATACTGATCCATGCCGGAAACGACGTTGTAACCTTCCTTAAACGGCCCGCCGCCGCTGGCACATGCGCCCATCGCCAGAACGTACTTGGGTTCTGGCATCTGGTTGTACAGCCGGACAATCGGCACCACCATCTTCTTCGTAACCGTGCCGGACACGATCATCAGATCGGACTGGCGCGGACTGGCGCGCATCACTTCCATGCCAAAGCGCGACAGATCGTAGCGCGAAGCCGCCGTCGCGATCATTTCAATCGCGCAGCAGGCCAGCCCAAACAGCAGCGGCCACATGGATGAGCGGCGGCTCCAGTTATAAACCTGGCTCAGGCTGGTGATCGCCACGTTACCCTGTAAGTCATCCGGCAGCGGAAATTCAGTAGTATTTAACTCGCGCAGGTCGAGCTTATCCATTAAACGTTGACCTCCTCATACCACTCCCGCAGAATTTCGGTGAGGATACCGTCATTGACCATGCCGGGGTCATCCGCGAAGTTGGGGAGCGTGACGATATAATGAAACAACTGCTCCAAGCCCATTGTGTCTAAATCTGCATCGGGATAATGTTCGATTAAGCTCAGGACAATCTCGTAGCTGGCTTCCCAATACAGTTG
>JARKOK010000104.1 GCA_029975765.1 Aggregatilineales bacterium
GCTGCCGCGATCAGCATCGTCACGACGATAATCCATTTGCGCTGCCAGATGACCTTGACGTAACTTAACAGTTCCACGCTTTTTCAACCTGCCCGGTCTTCACCGCTTACTGTAAAACGCCTGCCTGTACAAATTCCCTGACCGCTTCCGCTACCTGTTCAATCATCTCCGGCGTGCATTCGGCGTACATCGGCAGGGAGATAATCTGCTCCGCGTAGGTCTCGCTCACCGGGAAATCGCCTCTGGCATAACCCAGTTCCTGATAGGCCGGCTGAAGATGGATCGGTATCGGATAATGAACGCCCGCGCTGATCCCCTGACTCGCCAGATGGGTTTTCAGCGCATCCCGGTTCGCGACCCGAATGACATACAGATGCCAGACCGACTCGGCATAACCGGCTTCTTCCGGGAGGGTAACTCCATCAACTTCGAGCAGTTGGTTATAAAGGCGGGCGTGCTGGCGGCGGGCGGCATTCCAGCCGTCCAGATAGGGCAGTTTGGTTCGCAGCACAGCCGCTTGCAGGGTGTCCAGCCGGCGGTTAAAACCCTGCGTGATGTGATGATACTTTTCCCGCTGGCCGTAATTCCGCATAACCCGGAGGGTGTCGGCCAGGCGTTCATCGTTGGTGACGACCATCCCGCCATCGCCGTAAGCCCCCAGATTCTTGCCGGGGTAAAAGCTGAAGGCCGCCGCATCGCCCAGCGAGCCAGCCCGCCGTCCGTTGTAACGGGCGCCGTGTGACTGGCAGGCATCTTCGATCACGACCAGCCCACGCGCGCGGGCAATTTCCAGCAGCGGATCCATATCCACCGGCTGCCCGTAAAGATGCACCGGCATGATGGCCTTTGTCCGGCTGGTAATCGCGGCTTCCACTCTGGCGATGTCCAGCGTGTAGGTCTGCGGGTCGCAGTCCACCAGCACCGGGCGCGCGCCCGCGTGCGAGATTGCCAGAGCGGTGGCGATGAAGGTGTTGGCCGCCGTAATCACCTCATCCCCCGGCCCGACGCCGTAAGCGCGTAAGATCAGTTCCAGCCCGGACAATCCGGAGTCCACCCCGATGGCGTATTGGGACTCACAGTACCGGGCGAACTCCTCCTCAAAAAGCTGCACCTGCGCGCCGAGGATGAAGTCCGAGGCGTGCAGGACGCTGGTAATGGCCGCCTCGACCTCGCCGCCAATCGTGTTGTATTGGGCGCCGAGGTCAACTAGCGGTACGCGCAAGTGCTTCTTCTCGATTTGCATAAACCCGCTCTCCCCATTCCAATTCAACCGGCGCGCCGTTCAGGTTTAACGACCGGTCAATCGCTTCCAGAACCCGCACCACATCCAGACCGTTGCGGCCATCACTTAAGGGCTGTCGGTCGTCCAGCACACACTGGACAAAATGCCGCGCCTGATTTTTTAACGGTTCGCTGATCTTCAGATAAGGGCTGATAATGCTGCCGTCACGAATGGACAGATGATATTCGCCGTAGCTGGCCGGTTCGATAATGGAAGACACGATACCTTTTTCGTACACCCGTACCTTTTCCTGGGCGCTCAGATCGTCAAAGGCGATCCGCATATTGCTGCCGACCACCACAATCTCCCGGACTTTGTTCGGGTCGGCCCAGCTCACATGAATGTGGCCGCGAATCGTGGGTGAGTAACCGAGCGCAACAAAGCCCACATCTTCCCGGCTGCTGCCCAGCACGCGCGAGCCAACCGCGCTGACCCACTGCGGGGTGCGGTTCAGCAGATAGTTGAAGATGGAAATGTCGTGTGTCGCCAGGTCCCAGATGGCGTTGACATCCTGGCGGATAGGGCCGAGGTTGGTTCGCCGCGCGTGCAGATAATAAATCTGCCCGACATCCCCCTGCTCAATGTAGGTTTTGACCTTTTCCACACCGGGGTTGAACAGGAACACATGCCCCACCATGAGCTTGACGCCCCGCGCCTCGGCCAGCCGCACCAGGTCTTCCGCGTCGGCGGCAGACGTGGTGAGCGGCTTTTCGATCAGCAGATGTTTTCCGGCTTCCAGCAGGTGGCGCGCCACCTGATAGTGGGTGGTGGCGGTTGTACAGACGATCACCGCATCCACGTCGTCCATAAGGGCGATATCGTCAGCCTGGGTGGTGGTTTTGACACCCGGAAAGCGGCGGGCAATTTCGTGCAGCCGATCCGTTACGCGGTCACAGGCTACGACGACCTCCGTTTCCGGCATTTCACTGAACAGCCGGACGTAGTTCATTCCCCAGTAACCGCACCCAACAATGGCAACTCTTAATATGTGCGACATATAACCTGACTCCCCATCCCCGGATGATGTGATACCTGTTAAGCAGCCTGTCTGAGCAGAAACCGAACGTACCGGACGCGCGTTGTTTCAGCCTGTTATCCCGCGCCGCGCCCCGAAATCACGGCTGGGATGGTGAGCACCATCAGTTTGAAATCGAGCAGCATGGACTGGCGGCGAACGTAGTCAATATCCATACGGATTTGCTCTTCGAAACTCACGCGACACCGGCCTTCAACCTGCCAGATGCCGGTGATACCGGGACGGCAGGCCAGCCGTTCGCGGTGCCATTCCTGAAATTCGGCGACTTCATAAGTCGGCAGCGGTCGCGGCCCGACCAGACTCATATCGCCCTTGAGGACATTCAGCAGTTGGGGTAGTTCGTCCAGGCTGGTATTGCGCAGGATACGCCCGACGGGGGTAATGCGAGCATCATCCGTCAATTTGAATTTCTTGTCGGGGTTGTCCGCTGCGGCCTGGGCACCCTGAATATAGGCTTTGATATAGGTCTGGTGGAGTGTGGGATCCGCCTGGACGACCATCGAGCGAAACTTATAGATCGTGAAATTGCAGGTTTCCCACACGACCCGCCCATTTTTGAAATGCGGTCTGGCGCCAACGCGCGTCTGTTTAAAGATGGCCGGGCCGGGAGATGTTAGCCGGATCGCCAGGCCGATAACCACCAGCAGAGGAGCCAGCAGCACCAGCCCCAGGGCGGACAGCAGGATGTCGGTCATTCGTTTAAGGGAGTGATGCGTGTAGGAAACGCTGCCGGCGGTTGAATACGGGATGGCTTCTAACGGTAATGGGTTTTGAAGATACATCAAGTTTAACCATTAACCCTATAATACAACATAACGATATAACTGGATTCACAATAACTACATAAAATTAAAAATATAATATAACTAAAACAGCATAGATGTGTTTCATCATTTATGTAAGTATATGATTGATATTGTCTTTTACGTAATTATGACTTTCAGTTTTTTAGGTTAGCAAGGAAACCTTACAAAAACCTTGCATAAACTTGATTATTCAAATAAAGGTTGATAAATGAATCCGTTTTGTATAAGTGAATGTTATGGAATTATCAATTGATGGTGCGAAATTCGACGTAAATGTAAAATGACGATCGCCCCACTCAGCGCGGCGGCTGCTTGCTGTTCAGGAGGGGGTTGCGTCTGGTCGGGGAGCGGACAGGAAAAACTGCATGACGGCCTGGGTGTCCATCGCCGGCGGGGCAGTGTCCGGGGTATGGCTGCCGTGTTTTTCCAGCAGCGCCGCCGCTTCCTGCCGCGCTTCGAAGGTGGCTGCCGGATCGTGAACGATGCAGGCCGCCGTCAGGGTGGCGGTTTCGTGGTCGCCCTGCCGGTCACAAACGGCGGCCAGTCCGGTTAATACATCCAGAATGAGCGGCGGAATCTGCACCTTCGCGGCCTGCGCCAGAGCTTCATACAGCCGCGCCTGCGCCGCGTCGAGGTCGCCGCGCCGCGCCAGCAGCCGCGCCTGCTGCCGCAGCAGCGCGATGGACATATTCTGAATCCGGCTTTCGTCGCAGATGGTTAACCCTTCGGTAAAACACTGTTCCGCCGCGTCATCCTCAGCCAGCGCCAGATGCGCTTTACCCAGGTGCAGTAGCCCGTAAACATTACCCCAGCGGTTGTAAAACTTACGGTTGCGTTCGATGCTCTGCTGGCAGACCGCCTTGGCGCGGTCATATTCGCCCAGCGGGATGAGCGCCTGCGCCAGATCGGCCAGAATCATCGCTTCGTCATTCTGCGAGCCGATTTTGACGCTCAGGGCTAAGGCCTGCTCAAAGGTTGCCAGCGCCGCCGTATAATTCCCCAGCCGGACATCCAGATCGCCGCAGTGGACGTAATAGCCCATGCGTAGTTCGTCGTTGCCCACCCGTTCCAGCGCGGCAAACCCATCCTGAAGATGCTGGCGCGCTTCGTCATACTTGCCCAGCATGGTCGCCGAACTGCCCAGTCGAAAGCAGATTTCGCAGTATTCCAGCGTGTAGGGCGCTGTGCGCAGCAGATGTTTAACCTGCAAGTAGTACAGCCGCGCTTTCCAGTAGCTGCCGCTCGCGGCCATACTGCGCCCCAGAATGAGCAGCGCATAGACCAGCTCGGCCTGTGCCTGATATCGTTCCAGCACCGGCAGGGCGGCCAGCAGCAGCGTCTCCGCCTTCGCGTACTGGTCAATCCGAAAGTTGCACACCCCCTGAAACAACTGCGCGCGGGCGATCAGGAAAGTGACATCCGGGTGGTCGTGCGTTTGCAGCTTTTGAACGGCGGCATCAAACAGGGTTTCGGCATCCCGGTAGTTGTGCTGTTTATTGTAAAGCTGGTAAAGCGGCAGCAGATAACGGCTGATTTCTTCCAGCAGGCCGGTGTCCAGCGCGTAGTGCCAGCCCAGCCGTATGTTTTCCACTTCATGCAGCAGTTCCTCAAACTGCGTGCGCGAAAGGCCGTCGGCCAGTTTGTTTTCCCGCTCGCTGATGAACCGGGCATAGTAGCGGCTGTGGCGCTGCCGTGCCTGGCTTTCTTCGTCGGGGTGCTCCTGCAGTCGTTCCTTAACAAACTGGCGCAGCAGTTCGTGCATCTCGTAACGCCGGTTCAGGCTGCGTAACAGCGATTTATCCACAAACGAGGACAGTGTGAACAGGGACGTGCCCACCACCGCCGCCGCCGCCGCTTCGGTAAATCCGCCGCGAAAGACAGACAACTGGCGCAGCACGCGCCGTTCCTCTTCGGTCAGAAGCTGCCACGAGGCGTCGAAAACGGCGTTCATGCTCTGGTGACGTCGGGGCACATTTCGCAGGGTGGTAACCAGAAAGTCCGGGCCGCGCTGGATCTCCTGGACAATCTGCTGGCACGACATAAACCGCACCCACGATGCGGCCAGTTCGATTGCCAGCGGTACACCCGCCACTGCCTGGCAGATGGCGATCACGGCTGCCGGGTCCTGATCTACGGCAAAATTCGGCTGCACGCGGCGCGCGCTCTGGGCAAAAAGCTGGACAGCAGCCGATTGTTCGGCCTGCGGCAGCCCGCCATCCTGCGGGATAGGCAGTTCCTTAACCGGAAACAGCCATTCTTCGACCAGATTCAGGCGCTCGCGGGAAGTGACCAGAAACCGGATCGCGGTGGTGGCCTGCAGCAGTTGGCTGAGGACTTCGGCGTTGGACAGCACATCCTCAAAATTATCGAGGATGAACAGCGATTCACGGTGGCGCAGGTAGCTGGCAAGATTTTTCTGGCTGGAATAGTCACCGCTCAGATCGGCGCCAATCGTATTGGCGATGGTTTCCGGGATACGATCCGGCTCGCGCACGCCGACAAACGACACAAAATAGATGCCGTCGCTGTAGTCCTCCTGCGACTGGCGCGCGTATTCCAGCGCCAGCCGTGTTTTGCCAATGCCGCCGGGGCCGATCAGCGTCAGCAGGCGGCAGTCCGGCTGGTTCAGATAGGCCGAGATCGCTTCCAGTTCCGCCGGGCGGCTGACAAACGGCGTGCCAAAGGTGGGCAGGGCGTCGGCGGCAGCCTCCGGCGGCGGCGCGGTCACGTTGCCGGCGGCGATACTGTCGTACAGGGCGGTGGTTTCGGCTTCTGGTTCAACACCTAACTCCTCGTCCAGAATCCGGCAGCAGTCCTGGTACTGGGCTAACGCCGCCGCGCGCTGGCCGGACAGCGCCAGCAGCAGCATCTTCTGGCGGTGGCCGGCTTCAAACAGCGGGTCTAACTCCAGCGCCCGCGCCGCCCACTGAAGCCCCGCGCCCCACGCCTGCCGGCGCTGGTAATGCTGGCTGAGGCGGTGGCAGGCTTCCAGGATGCGCGCGCGCAGGTGTGCCTGCTGGCGCAGCATCCAGTCTTCAAATTCGTGGCAGTCGCGGACGAAAAAGCCCGCCAGAAAATCCCCCTGGTACAGTGCCAGCGCCGCTTCAAGCTGCTGGACGGTCAGGCGGGTGAAGTGCGCCCGGTTCTTCCACTGCTCGTCCGCCGCGACCAGCGCCTGTTCCAGTTCCAGCGCGTCTACGGCAGCCGGCAGGTCAGGGTTGAGCGCGACGGTATGCCGGGTAATCTGGAGGTAGGGGCCAAGCTGTTTCTGAAGGCTGGACAGGACGGTGCGCAGATACGACAGCGCCTGCTGCTGCGGCAGATCATCCCACAGCAGATTGCTTAACGTCTCGCGGGCATGTTCGCGCGGGTGCAGCGCCAGGTAGACCAACAGGGCGTCGGCCTTCCGCGAGACAAACCCGCTGACGGGTTCGCCGTTTAACTGAATCTTCAGGCCGCCCAGCGTTGCGATTCGTAACATAAACCGCCTTAGAAAACACTCTTGCTGATGGAAATCACACGTTCAGATAAACAACGCTGATAATCATTACGTGAAAAATAAACGATGCGCCGTTATTCTGCAAGCCTTATTTCGCTCACAAAAAAACAGGAGCATGTATTTCATGCTCCTGCTGTGGGGAAAAGGCTGCCGCCGCCCTGCGATCAGGCATCCACCCGGAAGCGCAGCGCGTTCACCCGCTTACCAACGCACGACCCCTGTTCCAGCCCATACTCAATCGCTGTGCGGTAGTGGATGCCGCCGTACAGCCGCGACAGTGCCGCTTCCTGGGCATATTCCGCGAACGAGCCGAAGGCGCGGGGTTGCAGCCCCCAGTCATCATGGGTGTGATCGGTGAAGGCGTAATCCTCCCCGAACAGCCCGGTCAGCACGTGGGCGGCGGCGCTGGACGCCACCGAATGGCCGGACGGATATTCCGGGAACTGCGGTGTGGTCAGCGCCGGCATCCAGTTCGGGTCCATCACCCGCTGGAGGTAAGTGACCGGGCGCAGCAGGTTATAGTGATACTTGGCGCGCCAGCAGCTTATAAACGAATCCGCCAGCGCGATGCCCACTCTGGCATACGCCTCCGCCGCGCTGTCCAGCGCCGCCGCTTCCTGCCCCAACACCTGCGTCAGAATCGAGATCGAGTGCCCGCCGGGGGTGGCGGTGCGGAACGGGTCGTCCGCCCAGTACCGGGCGATTTCAAGCTGTTCCGGCGTCAGATCGCGTGATACGGTGTACACTTCCAGCGCGTCGGCATAGAAGGCGCTTCCGGCCTCGACCGAATAGGCGGGCGGCGCGGGCGGCAGGCATTCGTCACCATCGGCCAGCACGAACGGGCGTTTCTCGCCCCAGTAGGGCTGCATCGGCGGCTGCGGATTGCCTTTCGGGCGCGGGGTGCGCACCCACAGGCCGTCCCCGACTGGCGGTGCGTAGGTTTTGGAGTAGTTGCTGCGGAAACTCTCGTGCGCGCCGTCCGTTGTGGACCATTCAAATATGGCGTCCGCGACCGCCTGCCCGTAGATCATCGAGCGGCGCAGCGTGTCGGCGTCCGTTTCAAGCGCGAACTGCTCCATAAACCGGCGATCAAGCTGTTCGATGGCGGCCTTGTTGTTGGCGTTAGCCGTCGGGAACAGTTGCCGGGTGATCTGCGCCAGCGCGCTGTTGGCGACCGCGCCCCAGTGATACGTCTGGCCGGGCGCGGGCCGCGGCAGATCGTTCAGGTCGTTGAGCTGGTGCGCCAGCGATTGGTAGCCCGGCATTCCCGGCACGACCGCTTCATACAGCGTTACCCCGGTGTAACCGTAAGCGCGCGCCGCGACCGGCGGTGAAAAGCCCCAGGTGCGCGTGACGACAGCCAGTTGCAGGTCGAACCAGGCGCGCGCCACGTCGGCGCTGTAATCCGCCGCCAGGGGGGCCGGCGCGCCCAGCGCCGGCCCGGCCAGCCCACTCATCAGCAGCACCAGCGCCAGGCCGATGCCCAAAATCTGCCGGAATGTCCGGCGGTACAGCAGGTGTTTCATCGTTCATTCCTCCTTATAGCCGGCCAACTGTTGATCTCAGCAGTTGGTTACGACAGGTCTGATATTCTGGTTCAGGCTGAACAGGTTATCCGGGTCGTACTTGGCCTTCAGCACCATCAGCCGGATGTACTGGTGGCCGAAGGCTTTCCGCATCATCTCCTCGCCTTCTTCCTGGAAGCCGGCGAAGTTGAGATAGCGGCTGCCATCGGAGAACAACTGCATGTCCTCGATGAAATCCCGCACCCAGGCGATGTTGGCCGCGTCGTCGTCGGGGTGTTCCCAGTTGGCTTCCGGGTTCAGCAGGAAGGCAGCCTGCCGGCCATGAAACGCGCTCTGGCTGGCGCTGACACGCGCTACCGCGCCGCCGATATGCCACAGATCGGTGGTGCTGTGCCAGGACACCTGGCGGCGGGCGTGTTTAACGATGCGGTCAATCGCGTCTTCGTTCAGGCGCTGCAGGTTGAGCGATTTCCAGTAGTAGCGGTGGCCGTCCGGGTAGTCGGCGTCAAACGCCTGCTGCGCTTCGATGTAGGGTTTCACCCCGCTGGCGCTGACGAGCGGCACCCCAAAATCCATGAGCGGCTGTAATGCCTCCTGCCCCTCTGCCGGATTGCCGGCGTACAGCCCGCCCAGCAAAACGAAGTAACGACCGTGAATCGCCTCCGGGAACAGCGCCGGTTCTGCCGGAATCCGTCCCAGCGCGGCGATGGTGCTCACGTCGTCGGGCGCGACTTCGCAGAAATCCCGGTAGAAACGGAGCGCCTGTTTCATCGTCGCTTCATCCTCCGTATCGTAGAAGGTGAAGGCGAACATGACTTCTGGCCCCACCGGATGAAGCTGATATTCGAAGGTGGTCACGATGCCAAAGTTGCCGCCGCCGCCGCGCAATCCCCACAGCAGGTCGCTGTTTTCAGTCTTGCTGGCGTGGATCAAACGCCCGTCGGCGGTCACCACCTCTGCCGACAGCAGGTTGTCGCAGCTCAGACCATACTTGTTCCGCAGCCAGCCGAAGCCGCCGCCCAGGGTCAGCCCGGCGATTCCGGTTTTGGAAAACACGCCGCCGGGGGTCGCCAGCCCGTAGACCTGCGTCGCGGCGTCCAGTTCGCCCCAGGTGACGCCGCCTTCGGCGCGTGCCGTCCGGGCTGCCGTATTCACCTCGATGCGCCGCATCGCGCTCAGGTCAATCACGATGCCGTCATCGCAGGTGCCATGCCCGGCGACGTTGTGGCCGCCGCCGCGCACCGCCAGCGGCAGGTGATTCTCACGTGCGAAGTTGACCGCCGTGATGACATCCGCCGTATTGATCGGGCGAACCACGAGCGCCGGATAGCGGTCAATCATGCCGTTCCAGACCTGGCGGGCGGCATAATACTCCATGTCGCCCGGCAGAATGATCTGCCCGGCGAACTGGGTTCGCAGCTCGCGCACGGTTTCCGCATGGGTGTTGGTCGTGTAATCCATCATTTCTATCCTTTCACGGGCCGTAGTGTGTTTTGTCTGTCGGTATGGAAGAAGGGCAGCCAGCCCTTTGGTATCCCTGTGGGCGGGACTGGCTGCCATCGGGATTACGGGTTCAGTTGGAACTCGACGCTCAGGTTCACACCCATCGTTTCGGTGAAGCCCATGAGGGTCTGGATTTGTTCGCCCTTGACGGCGGTATAGCTGCCGGTGCCGCCGGTGATGGAGCGGGACAGCGGCACGTCGAAGTCCACCAGTTCGAAGCCATCGGTGATGATCATGTCG
>JARKOK010000120.1 GCA_029975765.1 Aggregatilineales bacterium
ATATCGCCGCCGTCGCCCGCCATCATGATTTCCAGTGGCCGAATCTGGCGGCGGCGCAGACACAAACGCTGGTTTACCAGCAGTCGCCCTGGGTGTACGTGGCCGTCAGCCGGATTGCCGAGGCGGCGGCGCTGGTGCCGCTGCGGGTCATGCGGTTGGACGGCGAGCGCCGGGTGGACGTGCAGCGCCACCCGTTCGAACGCCTGCTGGATGCGCCCAATCCCTTCCTCAGCCGCTTCGAGCTGATCGAGCAGACGGTCGGCGCGCTGGAACTGTGTGGCAACGCTTACTGGCTGCTGGCCGGTGACGGCGTGCCGGAAGAAATCTGGCCGCTGCGCCCTGACCGTGTCAGCATCGTGCCGGACGCGGCGCGGTACATCCGGGGTTATATCTACGAAATTGACGGCCTGCGGCTTCCACTGGAAGCGGTCGAGGTCGTGCATTTTAAACGCTGGCATCCGGCCAACGACTACTACGGCCTGTCGGCGCTGGAAGCCGCGCGGCTGGCCGTCAGCAGCGACCGCGCGATGGCCGAGTGGAATCAGAACACCTTCAGCCGGGACAGCGGCGTGCCGGCGGGCATCGTGCAGATCAGAGAGCCGGTGTCCGACGCCGACTTTGAGCGCATCAAATGCGAGTGGCGGCAGAGCTACGGCGGGCCGCAGCGCCGGACGGCCTTCCTGCGCGGCGGCGGTATCGAGTGGCAGAACATTGGCCTCAACCACAACGAACTCGATTTCCTCAGAGGGCGGCAGGCGCACCGCGACGAAATCCTGAATATCTTCGGCGTGCCCATCGGCCTCATCGCGGAAAACGCCACCGAAGCCAACGCCACCGTCGCCGAACGGCAGTTCGTCGAGCGCACGCTGTGGCCGAAGCTGGTGCGGCTGGCGCAGAAAATCTCGCAAGAGTTGTTACCCTTCTGGCCGGGTGATCTGGTGGCGGAGTTTGACGACATTCGCCCGACCGACACGCAGGCGCGGCTGGACGACCTGCGCGCGGCCTACCCGGTGCTGAGCATCAACGAAATCCGCGACCGGTATTATCACCTGCCGCCGGCGGCCTGGGGCGCGCTGCCGGTGGGGATGACGGCAGAAAAGCGTAACGCAGAGGCGCAAAGGGGCAAAGACACAGAGGAAGATAGCGAAGGTGAACAGCAGGATTTAGCTGGCAGCCGACAGCCGGAAACTGGCAGCTATTCCGCGAAAGCAGCCTTAGACGAACTGGCGCGCTGGGAACGGTTCACGCTCAAACGCTGGGGCGGCGCGCACCGTCCGTTTGCGGTGCGGGCGCTGCCGGGGGATATAGCGGTGGAAGTGTCCGCCGGCCTGCTGCTGGCCGGCGATGCCGACGCCGCGCGGGCCGTGTTCGCCGCCGCCCGCGACGCGGTGCAGGCCGAAGGTTAACCATAGGGGCGCACGGCGGTGCGCCCGTGTTACACCGACAAGATTAATCTGCTGGGTCGTAGGGGCGGCCCGATGTGGCCGCCCGCCGGCGAGTGCAGGCGAGCGCACACAGGCGCTCCCCTACAGCACCCATCATTCTCATCTGTTGAGGTACTATGATAAAAACGATGCCCCGATCATCACGAAATCGTGTAGGCGTTCTCCAGCTCGATCCGCAGATCGAGATAGCTGAGATAGCGGCTTTCCGCGATGCGCCCTTCTTCGGCGGCTTCGTTGACCGCGCAGCCCGGTTCGTCAAAGTGGCTGCAATCG
>JARKOK010000043.1 GCA_029975765.1 Aggregatilineales bacterium
TACCTGATCTTCCGCCTTCGGCCCCACCGGCCCGACGAACTGCACGTCCACCGCCGCGCCCAGTTCCGCCGCCGCGCGCTCCACGCCCGCCTTGATCTGCGGCGCGAACTCGTTGCTCACGTCATGGTACGAGACCCGGAACACCAGCGGCTCACCCGCCGCTACCTTCGCCGCAATCCGATCCGCCAGCTTGAATTCACCCTGAGCGTGGGCAACCGGCGCGACCATCAGCACCAGCGCCGCCGCCAGCGCCACCAGTAAGAAAACCTTCCTTAACTGCCGCATTGTTTGAATCTCCTTAGTAACTATGAACAGATATACCCACGACTCGCTCATGCGAGCGCCCCCCATATTTTACCGCAGCTAACAGAAAAGATTACGTTTATCCGCCTCCTTTTTTGTGAAGAACGCTTATTCACCGCGTCCGGCGGCTGCGGGTCCATTTATCCACTCCGACGGCCAGAATGATAACCAGACCGATGATCGTGGTCTGCCAGAAGGGGGAAATGCCCAGCAGCACCAGACCGTTGCGCAGCACGCCGATGATGAATACCCCTAACACGGTGCCCAGGATTGAGCCTTCGCCGCCGGACAGCGCCGCGCCGCCGACGATCACCGCCGCGATCACGTCCAGTTCCAGCCCTGAGCCGGTCTGCCCGGCCTGCCCGCTCAACAGAAACGCCAGCACCAGAATTCCGGCCAGCGCGCTGAGGAAGCCCATCATCGTAAACGCCCAGATTTTCACGCGCGGCACCTGAATGCCCGACGCGCGCGCGGCCTTTGGGCTGCCGCCGACGGCGTAAATTTTGAAGCCAAACACCGTCCGCCCCAGCAGCAGCCAGCCCAGAATCACGATGATGATAAAAAAGACTAACTGCATCGGGAGACCGGGGAAGCCGCCCGGTTGCTGGAACAACAGCCCCTGTCCCATGAATTTAAACTGTTCCAGCGCCGCTGGCTGCACGCCAAACTGCTCGCGGATCGTCACCGGCTCCGCGTTGGTCAGCAGCAGCGCCGCGCCGCGCGCCACGCTCATCATACCCAGTGTGGTGATGAACGATGGCAGTTTTCCATAGGTCGAGAGAAAACCGTTGATGAACCCGACGATGCTGCCAATGCCCAGCCCGACCGCGACCGCCGGCAGCATGGCCCAGCCCTGCGTCAGCAGCAGGCCGGTGGACAGCCCCGCCAGCGCGTAAATCGAGCCGATGGACAGGTCAATCTCGCCGCTGATGATGACGAAGGTCATTCCAATCGCCATGATGCCCACTAGCGATACCTGCCGCCCGATGTTCAGAAAATTCTGCGGGCGGGGAAATGCGTCCGGGCGCGCGATTGCCAGCACGACGCACATCAGCACCAGCGCGATAAACACGCCCGTTTCCCGCGCGGAGAGGATGCGGCGTAAACGGCTGGGCACGACCGCTGTCCGTCCGGGTTGGTTGAGGGTGGAAATGTTGTCAGTCATGGATGGTACTCCCTTCGCGCCGGGGCGGTAGTTCCTGGTTGGCAGGGGCGAACTGTCGGGTGCCCCTGCGGGTTTTCTATTTCAGGGCGCTGAATGCACCCCTGTATCTTACCTTACGACTCGTCTTCCACTGCCTTAAGACCGATGCGCCGCGCTTTGGCGATCATCGCGTCAGCCACCCGCCGGATGTCCTCGCGGTCGGCATCGGTGGCCGCGTCTACCGTCGCCTGCACCAGCCGGTCACACGTCTGCCGCAGCGTTTCCAGTTCCGGCACCTGTCCCGGCAGCAGTTCAGCCAGCCGGCCGTGCCAGCGGCTGCCATAGTGCGCGTGGATGGTTTCGTCGGCCCAGTCAAACTCCATATCATGCTGACTCACGTCGTCGCCGTAGGCTTCAAACGCCGCCGCCCGCGCGTGTTTTTTGCCGATGTTCTTCGTCTCGAAGTAGAACAGCATCCCCAGGCGCACCACCGGCTCCTGCCCGTTGGCGCTGTCGTAGATGTACGTCCCCAGCGGCAGTTCTTCCGGTTCGTAGCCCCAGCCCAGCAGCCGGTCTAATCCCATGCGGGTATGGCGGCTTTCGTCATACGTCCAGCGGGCCGCGTCGTAGATGAATTCCCACTCCAGCACATCGCCAAAGGCCTGCAAAATCGCGCCGCCGGTTTCGACCGCCCACGCTTCGTTCAGATGGCTGACGGCGCTGCGCAGTTGCAGCATCACACCGTCGCCGTAGGGGAAGGATGGATCCACCACATCCGGCCAGTAATAACGGCACAGGTGAAACCGGGTATCCCGCGCCGGCACGTGCGCCAGCGCGAATGGCCGGCGGCCCGGCAGTTCCGGCAGCGTGTCCGCCGGGTGCGGGTCTTCCAGCCGCAGCCCGCCCACCGCGTCCAGGCGCGCGGCCAGCGCCGCCGTCCAGGTTTCGGCCTCGGCCAGTTTGTCGGGCGCGGCGGATAACATCTGGTCAGCAAACGCCGTCAGCGTGGCGACCTGTTCCTCTTTTTCGTCCACCGCCACCCGCAGAAAGCGCAGCGTTGGCCCGTCGGCCAGTTCGTCGCCTACTTCCAGATACTCCAGATACGCCGCCAGCAGCGCCGGCGTCAGCACCCGCGCCAGCGCCAGGATAAGCGCCTCGGCGCCGGGCGCGTGGATCGCTTCTTCGAACACCTCGATCACCGGCGCGTCGTCGCCGCGTTCCATCAGGCGGCTGGGATAGCGCAGTTCAAACACGCGGTTCCGCAGCGCGTCCGCCGTCATCGCATTTTCCCACGTCAGGCGCGGCAGGATGGTTTTTACGTCCAGATTGCCAATCGCCGCCAGCCAGCCGGACTGCGCCAGAATCAGCGCCCGTTCGCAGAAGAAAAATCGTTTGAGGATGCGCGCCGTATCCATGCGCATCCGGGCCGCGCGTGCCTGTTTGCCGGGTAAATACGCTGCTTCTACCATCTCACACCTCTGTCTGCCATTAAAGACTGTCCTGTAGAGGCACGTCCCTCTACCGGTTACCGGTTTTATTTATCCCCGATCTTCTGTCTCCCACGCGCGCGGCGATACATACTCGTAAATATCGCCCGTCAGCCCGCCCGACTGCCCGCGTTTGATCGTGGCCGACAGCCGGAAGTGGCTGCCGCCCACCCACATATCGGACATCTCAATCGGCGTGCCGCCGCGTAAATACGCGATCTGCTGCATGTACATCACCGGCTCGCACGACTGGATATGCAGCCGTCCGGCTAACGTTTCGTCTGCCGACTGCGCTTCAAAGTAGCGGCTGCCCCAGTCCAGTTCCAGCCCGTACTGTTTTTCCAGCGTTTCAAACAGCCGCGCCTGCGTAAAATCCACCTTTTCAATGCCGGGGCAGCGGTCATAAGCCACGTAGTTGTGCAGCAGCACATATGTCACCCCGGCCACCACCCGCACCCGTTTCAGCGTGAGCGCCCGCGCGCCCGGCGGCAGCGCCAGCAGGGATGCCACCCGCGCGGGTGGTACGGCTACCGTCTGTTCCAGCACGTGGGTTTCAAACGGAATATGTTTGAGCAGCAGATCGTCGGAGAAGGTGAGCAGGCGTTCCGCCAGGGGTTGTTCCAGGCGTTCGGACGATACAAACGTCCCCCGCCCGTGAATTTGCAGCAGCAGCCGGTCGGCGGTCAGCGCGAGGATGGCTTTCCGCACTGTGCCCCGGCTGACCTTCAACTCGGCGGCCAGATCAAGTTCTGACGGCAGCTTGAAGTGTTCCGGCCAGGCACCGTTCAATATCTGCTGGCGCATCCAGTCCTCAATCTGTTTGTAGATGGGCTGCGGCCCGGTGCGCTGGAGGTCGGGAGTCATGTGGTTTGCACCATCAAAAGGTCTTTAACAAAGCGTAATTTTACCGAAGGTCTATAGACATCTATATACAACTACTGTATCCTGTTTAACGTCGTTCGTCAACCGATTGTGGGAGTTTGCACAATGTCAGCCCTCTCGCCCGCCGAACTCGCGGGTTATCTTCAGTTTACCCTCGTCCGCCCCGATGCCACCCGGCAGGACATCATCACCCACCTGGAAACCGCCGCCCGCTACCGCTTTCAGGCGGCCATGATTGCGATGTGCTGGGTGCCGCTGGCGGTAGACGTGCTGCGCGGTACGGGCGTGCGCGTGGCGACCTGCATCGGCCTGAGCATGGGGCACGAAAGCCGCCATGCCAAGATCGGCCTGATCCGTGAATGTCTGGCGCTGGGCGCGGACGAGATTGATTATGAGCCGAACATGGGCTTTTTCCTGTCGGGCATGTATGACGAATTCCGCCAGGAAGCTGCCGACCTGACCGCCGCCGCCGAAGGCCGCCCGCTGAAAGCCATGCTCGAACTGGGTTATATCCACAAGGATGCCGACCGCCGGCTGGCCGCCCGCCTGCTGGACGAAGCCGGCCTGCCCTGGGTGAAAAATTCCAGCGGTGTGGGGCCGGGTAGCGAACCCGCCAGCGTCGAAAATATCCGCCTGCTGCGTGAAACCGTCAGCCCGCGCTGCAAGGTGAAAGCGTCCGGCAAGGTGAACAGCACCGCGCTGGCCTTCGCGCTGCTGGATGCTGGCGCGGAACTGATCGGCACCAGCGCCGCCGTCCAGATCGTCGAAGGCGCGGTGGCCGGCGAAACCGGCTACTGATCCACCGCCTGACCGGTTGCGGCGGGAACACGCTGACCCGCCCCAGAAGCCCCTTCAGCCGGCTTTCAGGCTCTGGCGCCGCCCGGAGTTCAACACTCCTGGCGGCTGCTGCCCCTGAACTGAAATACACCCTCCATAAATCTTCATTTGCACGAACCCTGTTTCCATGTTAATATCTCTAGAGAACTAGGGTTATAGGGTCGGGATTATTAAAATGGATTTATTAGCCGTCCAGCTTGATAAAGAAATCCCGGTGCCACTGTATTTTCAGTTGCAGACCGGTATTGCCCGGCTGATCGACTCCGGCACGCTGAAGCCGGGTGAGTGCCTGCCCTCCGAGAACGAACTGGCGCGCCAGTACAACATCAGCCCCATGACCGTTCGGCAGGCGATGAACGAGCTGGTTACTGCCGGTTACATCCACCGCCAGCGCGGGCGCGGCACGTTTGTGTCGGCGCGGCGCATGGAACACCCCCTGGAACAACTGGTCAGCTTTTCAGAAGATATTCGAGCGCGGGGACTGCACCCCGGCTCACAAATCCTGCTGTTTGAACCGGCGCCGCCGCCCGGCGACGTTATGGCGCGGGTTTCGCTCCCGCCGGACAGCCGGCTGCTCCGCATCAAACGGGTGCGGTTTGCCAACGACGCGCCGGTTGGCATCCACGATGCTTATCTGAACAACGTCACCATCACCCCGGCAGAACTGGAACGGAATCCTTCGCTCTATGCCCTGTTGGCCGAAAAAGGCATCCAGCTAGGCGAAGGTGAAGACCTGATCGAAGCCGTCGCGGCCAGCAGGGAAGCCGCGCCGCTGCTGCGGGTGAAACCCGGCGCGCCGCTGCTACGGACAACCCGTTTTTCGTGGGACAACCGGGGACAGTTTGTGGAATATGTGGTCGCCCTGTATCACGCCGACCTTTACCAGTACCGGACGCGCCTCAGACGATAAACAGCAAGGAGGTGAATGGCGGGCAACACGAAACAACAGCGACGGGTATCTGCCAAAGATAAATTTCATAAGCGAGGGGAAATATGTCTAAACGTACTGCTTTTCTGCTGGTTCTACTGGTGATCGCCCTGAGCGTGACAGCGGTTGTCCACGCGCAGGATCAGAAGCGGGTGGCGCTTATCATCGCGCAGGGTGGTCTGGGAGATCGTTCCTACAATGACGCCGCTTTTGCCGGGCTGACGCTGGCGGCGCAGGATTACGGCGTGGAAGTCGTGCCGATTGAATCGGCTGACCCGGTGGGCGAAGGCGAACAAATCCTGCGTAACGCGGCGGAAGCCGGTTTTGATCTGGTGATTACGCTGGAATTCAGCCATTTTGACCCGCTGGCGCGGGTGGCGCCGGATTACCCGGATACGCTGTTCTCCATCGTCAATATCGTCGTGGACCAGCCGAACATCGTGTCCATCATGTTTGACGAACACACCGGCTCGTATCTGGCCGGGGCGCTGGCCGCGATGGTCACATCGGATGCGGCTGTCCCGCATACCAATCAGGCCGCCGTGATTGGCGCGATTGGCGGCGTACAGTCCACCGGCATTGATGTGTTCCTCGATGGTTATCTGCAAGGCGCGTGCGCCGTGAACCCGGATATTCAGGTGTTGTTCGCTTATTCCAGCGGCTTTGGCGACCCGGCCAAAGGCCGCGAGATCGCGCTGGCGATGCATGAGCAGGGCGCGGACGTGGTCTTTCAGGTCGCGGGCGGCACGGGCGCGGGGGTGATCGTCGCCGCCAAGGATGAGGACTTCTATGCCATCGGCGTGGACAGCGATCAGGATTATCTCGCGCCGGGCTTCGTGCTGACCAGTATGCTCAAGCGCGTGGATGTGGCCGTGTATGACGTGATCGGCAAGCTGGTGGCCGGCGAACTGGCCGGCGGCACGGTCGAGCAGTATGGGCTGGATAAGGATGGCGTGGGCCTGAGCGACATGACCTACACACGCCATGTGATCCCGCGCGAGTACATGGATCGGGTCAAGGAGATGCGCGAGCAGATCATCGCGGGCGATCTGGCCGTGATTGACACCCGCACGCTGACGGAAGAACAGCGCCAGATGCTGTACGACAATCGTACCTGTGCCGGTCTGGTCGAACTGCAAAAGTCTCTCGACGAGTAACTATCTATCGGTAAACCTTTGGGTAGGGACGAGGTATACCTCGTCCCTACGGTTGAACCAACATAGCTTTGGAAATATCTGGGTCAGCAGGGCGAGAGCAAACATGGCCTATCTGGAGATGCAGGGGATCACCAAAACCTACCCCGGCGGTGTGGTCGCCAACGACAGCGTGAACCTGAGCGTGGAGCGCGGCGAAATTCACGCGCTGGTTGGAGAAAACGGCGCGGGTAAATCCACCCTGATGAAAATCCTGTACGGCATCGAGCAGCCGGACGCGGGTCACATCCTGCTCGATGACCGGCGGACAGCGGTGCCTAACCCGCAGGCCGCCATACGAATGGGCATCGGCATGGTACACCAGCATTTCCAGTTGATTCCATCGCTGACCGTCGCGGAAAACGTGGCGCTGGGTTACGAACCCCGGCGCGGGCTGCTGGTGGACGAGCCGCGTATGATCGAGCGCGTGGCGCGATTGTCGGACAGCTTCGGGCTGGCGGTTGACCCCAGAGCGCGGGTGAGCAGCCTGTCGGTCGGGGTGCAGCAGCGGGTGGAAATCCTCAAGCTGCTGTACCGGGACGCGAAACTGCTGATTCTGGACGAGCCATCGGCGGTGCTGACGCCGCAGGAAGTGGACGACCTGTTCGCCATCCTCCGGCGGCTGGTGGACGATGGCCGCACCGCCATTTTTATCACACACAAACTGTACGAGATCATGAGCATCTGCCGCCGCGCGACGGTGCTGCGGCGCGGGCAGGTGGTCGGCTGCGTGGAGGTGTCCGGCAGTTCACCTGCCGAAATCGCGCGGCTGATGGTCGGGCATGACGTGGAAACCGTGACGCGGCACGCCCAACCCGCGCAGAGCGGGCGAGGCCGGCTGGCGCTGCGGGCGGTGGACGCCGACGATGATCGCGGCCTGCCGGTGCTGCAAGGTGTCACCTTTGAGGTACGCGCCGGCGAAATTCTGGGACTGGCGGGTGTGGAAGGCAACGGCCAGCGCGAACTGCTGGAAGTGCTGATCGGCAAACGGCCCGCCCGGCGGGGTGAACTGGTGCTGGATGACAGGCCCATTACCGGCCTGAAGCCGCGCCAGCGGCGCGAACGCGGGCTGGCGCTCATCCCGGAAGATCGCAACCGGGAGGGTTTAAGCGGCCAGATGAGCGTATGGGAGAACATCATCGCCAATTCGTATTACCACGCGCCGGCTTCGCGCTGGGGTGTGATGGACATCGGCGCGATACGGGCAGCGGCGCGGGACGCGATCCGGCGGTTTGACATCCGCACGCCGGCGGAAACGGTGAATGTTGGCACACTGTCCGGCGGGAACGCGCAGAAGATCGTCATCGCCCGCGAACTGGAACGCCAGCCGGCGGTGCTGATCGCCGCCCAGCCCACGCGCGGGCTGGACGTGGGCGCGGCGCGCTTCGTACACGAGCAGCTTTTGCAGCTGCGTGACGCGGGCGTGGCCGTGCTGCTTATCTCGGCTGATCTGGACGAACTGCTGGCGATCAGCGACCGCATCGCGGTGCTGTTCAGCGGGCGCATCCTCCAGACCTTCGACTACGAACAGGTCACGCGGGAGAAACTGGGGCAGTACATGGCCGGTAAAACAGAGGCAGGCGCAGCATGATGGAGCAAACCCGGAACGTCGCCCGGATGCTGGTGACGCTGGCGCTGGCGCTGGTTGTGGGCGCGATCATCATCCAGCTTTCCGGCAAGGATGCCCTGAACGCCTATCAGGTGGTCTGGAATTCCGCCTTTGGTAACGACCGCGCGATTGCCAACACGCTGCTGGCGGCCACACCGCTGATCTTCACCGGGCTGGCGACACTGGTCGCGTTCCGCGCCGGCATCTTCAACGTGGGGGTGGAAGGGGCGCTGTACGTGGGCGCGTTCGCGGCGGCGTGGGTGGGTTTCACCTTCACCGAACTGCCCGGTTTGCTGCTGATCACGCTGGCTTTCCTGTTCGGCGGGCTGGTCGGCGGTTTATGGTCGCTCATTCCCGGTTATCTCAAGGCGCGGCTGCGGGTGGATGAGATCGTCACGACGATCATGCTGAACTACGTGGCGATCCTGTTTACCGATTATCTGGTGAACGGCCCGTTTCTTGTGCCGGGCATGGCAAACGCGATGTCGGCGGAGGTCGCGCCGCAGGCGCAGTTGGCGCGCATCGTGCCGAGATCGCAGTGGAACATCAGCTTTTTTGTCGCGCTGGGTGTGTTCGGGCTGGTGTTATTCCTGATGCGGCGCACCACACTTGGTTATGAGATTCGCAGCATCGGCTCGAATCCGGTGTTTACGCGCTGGTCAGGGATGCCGGTGGGCCGCATCATCCTGCTGGTGATGTTTATCAGTGGTTTCATCGGCGGGCTGGCGGGCGCGGGGCAGGCGCTGGGTGTGCATTACCGCTTCGTGGCCGGGTTCTCGCGCGGGTTAGGTTTTGATGGCATCGTGGTGGCGCTGCTGGGGCGCAATTCGCCGGCAGGGGTGCTGCTGGCGGCGCTGTTCTTCGGCGCGCTGCGGAACGGCTCGTCCACGATGGAGATGTTCACGCGCATCCCGCGTGATCTGATAGACATCCTGATCGCCCTCATCATCTTCTTTGTAGCGATTGATCTGGGCTTCGACTGGCTGCGGAAACGCCTCGCGCCCCGCCGCGCGGCGCCCGTCGCGCAGCCCGGCAGCGTGGATTAGGAGGGCACCGGTGGACGCGATTGAAGTTCTCGCCAATATCCTGGCATCCACGCTGCGATTAGCTACCCCGCTGATTCTGGCGGCAATGGCCGGTCTGCTCAGTTTCCAGGTGGGGCTGGTCAATATCGCGCTGGAAGGGCTGATGCTGACCGGTGCGTTCGTGGCGGTGGCGGTCGGTTTTGCGCTCGGTTCGACGTGGGGTGGTATCCTGGCGGCCTGTCTGATCGGCGCGGCGCTGGCGGCGCTGTTCGCCCTGTTCGTCACCGATCTGCGCGCCAACCTGATCGTCTCCGGCCTCGCGGTCAACTTTCTGGCCGCTGGCAGCACGGCCTATCTGATTCAAATCCTGTTCGGCGCCAGCGGCACCTTCGCCCCGCCGGAACTGAGCAGCCTGCCGTCGCTCAGACTGGCGGGCATCAGCGATCTGCCGTTCTTCGGCAAGGTGGTGTTCAGCCATTCGCCGCTGGTGTATGTGTCGTGGCTGGTGATCCCGCTGGTGGCGCTGTTCCTGTACAAAACGCCGGTGGGCATCCATATTCGCGCGGTGGGCGAAAATATCGAAGCGGCGCGAACAGCGGGCATTTCCGTCCGCCGGATGCAGTACCTCGCGCTGATGCTCGGCGGCGTGTTATGCGGGCTGGCCGGGGCGCATCTGGCGGTGGGCGATCTGGCGCTGTTCCGCGAAAACATGACTGCCGGGCGCGGTTTTATCGCGCTGGCGGCGGTGTATTTTGCTGCCGGTCGCCCGCGTCTGGCGGCGCTGGCCTGCCTGCTGTTTGGCCTGTTCGAGGCGCTTCAGTTCCGGTTGCAAACCACCACCAACACGCCGCCGCAGTTTTTCCAGATGCTGCCGTATGTCATCGTGGTGCTGATGCTGACGCTGATTTCCGTCCGTAAAGAGTGGCGTAAGGGGTGGTGATGATGAAATCCGCCGTGCTGGTGATTGACATGGTGCGCGATTTTACCGATATGGAACAGGGCAAAGTGCCAAACGCCGGCGCCGGCCAGATCGTGCCGGTGATCGCCGATTTTGTGGCGCACGCCCGGCAGGCCGGCGCGGTCATCATCTGGGTGATTGACTCGCACCGCCCCGGCAAACCCGATTGGGAACTGGAAAACGTGCGCGCCCACTGTGAAGGCGGCACGCTCGGCGTGGAACTTGCGCCGCCGCTGGCGCCGCTGCCGGAAGATTACGTGATCACCAAGCGCCGCTACAGCGCGTTTGTCGGCACCGATCTGGATTTAATCCTGCGCGACAACCATATTGAGCGCGTGTTCCTGACCGGCACCAAGACCAACGTGTGCATCCGGGCGACGGCGACCGACGCCTTTGAACGGAATTACCGCGTAATCGTGCCGCGTGACTGCGTGGCGACCGACAAACCGCACTTACACGACGCCAATCTGGAAGACATAGACAAGTATATGGGGCGGGTAGTGCCGGTAGACACGGCGCTGGAACTGCTCCGAACGGGAGCGGCGGCCCATGCTTGACCTGCTGGCGACCGGCTATCCCAGCCTCGATCATATTCTGCCGGTGTCCTACAGCCCGGCGGTAGGCGAAACCGCCCTCATCGGCGGCATCGTGGATGAGGCCGCCGCCACCTTCGGCGGCTGCGGCGCGAACGTGGCCGTTGGTTTGCAGCGGCTTGGGTTTCAGACGGGCGTGGCGATGGTGGTCGGTGATGACGCGCCCGGCCTGCGCTACCGCGAGTATCTGCTGGCGCAGGGCGTGGACTGCCGTAACCTGACGCTGCTGCCGGGGCAAACAACGTCGCGGAGTTATCTGTTCCGCAACGGGGATGGCGAATACCAGAACTTCTTTTTCCCCGGCGCGTCCGATGCGTGGACGGGCGAACTGTGCCTGCATGGTCTGGACGCGGTGCGCTGGGGGCTGATCACGGTCGGGACGACAGCGTATAACATCCAGTTTGCGCGCCGGCTGGCCGAGCAGGGTATCCCGCTGGCGTGGCAGTTGAAGCCCGACATCGCGGCCTACCCGCGTGAAGCCCTGGAGTATTTTGTGCGCGTCACGCAGCTTATCTTCTGCAACCAGATCGAAGCCGATTACCTGTGCCGACTGCTTGGCCTGAGCGATATGCGCGAGGTGTTTGAACGCGGTGTGGCGGTGCTGGTCATGACACTGGGCGAACACGGCGCGCGCCTGCTGACACATGATTACGTATACGATATTCCGGCGGTTTCGACCCATGTGGCCGATACCACCGGCGCGGGGGATGCCTTTACGGCGGGTTTCCTGGCCGGCTATCTGCGGCAGTACCCGCTGCCCGCCTGTGGCCGGCTGGCCGCTGTGATGGCGTCGTTTGCCCTGGAACAGACCGGCTGCCAGACGAATTTACCGGACTGGCAGCGCCTTTGTAACCGCTACGAAACCCATTTTGGCAGGCTGTTATGAGTGCATTGTATCTGAAGTGTGAGCCGGGCGAGGTGGCGGACTGTGTGCTGCTGACCGGCGACCCGGCGCGAGTTGACCGCATCGCCGCCGCGATGCAGAACACGCGGGTGGTGGCGCAGAACCGCGAGTTCTACGTTATCACGGGCAGCTACGGGGGACAGCCTTTTTCGGCGGTGTCGTCCGGCATTGGCGCGCCGTCGGCGGCGATTGCGGTGGAAGAGCTGGCGCAGCTTGGCGCGAAAGCGATTGTGCGCGTGGGGACGATGATGGGCATCGGCCTGCCGATGGGCTGCCTGGTGGCGGCCACCGGCGCGGCCCGCTTCGAAGGTACGTCTGCCGCTTATCTGGACACGGCTTTCCCCGCCGTGCCGGACTGGCCGCTGGCGCAGGCGGTGATCGGGATGGCGCGCGCGGCGGGCGCGGACGTGCGCACCGGCATCACTGCCACTTACGACGCTTTTTACCCCAGCATGGCGCCGGCGCTGGTGAACCGAGGACTGCCCGATCTGGAACGGCTGCGGCGGGCGGGCGTGATCGCGCTCGATATGGAAACATCGCTGCTGTACGTGCTGGGCGCGTGCCTGCGGCTGCCGGTGGTTTCGCTGTGTTTAGTCACCAACAACGCCGACCCGTTCGAAATCATCAGCAGCGAGCTGCGCGATCACGGCGAACAGGTTTTGATTCGCGCGGTGCTGGATGGCCTGCTGACCTGGAGGTCAGACCGATGAAGGAAACGCTGTTGATTAACGGCGCGTGGCGCGCGGCCAGCAGCGGCAGGACGCTGCCGGTCATCAACCCGGCTTACGGGACAGTCATTACCGAAACGGCAGAAGCCGGCGCCGAGGACGTGGACGCAGCGGTGCAGGCGGCGGCGGCGGCCTTCCCGCAGTGGGCGGCGGCCAGCGGGCGCGAGCGGGCGGCGCTGATGCACCGGGCGATGGACATCTTTCGTTCGAAATACCTGGATGAAGCGGCGCGTCTGCTGACGCAGGAAAACGGCAAGCCGCTGAATGACTCGCTGAAGGAATGCCGCTACACCGCTGATGTGATTGATTTTTACGCTGACGAGAGCCGCCGCATTACCGGCACGCACTTCGCCGGGGACATGGGCGCGACTCATAGTTTTATCCTTAAGCAGCCGGTGGGGGTCGTGGCCGCGATTCTGCCCTGGAATTTCCCGGTTGATCTGCTGGCGTGGAAGATCGGGCCGGGGCTGGCCGCCGGCTGTACCTTCGTCGTCAAACCGTCGGAAGAAGCGCCGCTGGCGGTGCTGAAGCTGGCGCAGGCCTTTCTGGACGCGGGGCTGCCGGACGGCGTGCTGAACGTTGTCACCGGCGCGAAAACCACCGGCGCGTCTTTAGTCCAGCACCCGACCGTCCGCAAAATCGCGTTCACGGGGTCGGGCGCGACCGGCCAGTGGATCGGCGAGCAGGCCGCGCGGCAGATGAAACGGGTGACGCTGGAACTGGGTGGCAGCGCGCCGCTGATCGTCTGCACCGACGCGAATCTGGAGGCCGCCGTACAGCAGGCCGCGCGCCGCTGTTTTTCGCACACCGGGCAGATCTGCATCAGCGTCAACCGGATTTTTGTGCAGCAGCCGGTACTGGAAGCGTTTACCGAACGCTTCGTCGAACTCACGCGGAAACTGCGCGTGACGCCCGACGGCCTGCGCGAACCGGACGCCGACATGGGGCCGATGATTAACGCCGCCGGGGTCGCCAAAGTCGAACAGCACGTCGAGGATGCGCGGCAGCGCGGCGCTCAGGTGTTGGTTGGCGGCAGCCGTCCGGCTGGTGCGGAATACAGCCCGGATGGATTTTTCTACAGTCCGACCGTACTGGTGGAGGTGCAGCCGGATATGCGGGTGATGGTCGAGGAAACGTTCGGGCCGGTCGCGCCGATTGCCGGTTTTGACCGGCTGGAAGAGGCCGTCCGGCTGGCAAACGCCACGCCTTACGGGCTGGCGGCTTACCTGTACACCAGCGATGTGAACGCCGCGTTTTATGCCGCGCGGCAGTTGCAGTTCGGCGGTGTGGGGGTGAACGTCAACGACATCACCGATATTCGCGGCGCGTTTGGCGGCATGAAGCAGTCCGGCATCGGGCGCGAGTTGGGCGAGCCGGGGCTGGACTGCTATCTTGAAACCAAACACGTGCGGTTCGCCTATCAGAATCCGGGGTGATGGGTGATGTCATTCAACGGTCTTTTTTCGGTTGAACGTCCGATTATCGGCATGGTACATCTGCTGCCGCTGCCGGAAACACCGCAGTTTGGCGGCAGCGTGGACGCCGTTTACGACTGCGCCAGCGCCGATGCCGCCAGCCTGCTGCAAGCGGGCATTGACGGCCTGATCGTCGAGAACTTCGGTGACGAGCCGTACTGGATTGGCGAACCCACGCCGTCCCAACTGGCGCTGATGGCCGCCATCACCCGCGATGTCGGGCGCATGTCGAGCGTGCCGGTGGGCGTGAACGTGCAGTTCAATGCGTGGCAGGCCGAAATGGCGCTGGCTTATGCCTGCCGGGCGCAGTTCGTGCGGGTTGAGGTGTTTGTGGATCGGGTCATCAGCGCGCAGGGGCTGGTCGAGCCGTGTTCGGCGCAGATCACCCGTTATAAACGGGCGCTCGGCGCGCATGATGTCCAGTTGTGGGCCGACGTGCAGACCAAATACACCACCAGCATAGTGCCGCAGCCGATCACCGTATCGGCGCAGGCCGCGCAGAATGCCGGCGCGGACGCGATCATCGTTACCGGCGCGGCCACTGGCAGCGCCACGCCGCTGGAGGACGTGGCAGCGGTGAAAGAGGTGGCGCGGCTGCCGGTGCTGGTCGGCAGCGGCACAACGGTCAATAATGTGGCCGACGTGCTGCGGCTGGCCGACGGCGCGATTGTCGGCTCGGCGCTGAAAACCGGCGGCAGCGCGGCGAATCCGGTATCGGCGGAACGGGCAGCGGCCTTTATGGCCGCCGCCCGGAGAGGACTATAAACGATGCCGCCGCGCCTGCTCGACGCGACCGCCAGCGATTTCCTGTCCATGAATGGGCGCGATCTGGCCGAGTCCATTCGACTGGCCGAAGGGCGCACGCTGGCCGTTGAAGTCATCGGCGCGGCTGAACCGCCCGTTGAAGGGGTGTCACACGGCGAACTGGCCGCCGCGATGGGCGCGGACATCATCACGCTTGACCAGTTCGACCCGTTTCAGCCGGTCATCAACGGTGCGCCGCCGGCTGTGCTGCAAGCGGCGGCGCCGCTTCAGGCTTACAAACGCCTGTTAGGCCGTCCGGTGGGGATCAATCTGATCGCCGCCGATGCGGAGCAGGGCGCTTTTCTGGGCGGGCGGCTGGTCAGTGAAGCCAGCATCGAACGGGTGGGTGAACAGGGCGCCGGTGTGATTTTCCTCTATGCGCGTCCAAAACTCGGCGGCACGCTGGCGATGCAGGCGGCTGCCGCGCAGGCCATCAGACACCGGCTGGGTGAGGCGGTGCTGCTGGTGGGCGTGCCGTCCTTCAGCAAACCGCCGCCGCGTGACACGGCGGGGCTGGATGATTACCGCGCCGACATTCACGCGCTGCTGGACGCCGGCTGCGACGGGATTGGCCTGCCGATGCCGGGCAGCAAACAGGGCTGGTTAAACGACCAGGCCGCGCGGCTGGTGGATGACATTCACCGCGCGGAACGGCTGGCATGGCTGTTGGTTACCGGTTCGGTCGAAGGCGCGCCGCCGGCGGTCATGCCGCTGCTGGCGCTGGCCGCCAAGCAGATCGGCGCGGACGTGGTGCGGCTGGATGAGGCTGGCCTGTCTGGTATGCCGCCGCCGGATAACATCCTCGCGTTTTCGCTGGCGCTGCGCGGCCAGCGGCACACCTACCGGCGCATGGCGGCCAGCATCCTGCGCTAAAAACACCTGACCGCTGTGCTTGCTGGCTCAACCCTGGGGCAGCACCGCTCCGGCGCGTACAAACACCGGAATACGATCCAGCGGCGCGTCAACCATCAGCGTCCGGCTGCCGGTGTAAATCGCGTCCGTCCAGAAATCGCGCCAATCACCCGGCGGCAGCGCCACCGGCCACTGGTGTACGCCCGGCTCCACCACCGGCGCGACCAGCAGATCACGCCCGAAGTAATAATCATAGGGTGAGGCCGCAGGATGGGTGATCTGCACCGCCCGCATCATGGGCTGGCCGCTGGCCGCCGTGTGCTGCGCTTCCTGCCAGAGGTACGGCAGCAGCCGCGCGCGGGTCTGGACGAAATGCCGGAAGCTGGGGATCACCCGCAGATCGCCGGTGCGCGCCTGAATGTTCCAGGGGGTGCGGTCATTCGACGGCTGGCGGTGCGCGTTGTATTCCGAATGGTACTGCATGACCGGACAGAAGGCCGCCATTGCCGCCGCCCGCAGATATAACTCCGCCGTCGGGATTTCACCGCTGAAGCCGCCAATGTCCCAGCCCCAGAACGGGATGCCGGAAATCCCGGCGGACAGCCCGGCCAGAATCGAATGGCGGAAAGCGTCCCAGGTGGAATTTTCGTCGCCGGCCCAGTGCAGCGGCGCGCGCTGCGACCCCGTAAATCCGGCGCGGCTGAAGGTGACGGCCTCGCGCCGGGCGGTGGCGAAATCGTAATACGCCTGGGTGTACAACTGCGGGTAAACATTCCAGACTGCCGCCCCATCCCGGCCATCGTGAAATCGGACGGATTCACTCCACAGATGTTCGCCGCCGTCGGTCTTGAAGCCGTCAATACCGATGTCCTCCAGCAGATAGGCGCGTTTGTTCAGCCACCAGTCGCGCTCCGCCGGGTTGGTCACATCCCAGATCGCGCCGCCGCGAAACCAGAACGGCCGTATCCGGTGCAGCGAACCATCGGCTTCGCGCACGCCGAATCCGGCGGCTTCGTAATACTGGTGGTCGGCATCGTGCTGGGGGTGAGGTTCGGCGCTGACTTTTAAGGCCGGAATCTGCCACAGCAGCAGTCTGATGTCCCGCGCGTGCAGGTGATCAGCCAGCCCTTTCGGATCAGGCCATTTGCCATCCGACGGGAACGTAAAATCGCTGTAGCGCGGCACATGGTCGCCGGGCTGCGGCGTGTACTGCGCGTCGTTCCAGATATAAAACGTGGTTTCGTCGCTCCACGCCTCAATCACCAGCACCGAGGCCGGAATCTCATGTTTTATCGTCTGCTCGACTTCGTGCAGCACCCGCGCCTGCGAGTTCCATTCGTTGCTGCTCATCCACAGGCCAAACGCCCACTGCGGCGGCAGCGCCACCGGGCCAGCGGCCTGCGCGAACTGGCTGACAATCGCGTAAGGGTCGTCACCGTGATAGGGAATCAGCGTCAGGCTTTCATCCGGGTCGAGATCAGCTTCCAGCGTCCAGCAGTCGGGGCGGGCCGCCGCCAGGTCGAACTGCATCCAGCGCGTGCTGGCGACGTGCAGGCCGTAGCCGCGCCCGGCAGCCGCCGACCACACCAGCAGAAATGGCACCGGCATATAGGTGCGTTTTCCCTGATTTTTGTACTGCTCGTAACACCGCACATCTAGCACGTTACCGCGCTGGTTGAGCGCGTTAAACCGTTCCCCCAGACCGTAAAACCCGTCATCACCGCCGCACCGCACGCTGAGGCGCACGCGCCGCGCCCGCTGTCCATCAGTCAGCCATTCCACCTGCGCGACCTCCGGCAAACCCGGCGCGGCCTGTGTGTCGCCGTCGCGGCTGAGGTACAGGCGGCCATCGCTGCCGGTGGTGATGCCGCCGCCGCTGACCCAATCCTCGCCGGTCAGGGTAAAACGGTCGGTGTGCTGGCCGCCGGCTTCCAGCCAGTAGGTGAGCCGCTGGCCGGGCGCCGGGGCGGTCAGCGGCGCGTGCCAGACATCCTGTTCGATTCGCACCACCCGTTCGAGGTATTCCGCGCCGACGCCCTGTTCCAGTTCCGGCTGCCAGCCGGTGATCTGCCGGGCAGCCACCGCCGGCTGCAAGACGCCGTCCAGTTCGTAAAACACGCGCACCTGTCCGGCAGCACCCGGCGGTCGCGTGACCGCGCCAATCGTGAACGCCTGCCCGGCCAGCGGGCGGCGCGGGAAACGTTCTTCGGGCAGTTGTTCGTAGGGGTGTTCCTGGCCGTAAGGCGTATGAAGCAGCGTGACCGCCGTCATCGTTCACCTTCCTTCTCTTGAATTACCGCATCCAGTATCAGATACATCGCGTGTGACCACAGCAGCGGGCAGGCCGACGTGCCCCACTTCTCGACCCAGCCATCAAAATAGCTACCGTCGAGCAGGTGATGGTCTACCTGTTCGGGCAGGTGGCCGGCGGGCGTGGCCTGCGCGGCGATCCAGTCGCGGAGCCGGCGGGCTTCATCCAGCCGTCCCAGTTCGACCAGCACCCAGCCCAGCCAGGCGGCCAGCAGCGGCCACTCCCCGCCGCCAAAATAGGTGTCGTCTCGGTAGCGGTACACCCCGCCGCCGGGTACGTGCAGCTCGCGTTCGATCTGCGCCAGAGTCGCCCGGAAGATCGGATCGTCAACCGCCACCAGCCCATAGGGCACAGCCGCCCACAGCAGGCTGGCATCCACCGCTTTACCGGGCGCGTCGTCCGGCGGGATGAATTTGCTCAGGCCGCCGGCGGGGTGGAGTCCCTGCGCCAGCACATACTGGCGAAGCGCCTCCGGCAGTTCATCCGGGACCAGCGCGGGGTCATATTCCCGGACAGCCCGCAGCCCGCCGTAGAGTGCCGCCAGGGTGGCCGTATGCACCCGGTCGCGGTGTTCTTCCCAGCAGTCGTAATTCGGCAGCGGCCACAGCGCGGCGATATATCGCACCAGCAGCGCCACAGTGGGGCGCACCTCCGGCCACAGCGCCGGGGTTACCTGGCGGCAGTGCTGTACCAGCGCCCACAGCCACGCCCCGTAGCCATCCAGTTGAAAATCCGGCCACTCGTCGCGCCCCAGCCGCCCGTTGACGGTGAAGCGGGTCGGCAGGTAGTCCGTTTCGGCGGGAATTTCACCCCGCTGTATTTTCACCAGCAGGTTTTCAATCTGGCCGGCATACTGCATCAGCGTGCGTCCAGCCCAGCGGTGAAAGGCGGTCGCGCTGTCGTGCTCGCCGACGGTATCCATCGCCTGCGCGATCCATGATCCATCGCGCAGCCACGAGTAGCCGTACTGCGAAAAAGTGGGCGAGGCGACATAAGCACCGCTGTCAGCCTGCCCGGCCCGGATCACGTCCAGGCTGATCTGGCGTAAATCAACACTCATGGATTTCATTTCCATCATCGGTTACAGGGATAAACCTCCGGGGCCGGTCGGTCCCGACCCCGGACAGCAGACAGCACTACTGGATGAGGGCGTCCAGGGCGACCTTCGCTTCATCCAGCGCCGCCTGCGGCGTCAGTTCGCCATCCAGCACGCGGGTAATCAGCGCGTTGACGGCATCCTGCATCTCATTCTGGCGTTCGATCACCGGCGGCGTTACCGGGCTTTCGAGCGCCTGGAACACAGCGGCGCGGTTGGCCGGCGGAGTTTGTTCCAGATAGGTGCTGAAAAATTCCGGCTGGTCAAGCGCGGGCAGTTCCCAGCCGGCTTCGACACGCACCGTCGCGGCTACTTCGCTGGCGGTGAGGAACTCCGCCCACTTCGCTGCCGCTTCGGGCTGCGCGGTGGTCGCGGAAACGGCGACGCCATTGGCGAAGAAATGATGCGCG
>JARKOK010000132.1 GCA_029975765.1 Aggregatilineales bacterium
GGATGGACGTGCAGGCCAGCTACGCCATCAACCTGAGCGACAACACCATGCGCAGCATGGATATGACGATGAACTGGGACCTGACCTCGATGATGGCGGCGATGGGTGAATCGGACACCGAAGCGCCGGCCTTTGCCATGAACCTCAGCGTCACCTACAGCGATTACAACGCCGCGCCTGCCGTGACCGCGCCGGAAAATGCGATGGTGCTGACGGCGGAAGACGCGATGCAGATGTTCATGGGCAGCAGCAGCGGGATGACCCCGCCAATGGAGATGCAGCCGACGGCTACCCCCAGCAGCTAAGTTTTTCCGTAGGGGAGGGTCTGAGACCCTCCCCTCCTACATCCGATATTTTTGATTTGGTTGTACCTATGGATAAACCAATTAGGATTCGCCTGATTTCGCAGGGGTGGGTTTAGAAACCTGCCCCCTGCAAGGTGTTATGCACTTTTGGGCGTGCGAACGCTGCAATCAGAGAATAAACGTGCCTATCCCAGTCCATGACACGCGCCAGAGCAGGCATTTTTGAAATGAGTTCTAGACAGACACCGAATCCACCGCGCTTTGCCAGCCCTGTCACGCTGCTCAAGCGCCTGGCCTTCACCGGTGGCCGAACGTTACTTCATTCAATACAGCAGCAGGTATTCGTGTGGGATGTCAGGAATGCCCGCCTGCGTGGAGCAGTCAGGGGTGAACTGTTCGGAGTTGCGAATGATGGAAACACCTTCATTACCCGTCTGGTTGATCAGGCATGGATAGAGCGGGATATTCAGGCGCGTTCCGGGTTCGGTCGTCAGCGTTTTCTGACTGATGCTGTACCTGTACCGCGTTTCATGCTTTGGGATACAGCGCGGGGTTCACAACTAAAATTCACCGGCGTCGAACCGGATGTCTACTCCCCACACCAGCGATTTCATGGGCTGGCAGATCGTTACAATCAGATGGTGCGCCTGGATGATGTGTTTAGGGTTATACCTTCACAGATACTCGATCTTCAGCCCGCAACCCATGAAGCGGGCATTCTGGAAAACTGGATGATCGCGCCTGATGACCAGCATCTCGCGGTGATTTACTATGTGAGTGGAGGCGGGTTTGACTGGAACGGTGGGGTTTGTGTGCGGTTGGAGGATGGGAAGACAGCCTATCGCTTCGACGGTGGCAGGGACGATTTTCCGCCGTATCTGTATTTTTCGCCTGAAAATCGCTGGCTGATGAGTCCGGTTGATTCCAAAGTGAACGTCTACGATGTGTCAACCGGGACTCAGTTAAACACAATACCAGCGTGTGCCAGTGTCATGAGTGCTCACCGGAACGGCCTGCTGGCCGAGGTCAATGGAACCAGATCAGCGGTACGCCTGCGGAGTATAACACAGCCGGAGGTAACGCTCTGGGAAGCTCATTTCACCCCAAAAGTACTGGATGTGGAATTTCACCCGGATGGCGAATGGCTGGCCGTATCGCTGACAGGCGGCGATATCGAGCTGCGGAATGTGAAAACCGGGCGACTACTCAACAGATACAGGGGTAGCTGAAAGCGCAAGTGTTTGCAGCGATCGTCAACGACTAATGCGCTGTTAATTCCCCATCTCCCCGTTTTTGTGGTGGGCAGGGGACAGGTTAGAATGTTACCCACTGCATCCGATACGTCAGAGGGTCGTCCATGTTACGCTGTTTGTTGGCCGCTGTCGTGCTGCTGGCGGCGTGCCAGCCTGCCGCGCTCACACTGACCCCGCCGCCGGTGGCGCGTATTCTCAATTACTGGCAGCCGGTCGAGGATACGCTAACGGGCGAGACGCAGGCATGGCAGTTCGTCGGTCAGGCGGGGGATGCGGTGCGCCTGCGCGTATTGGGCGACGGCATTTCGCTGGCGCTGCACAGCGCGGACAGCGCGGCGCTGGACGTGGGCGCGGATATTCAGGTAACGCTGCCGGCTGATGGCATTTACACCGTGTATGTCAGCGGCGCAGGCGCGTACCAGCTTGGACTGGGTTATACCGACCGCCCCAACCCCGCCGACATCACTCCTACCCCGCTGCCACAGGTGGTCGGCGTGCCGACGCCCACCCTGCCGTATTATGCCGCGCTGGGTGAGGTGCTGGGGGCGGTAGTCAGCGGCGAGACCCGAACCGGCGCGTTCGCCGGCGCCGGCGAGCAGCACATCTACACCTTCGAAGGACAGGCCGGACAGTTCGTTAATACGCGGCTGGCGCGCACATCCGGCGCGACTGACCCGCTGCTGACGCTGTACGCGCCATCGGGTGTGGCGCTGGCGCTGGACGATGACTCCGGCGGCGACCGCGCGGCGGCGCTGCGGAACATCCGGCTGCCGGAAACGGGTGTGTACAGCCTGCAAGCGGGCGGCAGCGGCTTCACCGGCGGGTATGAACTCAGCCTGTTCATCAGCGCGGCGGCCTTCGCCATCACGCCGACGATCATCCCGCAGCCGACCGAAACACCGGTGATCGAAACGCCGCCGCCCACGCCGGGTGTCGCGCCGAACGACAGCCGGCTGGACGATCATGTGCCGGTGCTGGGCAGTTTCACCCGTCCGGGCGATGTGTTCCGGTATACGCTGGCGGCGGCGGCCGGGCGCGCGCTGACCATTGGAGCGACCACGCTGCCCGGCTGGAACGTGCGCCCCCGGCTGGAGGTCTACAACCCGGCGGGAGAACTGGTCGCGGCGGCAGACTCGGATGCCAGCGGCAGCACGCTCATCCCGGCGTTTGTGCCGGCTGAAACCGGCGTGTATCTGGTGTACATCACCGCCGGCAGCACCACCGGCGACTTTGCTATTTCCTACGGCGAGGGCAGCTCACGCGAGGATGTATGGCGCGGGCGCATCGAACCCGACCGTCCGACCAACAGCACGCTGGCTCGCCCCGGCCAGCGCGAGGTGTGGACGGTATTTCTGCGGCAGGATGATGTGATTTCCGCCGCGCTGGGGCCGCTGGCCGCCGGGTTCGAACCGGCGCTGGAACTGGCCGCGCCGGATGGTTCAACCGCCGCGCTGGGCAGCCGCAGCGGGCGGGACGCGCTGATCGCGGCAGCGCGC
>JARKOK010000136.1 GCA_029975765.1 Aggregatilineales bacterium
CGCGCCGGTATTCAGCACAATGACGCCATCTGGCTGAACGAAGGGCTGTCATCCTTCACCCAGTTGTACCTGTACCGGGACGCGAGCGCGGCGCTGAGTTTTCTGAGCGCGCCGCAGACCCAGTTGAATACCTGGGCGGAGGACGGCCCGCGCGCGCCGCATTATGGCGCGGCGCTGCTGTTCATCACCTATTTCTACGAGCAGTACGGGCTGGAGGCGCTGCAAGCTGTCAGCACCGATCCCGGTACGGGGCTGGATTCCTTTGACCGCGTGCTGCGCGCGCTGGACGCCGCCGGGGTGGACGACCTGTTCGCCGACTGGACGCTGGCGAACTTTCTGCTGAATCCGGCGCTGGGTGATGGTCGCTATGGCTACACGCTGCTGCCGTCCGGCCTGCCGGGGGCGCTGCCGGAAGCAGCGGTCACCGCCTATCCCTATGCGGCAGCCAACAGCGCCAGCCAGTACAGCGCGGATTACATCGTGCTGGCGAATCTCAACGGCGCGGCGGCGCTGGACATTCGGCTGGACATGCCGGCGGAAGTCGCGCTGATTCCCACAACGCCGGCCAGCGGGCGCTGGCTGTGGTACAGCAATCGCGGTGATATGAGCGATACCACCCTTACACGCGCCTTTGATCTGACCGGCCTCGAAACTGCCGCGCTGCACTATAAAGTGTGGTATCACCTCGAAGACCAGTGGGATTATGCCTATGTGATGGTCAGCGAGGACGGCGGCGCGACGTGGGATATTCTGCCCACGCCGCACACCAGCGACGTGAATCCTCTCAGCAGCGCCTACGGGCCGGGTTACACCGGGCAAAGCGGCGGCTGGCTGGATGAACAGCTTTCGCTGGATGCTTACGCCGGTAAGGAAATACTCGTGCGGTTCGAGATGATTACCGACGACGCTATCAACCAGCCGGGCATCGCGCTGGATGATATTCGCCTGCCCGAACTGGATTACAGCAGCGACTTTGAAACCGACGACGGCGGCTGGGCCGCCAACGGCTGGATTCATATGGATAACCGCCTGCCGCAGCAGGCGTGGGTGCAGGCCGTGCAGCATATCGGAAATGAGGTCACGGTCACGCGCTGGCTGTCCTCGGCTGAATCCGCGTGGTCGCTGCCGCTGGACGACGGCGTGCAGCAGGTGACGCTGGTGATCGCCCCCTTCGCGCCCGTAACAACCATCGCCATGCCGTACACACTGGAAGTGGCGGTTGGCGAATAACGTTCATCAGGAGAAATCTTAAGCCAAACCCGCGAGCTAATCGTCTACACTATAGAAGTGAAATTGGTTAGCGAAATCTAGAAATTATCACAGACCGCCTAATCCGGGATTCACGCCCATCAGATCAGGCGACTGTACCGAAAATCCTCTTTCAGACCTTCGCTGGCTGGTTCACGAACCGTCCAACATGATAGTAGGAGATTAGCTCAATGCCCCCCCTCACCATCATTGACAATGAATATGCCTCGCTGGTCTATTACCCTGAGCTGAAAATCGTTCATCACGTCTGGCACAAGCCGATTTCGGGTGAGCGGTTCCGCGAGGTATTAAACAAGGGCGCGGAATTATTTGCACAAAACCACGCCAGCAAATGGCTGTCGGATGATCGCGCCAACAGCGCCCTGCCTGAAGAAGATGGCGAGTGGGGCATGAACGACTGGTTTCCCCGCGTGATGCAGGCCGGATGGAAATTCTGGGCGCTGGTTGTCCCGGAAGACATCATGGGGAGAATGAACATGAAACAGTTTGTGGACCACTATTTCGAGCAGGGACTTCGGATCATGGTCTTTACCGATCCAGCCGAGGCTATGAAATGGTTGGAGAGCCAGTAAGCGCCTCTCAGCCATTCAAACGCCCCGACCCCGTGCCCGGAAGCCCGGTTTGAAACCGGGCACGACCTTTGCCCCGCTTGACAGCCGATTCCTATTCATCCTATAAATACGCTATCGCAATTTACCACTTGTATAGGATGCCGGGGAGTAAGGGTATGAGTACAGCACTGGTGATCGGTCTGGTCGAGTCCGGCGTATTGATGGCTGTCTTTTTTATCCTGGGGCTGACGGGTTGGATTCCGTCGTCGGAAAACGACGACTGTATCGAAACCAACGACTGTTACTGCGAACGGCTGCGCGATGGCATGGTCAAGCAGCCGATCAATACCTGGTCAAATCTCGGTTTTATGCTGGCCGGCCTCGCCATTCTGCTGATGGTCGGCGGCAGTTCGCTCAACCCGGATACCGAACCGAATCCGATGAAGGCCGCCTCGCTGCTTGCCATCCTGTATGGCGCGGTCGTGATCTTCCTCGGCCCCGGCAGCATGTTCTTTCACGCCTCGATGAAACAGTGGGGCGGCTGGCTGGATACCTTTTCGATGGTCATCTTCACCAGCTTCCTGTTTCTGTACGATCTCATCCATACCATTCTCGATTGGGATAAAGCCGTGTTCATCGTGCTGTGGCTGGTTGCCAATCTCGCGCTCGGTTACTGGACGTGGTGGAAGGATCGTACTGATCGCGGCGCGAAAATCCTGGGTTTGACCCCCGGCTCGTTTGCCTTTGGCAGTTTTGCCATCCTGTGGGTTGTCCTGCAATTCATCATTCTGCTGGGCGGCGCGGGGGCTGCCGGGCGCGGCTGGACGTATTTCATTCTGGCGGTCATCGCGTTTGCCAGCGCGTTTGTCATCTGGCATTTTTCGAAAACCGGCGGGCCGCTGTGCAAGCCGGACAGCTGGCTGCAAGGACACGGCCTGTGGCATCTGCTGGGCGCGCTGACGGCCTTCTTCATCTTCCTGTATTTTCAATCCGGCGT
>JARKOK010000170.1 GCA_029975765.1 Aggregatilineales bacterium
TTTGCGCGAGTAAGGCTTCGTCGTTGGGGTCTTCCAGAGAAATATCGGGCAGTTGGCCGATGAGGTTGTGACCGTCAATCAGATAAGGCATATCAACTGTCACCTGACGGGATAACGGCTACACTATAACATAGAGTGGGCAGCTTGCCCACCGCTTACGATGGTGGTCACACACAGCAGGCAATCAACCATGAACAAACGGATGCAGTTCGCGCGGTCGGTGCTGCTGCTGGTCGGTATCCTGGCCGTGCTGGTCGGTTACTACTGGGTGCATAAACCCTTTAATTTCGTAATGATCGGCGCGCTGGGCGGCGCGGCGCTGGATGGGCTGGCGGCGGCGCTGCTTGCCGCTGCCGGGGGCGGCCTGGGGCGGCGGCTGCTGACGGCGCTTGACCCGCAGAGCGAGGGGGTGAGGGTTTATATTTCCCGCGCCGAGCGTCTCGCGCTTGAATCGCTGCTTGGCCTCGGCACGCTGAGCGTGCTGGCGCTGCTGCTGGGGCTGACCGGCCTGTATACCGGCGCGGCCTTCTGGGGGCTGCTGTTGGGAGTGGCGCTGCTGACCGCCCGCGCGCTGTTCGGCTGGCTGCGCGACCTGCGGGCGGTGGCACGGCTGGCCGCGCAGCCGTCCGGCGGCTGGCCGCGTTTTCTCATGCTGCTGACGGTTGTGCTGCTGGTTACGGCGCTGCTGCGCGCCTTCACACCACCCACCGCCTACGACGCGCTCAATTATCATCTGGTTGGCCCGGCGCGGTATCTGGCCGCCGGACGGATAGCCGCCCACGCCGACAACTTCTTCCTGGGATTCTCGCAGGGGGCGGAAGTCCTGTACGGGGTGGCGATGGGTTTGTTCGGACGGGATACCGCCGCCGCGCCGGTGCATTACGTTTTGGGTCTGTTGGGGCTGCTGGCGGTTGGTGGGCTGGCGCGGCGCCGCGCCGGGGAAGCCGCCGGCTGGCTGGCGGTCGTGCTGCTGCTGAGCGCGTTCAGCCTGTGGCTGCTGTTCGGCTGGCCGTATGTTGATCTGGCGCTGCTGGCCTACGGCGCGGCGGCGCTGGTCGCGGCGGGCGCGTGGTGCGAGAGCCGCCGGACGGCCTGGCTGATCGTGTTGGGTTTGCTGGTCGGGCTGGCGCTGGGCGTGAAGTACACAGCAGCGGGGCTGGGGCTGGCGGCGGTGGTGTACGCTGCGTGCCAGGAACCGCGCCGAATAGTGCGGAACGGTATGATCCTGGCGCTGGCGGCTGGGCTGGCCTACGCGCCCTGGGCGCTCAAAGGGGTGCTGCTGTATCACAACCCGATTTATCCGTTTATTTTTAATGGCCTGAACTGGGACGCGGCGCGGGCATATCTGTTCAACACGCCCGGTACGGGTTTCATTGCCACCGGGCGCGTCGGGCAGCTCATTACGCTGCCGCTGGCGGCGACGATTCTGGGTGTCGAACGCGGCGAAGGTTTCAGTTTCACGGCTGGCCCCTGGCTGCTGACCGCGCCGCTGCTGCTGCCGCTCGTATGGCGCGGGCTGGACGCGCGCGCGCGCCGGCTGGCGGCGGACTGCGCGGCGTTCGGCCTGCCGCTGCTGGCCTTCTGGCTGTTTCTGGCGGCGACCAGCAGCATCGGCGCGCAAACCCGTTTGATGGCGATGGCGCTGCCAGCGGCGGCGGTGGCCGGGGCGGTTGGTATTGGTGGTTTATCGCACTGGCCGCGCCGGCCATTCGACCTGGCTTTTATCATGCGCGCGGTGGTGGCGCTCACTCTGCTGCTGGGCGCGCTGGATGCCGTGCGCGAAACGGTGCAGACGCGCGCTGTGCCTGTCCTGCTGGGGCTGGTCAGCCGCGACAGTTATATCGAGCAGCAGCTTGGCGCTTATCCACTGATCATGCGGCGGCTGAACGACCTGCCGCCGGGGGCGCGCGTGCGCCTGATGTGGGAGCCGCGCACGTATCTCTGCCCGGTGGTCTGTAAGGGTGATCTGCTGTTCGATCACTGGGCGCGGGCGCTGCGCCAGGAACAAACGCCGGCGGCGGTGTTCGCCGCGTGGCGGGAGATGGATGATTATCTGCTGGTCTACGACGCAGGTTACGATTTCTGGCGCGCCGACGAACGGCTGGCGGCAGAAAACGCCCGGTTTCCGGCGGCGCTGGCGGAGTTTATGACGCCGGTATGGACGGAGGGCGGTTACACGCTTTACGGCTGGTAGGACTTTCTAACCGTTATCTTACCGGCTGCATTGCTCGTGTTTCCCCGCTATGGTATAGTCTCCACTGGTGGGAACTGCCACGAATCATCAAAAAGAGGTAACTATGCAGCGGCGTTCGCTGGTTATTTTTATCGTGCTGAATGTGTTGATTTCGCTCGGTGTGGCGTTTGGCGTGATTTCGATGTGGAACTCTCAGAATCCGCCGTCTGCCGGCGTGCAGGTGATTACCCTTGAAGTGCGGATTACCAATACGCCGGATCCCAACGCCACGATTCCGGTGCGGATTATCACCGCTACGCCGGTTCCGGGTTCGATTGGCCTGCTGCCGACCGGCGTGCTGGACGATGTGGCGACCAGCTTTTCGTCAGCGCCGGAAGTGACCGTTGACGTGCAGGCTCTTAGCGGCGCGCTGGGCGGCAGTACCACGCTGCAAGGCACAGCCACCGCGCTGCCGCCGAACTGCATCCTGCATGTGATCGCGTCCGGCGACACGCCGTTTGGGGTGGCGCAGCAGTACGGGGCGAACGGCTTCGATCTGATGGAGGTGAACGGCCTCAATGACCAGACGGCCAGCAGCCTGCAAATTGGTGATGTGCTGATCGTGCCGCTGGAAGGCTGCCCGCTGACGGCGGCGGACGTGGCCGCCAGCCAGGCGACCGAAACCGCCACCACCAGCGCGACGGTCGAAGCCGAAGCCACCACCGAAGTTTCACCCACTGCCCGCCCCACACTGACGCTGCCGCCGACTGCCGCGAACGCGCAGGTCGCCATCCTCGAAGTGATCGGCGCGGGGGATGTGACCACCGAAGGTGTAGTGATTCGAAATACGGGCAATACCATTAATATCAACGGCTGGACGTTGAGTGACGACCTGGGCAATACCTACACCTTTGCCGAGCGCGTGCTGTTCTCCAACGCGCAGATAACGCTGTTTTCCCGCGTGGGACAGGATACCGCGATTGCGCTGTTCTGGAACAAGAGCGCGCCGCTGTTTGCCCAGCCGGGCGCGGTGCTGACGCTGCGCGACCGCAACAATACGGTGCAGTCTACTTACCGCGTGCCCGCGCCGGTCAGTCTGCCGTAGACGCATTAGCCGAATGCCGTCTTTGATGCTCCAATCACGCTGGCTGTTCCGGGCGGCCTGCCTGGGGGTGCTGCTGGTCGCTTTTCAACTGCGGCTGGCCGATCTGCGCACCGCGCCGCCGGGCCTGCACTTTGATGAAGGTCGCAACATGCAGCGCGCCTGGCGGCTGGCGGAGGGTTACAATCTGCCGCTGCACCTGCGTGATATCCCCGAACCCTTTGATGTGCTGATTCGTGCCGCGTTCATGCGGTTGGCCGGCGGTGTGCAGCCATTTCTCGCGCAGACGTTCAGCGTATGGTTGAGTACGCTGGCGGTTGCCGCCGTGATGCTGGCGGCTGCCATGATCTTTTACCAGCATCCCCATCGCCGCGCGGTTGTGTTGATGGCTGGACTGGCGCTGGCGGTGATGCCGCCTGCCGTGATCGTGGGGCGGCACTTTTACCGTGTCAACTGGTTGCCCCTCACGATGATGCTGGCGCTGGCGGCGCTGGCGGTCAGCCGCCGCCGTCCACACAACCGCTGGTGGGCGGTCGCTGCCGGCACGTTTACCGGCCTCAGCCTGATTTTCTATCAGGGTGGTATCTTTGCGCCTCCCGCGCTGGCGCTGGCGGGGCTGCTGCTGATCGTTCAGTCGCGTGGGCGCTGGCCGGCGCCGCGCCAACTTGTATGGATGGCGGCGAGTTTTGCTGTTGTGGTTATGCCCTGGGTTTATCTGCTCATCCGTATGCCAAACTGGTGGGAGCGTCCTCTCACCCTGACTTCCGGGCAGAGTCCACTCACGAACCCGGCTCTCTGGCTGCCCAATCTTGAAACCACGCTGGCGACTATTTTTCTGGTGAGCACGCGTCACAGCCCGCGTTATCACACCTATACCACTGCGTTCCTGAATCCGGCTTTAATCGCGCTGTTTGCTCTTGGCCTGGCTGTCAGCCTGCGGCGCTGGCGCCGCTCTGGATGGCTGATGCCGGTGCTGGTCGGGGGTGTGATGCTCCTCCCGAATGTGATTTCCAGCGAACCGTATCAGGCGGTGCGGCTGGCGGGAGTGTGGGGGCCGCTGGCGCTGCTGGTCGGACTGGGGGCAGGCACGCTGCTGGAGTGGGCACGCGGCCCGGTCGGGCGGCGATGGGTGGTGCTGGGTCTCATAGGGGTAGGGGCGGTTTCGCCCGTGCTTACCGCCTATCATGTCTGGTATCATTTCAAAGTTCAGCCGCTGCTGAGCAATTCGGATATTCCCGAAAGCTGGGCCTATGTTTACCGGATGGGCTACTCCGATCTGCTGGCGGCAGTCGCCACCTCGGACACACCCGTGTATATTCCCGTGGAATATCTCAACAGCGATCTGGCGGTGGCCCGGCTGCGACCAACGGCGTTCCCAACTGTGCGCGCTTACGATGGCCGTTCGCTGCCGGAAGGCCGTATCTTTTTGCCGGTGGACGGTTTTATCTATGGCCTGCTGCCGCGCAATCATATCCCGGCGCAGTATGCGCTGGCACTGCCGCAGACCGGTGAAATCCTGATTTTGCCACCGCTTGAACTGGCAGCGGCGCGCGCGCTCGAACAGCATATTCAGGTCGCCGGTGACAATCTCACGAATTCTGAGGGCTGGCTGCTCGGCCAAACCCTGGCGCTGTCAGTGGATGATAATCCTTTTAAGCAGATGCGGGGGTTGGAAACCGCCGATTCGCTGGCCGTTTTTGATGGTCGGCTGGAACTGCTTGATATTCATCTGCCAGAAGAGCTGCTGCCGGGTGAGGCGGTGCCGGTGACACTGTTCTGGCGGCTGCGTGAAACCACCGGCAAGGACTATTTCGCTCGCGTACAGGCGTGGTCGTTTGACGACAGCAACCGCAGCGACCAGTTGGGCAGCACCAGCGCCAACGAGGGTGGCACGCTGCTGACGATTTTCAGCTACCTGTACCCAACGGTGATGTGGCCGGCAGGGGAGATCATCCCTGAAACGTACTGGCTGACTGTGTTTGAGGATGCACCGCCGGGCGCGTACCGTTTTGCAGTGTCGGTCTATGATTATCCCGGCCCGACAGCGGTTCAGTTCGAGTCGGCGCAGCCGCAGTTGTCGAACTGGCTGCTGGTGGGGCGGTCGCGGGTGGGAGCGGTGCCGCTGGTTGTTCCAAAGGGTGAAGAACTGGCCGTGAGCGCGCGCCTGGGCGATGGCGTCGAACTGAACGGTGCGCGACTTGACCCGCCGTTCGCGGCGCTTCAGCCGGGTGATACGCTGACGCTGCAACTGGACTGGCGCGTGACACAGCCGCAGCGAGCCAGCTATACCATTTTCGTTCATGCGCTGGACGCGGGCGGACAACTGATCGCGCAGCAGGACACGCTGCCCCTGGATGGACGTTATCCAACCTGGGGTTGGCCGCTGATGACCACCATGACGACGACCCACCATCTGACGCTCCCGTCTGGTTCGCTGCCAGTCCAGCTTGCCGTTGGGCTGTACGTTTATCCATCACTGGAACGGCTGCCGGTGACGCAGAACGGTGTGGTTGTTCCAGACCGGCGCATCATGATAAAATAGCCGGGCATCTGTGATTTTTATTGCAATCTGGCCGGATAAGTAGAAAGCAGCAGCCCGATGGAGCGGTGGCAGTCAGCCGTTGAGAAAGCGATTCAGCAGGCGCTGGATGAAGGGCAGTTGACGAATCTCCCCGGTGAAGGCCAGCCGCTGAACCTGAACGACAACCCGCATACGCCGGATGACTTAAAAATGGCGTACAAGCTCCTGAAGGATAATGATCTCGCGCCGGACTGGATGCAGATGGGGCGGGAACTGGAAGACCGGCAGGGGCAGATGCGCCAGCGGTTGCGGCGCGCGGTGGAAACCTATGAGGCTGCCCAGACTGACGCGCTCAAACGCGCTCAGGCTGAAGCTGCCTGGCGGCAGGCGCAAACCAAACTCGCGGCAGACGCGGAACGGTATAACCGCGAGGTGACGACCTACAACCTGAAAACGCCGCCTGGGATCGCCAAACGGCCATATTTCGATCTGTCAGCCGAAATACGCCGCGCGCGACAGGCGTGATATACCGGGGCGGGTGCGAACCGCCCCGATGCTGATGTCAGAATACAGGCGGCAGACGGTTATGCCTTCGGCTCGTCTTCCACTTTGTCCTTTTTGCTGCCGTCTTCCACGCCCTTGCGGAAGTTCGCAACGGCGCTGCCCAGTTCGCCGCCGATCTTCGATACACGTCCGACGCCAAACAGCAGCACCACGATCACGAGGATAATCAGCAGCTCAGTCGGCCCTAGATGAGGCATGATAGGTCTCCTTTTAATCTCTCATCGTGTCCCATTATAACACCGTCGTCCCGGTTAGCGAGAGACGAATGTGAGCAGATTTTGGTGAGGATAGTACAGCGCAGCCGGCCAGAATCGCTTATTTGTTCTACCCCGGAAGCTGGCGTCGTGTATAATAAACCCTATCTGGCATGTGCTGGTGAGACATGTTAGACTCCGCTCAGGAGGACGAACCGTTGCCGAAACAAGCGCTTTACCTCAAGTGGCGACCGATGTCATTTGATGATATGGTCGGCCAGGAGCATATTACGCGCACGCTGCGCAACTCGCTAAAGACGGGGCGCATCCGTCATGCGTATCTGTTCAGCGGGCCGCGCGGCACCGGCAAGACGACGACCGCGCGCCTGCTGGCGAAGGCGATCAACTGCCGCCACGAGGACGCTGACCAGCGCCCGTGTAACGTCTGTGCCGCCTGCGTGGCCGTCAATGAAGGCCGGTACCTCGATCTGATCGAAATTGACGCCGCTACCCATACCGGCGTGGACGATGTGCGCGACCTGCGCGACAAGATTGCCTTTGCCCCCGGCGAGGGGCAGTATAAAGTTTATGTCATTGACGAAGTGCACCGGTTTTCCGGCAGCGCCTTCGACGCGCTGCTGAAAACGCTGGAAGAACCACCGCCGCACGCGGTCTTTGTGCTGGCGACAACCGAAATTGATAAAGTGCCGCCCACCATCAAAAGCCGCTGCCTGCCGTTTGAGTTCCGGCGGGTGTCGCTGCGTGAGGTGGCCGACCGGCTGCAACTGATCGCGGACAGCGAAGGGCTGACCATCGAACGCGGCGCGCTGGAACTGATCGCGCGGTACGGCACGGGCAGCGTGCGCGACAGCATCAGCCTGCTCGATCAGATTGTGTCGGACCCCGACGAAGTGATTACCCTGGCGACGGCGCAGCGTATTCTGGGTACTGCCAGCCTGGCAGCGGTTAAGGATGTGGTGGAGGCGATTATCAATCAGGATGCGGCGGCAGGGCTGCATCTGATTAACGTCGCGGTGGATGGTGGCGCTGACCCGCGCCAGTTCGGGCAGCAGGTAGTGGAACACTTGCGCGCGGTGCTGCTGGCGCAGACTGCCAGCGCCGATCTGGTGGAAGCCTCGCAGGAAGATCAGGCGTGGTACGCGGCTCAGGCGGAGCAGATTGAACGCGCCGCGCTGCTGCGCGCTGTCCGCGCTTTTAACGACGCGGTGAACAATTATCGGGGCGGCTGGCAGCCGCAGTTGGCGCTGGAACTGGCGCTGATGGACGCGCTGAAGCCGGAGCCAACGGTCGCGGTGCAGTACGTAGCCGCATCTGCCGCGCAGCCGGCAGCGCCCCCGCCGCCGCCGGTGGAGGCCACTCCGCCCGGCTCGCCGCCAGTGATCGAACTGGCGCTCATCCGGGATCGCTGGAATCAGACCATGCACACGCTTGGTAAAAAAAGCTCCAACGCGCCGGAAGTCATGCGGTACTTTAAGGTGCTGCGCGTGGATGGCAACGTGATCCATCTGGGTACGGAAACGCAGTTATATTATGAAAAGCTGCAAGTGCCGGAAAAAATTCAGGTGCTGGAATGGGCATTTTCCAGCGTGCACCGGCTGCCGCTGCGCGTGAAGGTGATGCTGATCGCGGGGAACGAAGCTGCCGGGGAAACCGGTACGGGCGTTGTGGATATGAATGACCCGCTGGTGTCGCTGGGCGCGGAACTGGGCGCGGAAATCAAGCCGCGCGAAAAACGGCACGGGGAATAACCACACCAACAGCGTAGGGACACAATCTGTTGTGCCTCTACTTCAGCATTCTATGTCTAAAAGGAGATGAAACAGCATGGCGAAACGACGGGGTATGGGTGGTGGTATGCCGGGTGGGATGCAGGGTGGCATGGGCGGTATGATGCGCCAGATTCAGAAGATGCAGGAAGATATGGCCGCCGCGCAGGAACAGCTTGCCAATGAGACGGTGGAAGTCTCGGTCGGGGGCGGCGCGGTGAAGGTGGTCATCACCGGCCACCAGCGCGTACAGTCCATCACCATTAATAAGGATATGGTAGATACCAGCGACGACGAATGGCTGAGTGATCTGCAAGACCTGGTGGTGCTGGCCGTTAATCAGGCGATTGAAGACAGCCAGACAATGGCTGCCCGCAAGATGGAAGACATCACCGGCGGTCTGGGCGATATTCCCGGTCTGGGCGGTTTGCTGGGAGGGTAGCGCCTGATTAATGTTATGGCACAGGTGGCGTGGTCGAACTGCCCGGACGCGATTCGCGCTCAGGTGAACCGGTTTGCCGGCGGCCTGCGCCGTGTTTTATCGGATAATCTGGTCGGGGTGTATCTGCATGGCTCGCTGGCGCTGGGCTGTCTGAATCCCGACCGCAGCGATCTTGATTTGTTGATCGTCTCTCAAATGGGTTTGTTGCTGGCCGAACAGCGCGGTCTGGCCGTGCTGGCGCTGGAGACATCCCGCAGTCCACTGCCGCTCGAATTTTCTGTCGTGCAGCGGTCGGCCTTATCTAACTGGCGGCACCCTGCGCCTTATGAGTTCCATTTCAGCGAGGACTGGCGCGACCAGATGGTGGCGGAACTGGCGCATAGCGGTGGACAGATGTGGGACGGTGAACGGCTGGACTATGATCTTGCCGCGCATGTCACCATCACGCAGCGCCGGGGCATCAGTCTGTATGGTGAGCCGGTGGCCGCTGTGATCCCGGACGTGCCACGCGCCGATTATGTGGATTCAATCCTGCGTGACTTTGACTGGGCGCGGGAACGGATCGCGGATAATCCCGTTTACGCCGTTCTGAATTTCTGCCGTATTTACGGATATCTGCTGAACGGTCAGATCAGCTCCAAGGCTGAAGCCGGTCACTGGGCGCTTCACGATCTGCCGGAGATTTACCGTCCACTGATTCAGGCTGTGTTAGCCGTTTACGAGGGGCAGTCTGCCGCTGGTTTTGATACCGATCTGCTGGCCGATTTTGCCGCTTATATGCACGACCAGATACGTCGTTTAGTCTGACGGTTGAAGGTTTTCCATGAGCAAAGCGATTCCCGAACCTGTCACGAAGTTGATTGATGCCTTTTCGCGGCTGCCGGGGGTTGGCCCGAAGACCGCCTCGCGGCTGACGTATTATCTGCTGCGCGCGCCGGATGATGTGTCATTGAAACTGTCGGACGCGCTGCGTGATCTGAAAGCGAACACGCGCTTTTGTTCGGTCTGTTACAACATTACCGTTGACGATCCGTGCCCGATCTGTGGGGATGCGCGCCGCGACCATCATACTATCGCTGTGGTTGAAGAACCGCTTGATGTACTGGCGCTGGAACGCACCGGCAGTTATGACGGTTTGTATCACGTACTGCACGGCGCGATTTCGCCGGTTAATGGCATCGGGCCGGATGATTTACGAATCCGTGAGCTGGTAAAGCGTGTGCAGGACGGCGGCGCGCTGGAGGTGATTATCGCTACCAATCCCGGTCTGGAAGGGGATGCGACGGCGATGTTCATCCAGCGCGAACTGGCGGGTAAGGGAGCGAAGGTGACGCGGTTGGCGCGGGGTCTGCCGGTCGGCGGCGACCTGGAATATGTGGATTCGGTCACGCTGACGCGGGCGCTGCAAGGGCGTGGCGAGTTGTGAAATCGCGTTCAGTTTGCCCTTGACCGCCAGTGGTCATGCTGCTAGTATATGCAGCCCCTGTGGGGATGCACCTGAAGAATTAAAGGCAGTCCGGCCAAAACCGGGCTGCTTTTCTGTCTGAATGAGTTCAAGTACTTTTCTTATAAAGACTCATGAAATCACTCTTGACAGCCAGACGACAGGTTAGTATTATTTGCAGCCTGCCAGGGAAACCACGTTAAAAACTCAGATTGATCCGGCAGACTGGTGAATGCGAGTCTGCGCGCGTCAAAGCAGCACTTCTCCACGACTTTTTGAAAAAGTTTGAAAAGAGTGTTGACAGGGTGAATGAGACGTGGTATCATCTCAATCCCGCTGAGATTAACAAATGATCTTTGATCGCCGTTCGGAGAACAACCGGGCGGTATCTGCCTGTCAAAATATCCCAAGTATCCCAAACGAGATTAGCGGGCGGGGCAGGAGATGGATTGACTGGGGGCGGGTGGTTTGCTAAGATAAACAATACCCCGAAGCGCGAGCGCGGGGGAGCAGCTTAACAACAGGGGAGTGCAGACGGA
>JARKOK010000175.1 GCA_029975765.1 Aggregatilineales bacterium
CCGCCGCTGGTGGCCGCCGCTTCCACCGCTTCGCTGATGGCGATGCCCAGCGAGCCGGTGCTGTCCGGGTCTTTCGCCAGAATGCTGCGCCCGGCCTGTGTCAGATCGGTCGGGCTGGCATGAACCTTCGCGCCGAAGGACTGTATCATGCTGCGGCGGTAAGGCTTCTGCTGGTAGCTGACCTTCACCATATACACGGTACAGTCCAGGCCAAAGAAGTTGCACGCCTGCGACAGCGCCGTTCCCCACTGTCCCGCGCCGGTTTCGGTTGTCAGACCGGTTACGCCTTCGGCCTTGTTGTAATACACCTGCGGCACGGCGGTGTTCAGTTTGTGGCTGCCGCTGGGGGATACGCCCTCGTATTTGTAGTAGATATGCGCCGGTGTGTCCAACGCCAGTTCCAGCCGGCGGGCGCGCAGCAGCGGCGTAGGCCGCCACAGTTTATAAATGTCGCGCACCGCTTCGGGAATTTCGATGTATCGCTCCTGGCTGACTTCCTGCATAATCAGCGCCATCGGGAACAGCGGCGCGAGGTCATCCGGGCCGATGGGCTGGTGCGTGCCGGGATGCAGCACCGGCGGCAGCGGGCGCGGCAGATCCGCCTGAATGTTATACCAGGCGCGCGGGATTTCGGACTGCGGCAGATCGAATCGAATGGCGTCGGACATAACGATCATCTCCTGAATAATAAAAAATTGGTAGGGGAGAGTCTCACACGCTCCCCTACAGATACAATAAGAACGTGGATGGAATGGCTGCTAACGATCCTGAAGTGTAGCGGGTTCGATGGCGAACGGCAACGTTCTTCCCGTCAGTCTACCGGTTCGGTGAAATACCCGCTGGCGTCACCTTCCGCCACCCAGCCCTGCACCGCATTGATGCCAAAAATCACTTTAAACCAGGCATAACCGTTGGCGCATTCCGGCCCTTCCAGCACCCAGAAGGTCTGGCGTGGCGGAATCTGGGCGATGATCGGATTGTTCAGCCCCGCGCCGGAACGCACGCGCAGCGCCGTTTCATCCTCGTCGGTCACCTGCCCGCGTGTATTCGGGTACAGCCGCGAGGTCGGAGTATTGGGGCAGGACTCCACGCCGTACACCGGCGGCGGCGCGCTGGTGGGGCGCGGCAGGCCGAACTGCTGCCGTTCCTCGTCGGTCAGGCTGCGCGGCGTGCAGCAGCGTTGGGCGAAGGTAATCAGCCGTTGCAGCGTCGTCCAGGTTTGCCAGGTGCGGGTGGTTGCGTCCTGGCTGGCCGTTACCAGCGTTTCGCCCGTTGACGACCAATCTACGGTGTACACCACATCGGTGTGGCCGGCGAATACCATCATCTGCGCGCCGGTATCGGCGTCCCACAGGCGGGCAGTCTGGTCACGGCTGGTGGTAACGACGCGCCGCCCGCCGGGCGACCAGGTGACGCCGGTAACATCGTCCGTGTGGCCGAACAGCGTGAACAGCAGCTTGCCGCTGTCCGCGCTCCAGATGCGCGCCGTGTCGTCGGTGCTGGCCGTCACCAACCGGCGGCTGTCCGGCGACCAGGCGATACGGGTCACCGCACCGATGTGGCCGGACAGTGTATACATCAGATAACCGTTGGCCGCGTCCCAGATGCGGGTGGTGCGGTCGGCGCTGGCGGTGGCGATCAGCGCGCCGTCCGGCGACCACGCGGCGCGGTTCACACCGCGCTCGTGGCCGGTGAGCGTGAAGATCAGTTCGCCGTTTTCGGCATTCCAGACGATGGCGCGGCTGTCATCGCTGGCGGTGATCAGGCGCGTGCCATCCGGCGACCACGCGGCGCTGTTCACATCGTCGGTATGCGCGCGCAGGGCCAACAGCACCCCGCCGGTGGCCGCGTCCCATACGCGGGCGGTGCCGTCGGCGCTGGCCGTAACCAGGCGCGTGCCGTCCGGCGACCACGCGGCGAGATACACATTCCCCTGATGCCCGGTCAGCCGCGCCAGCCGTTCGCCGGTTTCGGCATCCCACACCGCCGCTGTGCCGTCGGCGCTGGCGGTAGCAACCCGCCGTCCGTCGGGCGACCACAGCGCCCGGTTGACCGCGCCGGTATGCCGCAGCACGGCCACCGCTTCGCCGTCGGCGCTCCAGATGCGGGCGGTCGTGTCGGCGCTGGCGGTCACGACGTGTGTGCCGTCCGGCGACCACGCCGCCGAAAAGACCGCGCCCTCATGCGCTCCCAGCGTTTGCTGCGCGAACGTATCTTGCAGCGCCAGCGCCAGCGCGCGTTCCGCCTGCCAGGTGTAGGCGTAATTCCGCAGGGCTTCCAGCGCCAGCAGAACGGCCCGTTCCGGTCGCTGGCCGTCCCGTTCGACCTGAGACTGCCCGGCCAGCCCGATAGACTGCGCGCGGTCGCGCTCACGGGCGACCGCCGTCGCCTGCGCCAGCGCGATGTTGCGCTGCGCTTCGGCTTCGCCCTGCGCGGTGGCGGCGATGGCGGCCTGCGTCTGTGCCAGCGCGGCCTGGTCTTCCGCTACCCCCTGCGCGTATACGGCGGTGGCGGCGTTCTGGTCGGCAAGGCTGCGCTGAGTATTCGCTTCACCAAACAGCAGCAGCGCGATGGCCGCCAGCGCCAGCGACACCACCAGCGCGACCGACACCCCGGCCAGCAGCGCGCGCTGGCGGCGGCGTTCGGCGGTACGGCTGGCCGTCACAAAATCGGCCTGCAGCGGCAGCGGCGCGGGTTGGGTATCCATGCCGTCGGCCAGCCATTCTTCCGCCGCGCGTAAATCGTCGCCGCGCAGCAGCAGGCTGGGATTGTTCTGCCGGTTTTCCCACTCGCGGGCGCGCAGCAGCAAGCGGGTGTGCTGGCGCACGTAGCTCAGATCGGTGTTGAGCGCGTCCAGCATCGCCTGGAACGCCGTGTCAAAATCATCCGTCTCGCGGAAGAAAATCCAGTTGTGGGAACTGATGGCGGAATGCATCAGCGCGCGGTCAGCGGGGTCGGTCACATCACGGTGCAGCAGGGGGATGATGCGTTTGTTGTTGGCGACGGCATGTTCGATTTCGCGGCGGCAGATGTCCGAGCGTACCGAGTCCGGCGAAATCACGAACACAAAGGCATTGGCCGCCTCGATGCCGCCCTGTACTTCGCGCCACCAGTCGGCGGTCAGCGGGATATCCTCCCAGTCTACCCAGGTATCGCGGTCCTGCGCCGCCAGCGCCGCGTGCAGCCGCCGCACGAACGCCGTATCCTTGCGCGAGTATGAGATGAACACTTCCGCCATCAATCACCGCCTTTAACGGACATGCTGCGCCGGGACACAATCCATCGTGCCCCTACCGCCATTATAGACTTATGGAGAGGGTGTCACAAACGCGGGGCGGCGGCGCGGGGAAAACGCCGGGCAATCGCCTTATGCCCGCGCGGCCAGCGGCAGCCGCACCGTGAAGGTGGTACCCGTGCCGATCTGGCTGTCCACGCTGATCGTGCCGCCGTGCAGCTCGATCGCCTGTCGGGTGATCGCCAGCCCCAGCCCGGTGCCCTGGATTTTGCCCACATTCGACGCGCGGTGGAAGGGTTCAAACAGCCGTTTAAGGTCGTCTTCGGGGATGCCAATGCCATGATCCCGCACGCGCAGCAGCGCCGCGTCATCCGTACACGCCAGGCTGACTTCAATCGGCGCGCCTTCCGGTGAATACTTGATAGCGTTGGTCAGCAGATTGGTGATCGCCCGCCGCAGCAGCTTGCGGTCAACCGGCGCTTCCACGCGGCGGTCAGTCCCCTGAAATTCGATGCAGCACTGCATCCGGTACGCCAGTTGGATTTCCTCTATCACATCCCGGCAGTAGGTTTCAAGGTCAATGATCTCCGGGTTGAATTCCGCGCCCGTGAAGTCCGATTTGCTGATGGTCATCACATCGTTGATCATCTCGGCCAGATACGCCACCTGCGTATCAATCGCGTCGTAGGACTCACGTTTTTCCTGTTCGCTCAGGCGGTCGCTATAACTCCGCAGCATACTGTTCGCCAGTTGGATCGCGCTCAGCGGCGTGCGTAGTTCGTGCGACATCATTGAAAGGAAGCGGTTTTTCAGGTCGCGCAGTTCGCGCTCTTTGTCCAGCGCCACATTCAGGCGTTCGGTTTCCAGCGCCTGCGCTTCCAGCACTTTTCGTTCGGTAATATCCCGGATGATGGCCGTATAGAGGCGTTTGTTATCCAGCTTCAACTGGCTGGCGGCGAACGACATCGGGAACAGCGTGCCGTCCTGCCGCTGCCCGACGATCTCCGCGCCCTGGCTGCCGGGCTGTTCGATGAAGGCCGCCAGCTTGCCGCTGTGATCGGCCAGCGCCGGCACGAGGCGTTTGATGGGCTGCCCGATCAAGGCGGTACCGTCATAACCGAAAATCAGCGCGCCCGCCGGATTGATGGACTCGATGATGCCGTTCCGGTCAAAGGTAATGATGCCGTCCACGAGGTTATTCAGAATGGCTTCCAGCCGCCGCTGGCTGTCCCAGGCTTCGATCTCCGCGCGTTTGATCTCGGTCACGTTCTGATGGGCGATAATCAACCGGAACGACTCGTGCCAGATAAACCGGGTCACCCGGATGACAAACCAGCGCCGTTCGGTGACACTGTGGCAGGGATATTCGAGGTAAAATTCCTCCAGCGCGTTGTGTATGACCTGCCGGATACCGGCAGCTACCGCGCGCGCATCCGGCGTGTCGGCGTGGTCGCACACCTGAAGATAATTAGCCCCCAATCCGTACTGCGGATCGGTGAACCCATTGTCGTCGGCAAACCGCCGCCAGGCTTTGTTGACATGAATGATCGTGCCGGTTTCGTCGAGAATAGCAATGTGCGCGGTCAGGCCGTCGAGGGCGGCTTTAACAAAACTTTCGGCTTCGGCCAGGCCGGGGTATTCGCCGGCTGCCGGGGTGAGCAGAGATTTCACAGCATCTCCCACAATCTCGCATTAGGTTTATTATAACGCGGCAAAAAGGGGAGTCCAGAGCGCGGCAGGATAGATTCAGGGCTGACGCATGAAGTAACAGTATCTCAATCAATGTCTATCCGTAAACCCTTTCTACAAATCACGACTGTCGGACCGTTAAACGTTTGGCTGCGCCAGCCCAGGCCGTAACGCGGCCAACCATTGAGTATCACCCCCCGCGCTGTTACACTTCTGCCAGCAGCAGGCCTGTTCAGGAACCTTGCGGATGACTGGCAAGTGATGACCGACTGTACCCCTAAAACGCTCGTGATCGTCCCGGCGCTGAACGAAGCGGACAGCATCGCCGGGGTGATCGCGCGGATTCGCGCCTGCGCGCCCTGGGCGGACGTGCTGGTGATGAACGATGGCTCGACTGATGATACCGGCGCGATTGCCGGGGCTGCCGGGGCGCAGGTGCTGCACCTGCCGCATAACGTCGGCATTGGTGCCAGCGTGCAGACCGGCTTCATGTTCGCCGATCTGAACGGTTACGATGTGGTGATTCGTAACGATGGCGACGGCCAGCATGAGCCGCAGGACATCCCGGCGCTGTTTGCCGCGCTGCAAGCCGGTGACGCCGACGTGGTGATCGGGTCGCGGTATCTCGAAGATCGGGGTTACGTCGGTACGGCGGCGCGGCGGGCGGGCAGCCTGATCCTCGCGCGGCTGATCACGGCCATCACCGGCCAGCAGTTTACCGACCCGACATCGGGTTTCATCGCCTGCAACCACCGCGCGATCCGTCTGTGCGCGCAGATTTACCCGCATGATTACCCCGAACCGGAGTCCATCGTGCTGCTGCACCGCGCCGGCCTGCGCCTGCGCGAGCTGCCGGTGACGATGAAACCGCGTGAGGGCGGGCGTTCCTCAATCACGTTTCTGCGCTCCGGTTATTACATGGTCAAGGTGATTCTGGCGATTCTGGTCGGGCTGCTGCGCCCCGCGCCAGCGGCGGAAGAACCTGAATAAAAAATGCCTCACCCCCGAGGGGGCAAGGCGTAGCCGCTCTACTTCACATGGTCTTTACGCGGATAATGCTCAGCGAGTGCGCGGGCAGAACATAGTCAAACTGCGGCGCTGCCGGCATTGCCGTTTGGACGGGCGTGAGAATATGCGTGTGCCAGAAGGAGTAGAGATTCTCATCGAACGGTTCGCCGCTGATAACCGTGACGGTTGCGGTGGGTTTGATGCCGCCCACGCCGGCGAGATCAATCTGCGCGTGGATTGGCCCATCCGAGCGGCTCACCAGTTTGAGGATGAGATCACCACTCCTGGAGTCCTGAACGCAGGAAACAGCCAGCATCCGGTCGGTTTCAAAGCGCACAGTGGTCGGCAGATAATGGTCGCCGGCATTGAGACTGAACAACTGCTGGACGTAATAGTTGATCGTCGGGTAGACCGCCACATTGTCGAAGTAGATGAGATCCGGTTCCCACTGAAGCCGGTGCTGTTTGCCGAGCAGCGGCGCGTAGGACGCCAGCCGCACAATGTCGCCATTCCGCTCCAGGGCGGTCATATAGGCGGCTTCGGCCAGCGCCGACCGCAGTGTGCTGCGGCGTCCAATATCGTGCGCCGCGTATTCGCCCAGATACACGGCTGAATCGGCGCGGTCATAGTCATCGAAACGCTGCAAATTCTCCCAATACCAGTCGGGTGGTTTGTAGCCGTGTTCGTCCACCATGTCGAGCTTCAGCTCCCGCGCGACCCGCCACCCTTCGTCATAGTCTTCGCCGTCCGGTCGCGGGCCGACCGTGCCGATGACTGTGATCTCAGGGTAGCGGGCTTTCACGGACTCGTGGATCAGCCTGAAACGTTCCTTGAAGACGGGCGTGATACGATCCTCGTTGCCGACGCCGAGATACTCCAGGCCGAATGGTTCGGGATGCCCCGCTGCCGCCCGTTTCGCGCCCCAGGTGGAAGTGACCGGCCCATTCGCCCATTCGATCAGGTCGAGGACTTCCTGCACGTAGTCGGGCATCGCTTCCAGCGGCAAACCCTGCTGTCCCTGTTCCCACAGGCCGTTGAAACGCGCGCCGGTGTTCGGGCAGCACACACCCGCCGGCACGACCGGCACGGGTTTCGCGCCGATGTCTTCGCAGAACTGGAAGTACTCGTAATATCCCAGCCCGACACTCTGGTGATAATTCCACAGGTTGAACTGCTCGCGGCGTGTCTCCACCGGCCCGATGGTATCCTTCCAGCGATACATATTGTCCAGACCATCACCATGCGCCAGACAGCCGCCGGGGAAACGCATGAACTTCGGCTTCAGGTCGGCGATCACCTGCGCCAGATCGGCGCGCAGCCCGTTGGGGCGATAGTGAAAGGTCTTCTGCGGAAACAGCGAGATCACATCCAGCGCAACAGAACCGGAGCCGTTGACCAGCACGACAAACCGCCCATGTCGTTCATCGGCTGAAGCCTGAAGGGTGACCGTATATTTCCCCCATTCCCCGGTCTGGACGGGCAGCACCGCTTCCGCCAGCACTTCGCCGGTGCGCCGCTCCAATCGAACCCGTAGTTCGCCAATCGTCCCTTCGAGGACACGCGCGAACAGGGACACATCGTAGGAATCGCCGGCCTTAAACACCATGCCGTCGAAGCCCGTATTGCGCAGTCCCACCTCACCCTCGACCGTCAGCACCAGATAATGCGGATTATTGGGGTGAATCGGCGCTTCCGTTTCGAGCGTGATGGAGCCGCTGCCGCGCTGTTGCATCAACTCCCAGGCGGTGAAGAAATTCCAGTCGGGATGATCGGCGGACGAATACTCGAACGAACGATTCTGAATCAGTTCGGCGTATAACCCGCCGTCGGCGGCGTAGTTCAAATCCTCGAAGAAGATGCCAAACAGGTCGGAGCTGATCGCTTTTGGCTGATCCGCCTGAATGCTGATCCTGGCGCTGGCGTCCGGGGGGGTACTGGAAGTCATGGAAACCTCTGTGTGGTGTGCTGAAGCCCTTCAGAAACCCGCCGGTCAAACCGCGACAAGGGGACGCGGCAGGAATGACCAGAGGTGAAGTACAGCCATTATACACCGCCCCGGACGTATTTTGGGGCAGCCCTTTAGCATTGTTGTTGGCGAATTTATGAAAGACTGTTTTGCCCTCATCCACCGGCACCTTCCGCTCTCGCGTCATAGAGAAGGGGAGAAAAACAGGTTTCATCCGTTTTTGAAGTCCCTCTCCTTCAGGGAGAGGGCGACTCGAACGGGGACCAATGTCCCCTGAGAAAAGTAGGGTGAGGGCAAAATGAAACGTCAATAGAACCTTCAAATACAGGGGATATACCCTGGCTGGATGTGCATCCGGGGAATGCCGGGGCGCGTTTCCCGGTGGGCGGGCCGCTGTGGCCGCCCCTACTAACGACCGAGAAAGGTTGGCTTATGAAAATCGTTCGTGTGTACGAGTACGGCGGGCCGGAAATGCTGCGGTATGAGGACGCGGTGATGCCCGAACCCGCGCCCGGCATGGTGCGGGTGAAGGTGGAAGCGGCAGGGCT
>JARKOK010000202.1 GCA_029975765.1 Aggregatilineales bacterium
CTGCAACTGTTCACGCCCGACCCGCGCGTACAGATGTCCAAGTCGCCGGGGCGCTCCGGTTATGTGGTGGGCGCGCGGGCGGAATTTTTGCTGTCGCCCCGTAACACCGGCAACGTCAACCTGGATAATTTTACGGTGACGGATACGCTGCCAGCGCAGCTTGATCTGACGCAGATCACGGTAGGCAGCTTTGACAATTACAGCGGCACAATCATCGTGCGCTATGAACGCAGCGACATGCCGGGCGTCTGGCACAACTGGCCGGGCGGCCCGTTCCCGGATGACAACCGCACCCTGAATGTGAGCGCGCTGGGACTGCCCGCCGGGGTGTGGATCACCCGCGTGCAGTGGGACTTCGGCACGGTGGCGCCCGGCTTCGCGCCGTCCGGCGGCGGCACGGGGCGCATTCGTTTATACGGCACGATTCTGGCGACCGATCACAATGGTGATCCGGTGACTGCCGGCGATACGATCACCAATACGGCCGTCCTGGACTGGTATTTTAACCCGTCTGGCGGCGGTCCCGGCACCGGCGGTTCTTCGACCGGCAGCGCCACGATTGATGTGGACGCCTTCCCGATCCCGGACTTCGACAAAACCAGCGCGGGCGGCATCAGCGCGGCCTACCGTTTCCTGATCGGCCAGCAGGTCGGGTATTACGTCCTGGGCTTTAACAACAATACCGGTATCACGGTTGATAACTTCACGATCAGCGACACGATCCCGCCGCAGTTTAATGTGACCGGCATCACGGTAGGCCGTTACGATAATTTCAGCGGCACAGTCACGGTGCGGTATCAGGCCAACGGGGGAAGCTGGACGGTCTGGCCGGGCAGCCCCTTCGCGGCCAATAACCAGACACTGACGGCGGCGGCGCTGGGTCTGCCGGGCGGAACGTATATCACGGCGGTGCAGTGGGACTACGGCACAGTCGGCGCGGATTTCCGCCCGCGCAGCGGCGAAGCGCCGCGCATCTACGGCGCGGTGATGAACCCGGATCGTAACGGCAGCGCCGTGAACGACGGCCACACGATGACCAATAACGCCGCGCTGGACTGGAGCTATCTGGGTGTTGCCGACGGCGTGACCGATACCCAGAATGACATCGTGCGGACGCCGGTGGCGAACCCCTCGGTACAGAAAACGACGACCACCAGCGGGCCGTACATTCCGTCGTCGCGGGTGACGTATGCGCTGCGCGTCGGCGCGGCGAGCAACTCGCCCAGCGTGCTGGTGAACCCGATTGTGATGGAACTGCTGCCGGTTAATCTTCAGTATGAAGCTGGCACCTGGGCATATAACGCCGGTGGTTCCGGCGTGGGCGCGCCGGCCTTTGAGCGGATTGATAATTACGACGGCACCGGTCGCACGCTGCTGCGCTGGCGCTTTACCGGCAGCTTCCCGCAGAACCAGTTCGCAACGATTTCGTTCAACGCGCTGATTACGGCGGGGTCGCCGGAAGGCACGCTGACCAATGAATATTATGTGACCTCCAATGATGTGATCGTCAACGGATCCATCGTGGATGTGAACGATCTGGACGGCGACTCGTCGCGGAGCGATACGCTGGTAGGCACCAGCACCACGATTCCGGTTGACCAGTTGGTCGGTCTGGACTCCTACAAAGGGGTGCGCGGCGAGCTGGATACCAGCTTCTCGGTGTATCCCAACAGCGGGTACACCATCCCGAATGGGCGGGTGGATTACCGCCTGACGATCATCAACCGGGGCAATATCCCGATCAACAACGTCAAGGTGATTGATATTCTGCCGTTTGTCGGCGATACCGGCGTGCAGGATGTGCGCCCGCGTAATTCGGCCTGGCGACCGGTGCTGACCGCGCCGGTGAGCGCGCCGGCCAACGTGACGGTGTACTACAGCACCTCGACGAACCCGTGCCGCCCGCAGATTATCCCCTCCGGGCCGGCAGGCTGCACCGCGCCGAACTGGTCAACCCTGCCGCCGGCTGATATCAGCACGGTATATTCGCTGCGGTTTGACTTTGCGGGTACGCTGCAACCCGGCGAAAGTTTCAACTTCAACTGGACGATGCGCGCCCCGGCGGACGCGCTGGATGGCACGATTGCCTGGAACTCGTTTGCGTATACCTCCACCAATGCTTTCACCGGCGTGCCGCTGCGACCCGCCGAGCCGAACAAGGTGGGGATTGAAATGCAGCGACCGCTGGTCGCGCCGCTGATCGGGCTGGAAAAGGCGACCAACGGCTTCGACGCCGACCTGCCCACCGGCCCGTATATTCCGGTGGGTGACCCGGTGACATGGACATATGTCATCACCAATACCGGCAATACACGGTTAGCCAGTATCACGCTGACGGATGATGTTCTGGGGCTGATTGACCCCGCCAATTGCACCGGTGGGACGATACCGGATCTCAATCCTGGTGAGAGTATCACCTGTACGGTGACAGGTACGGCGGCGCCGGGCCAGTACGCCAATATCGGCACCGTGAGCGGTACGCCGGTAGACGCCGCCAACCAACCGCTGCTGGACACCAACGGTGATCCGCTGCCAGAGGTGACGGATACCGACCCCAGCCACTACTTCGGTTATAACCTGGCGCTGTCCAGGCTGGGGAACTACGTCTGGATTGACAGTAATAATGACGGCCAGCAGGACGCGGGTGAACCCGGTCTGCCGGGCGTAACCGTTAATCTGCTGGATGGCGCGGGCAATCCGGTGCTGGATGGCCTGGGCAGCCCGATTACCACGATGACCGATGGCAACGGTTTGTACCTGTTTACCGACCTCACTGCCGGTACTTACTCCATTGGCTTTGTCATCCCGCCGACGTATGCCTTCACAACGCCGGATGTGGGGGCGGATACCAGCGACAGTGACGCCGATCCGGCAACCGGGCGCACCATTCCAACGGTGCTGGGCGTGGGAATGGAAGACCTGACCTGGGACGCGGGCGTGGTGCCGCTGGCGAGCATTGGCGATTATGTCTGGCGCGACAGCAACGGCAATAATGTGCAGGACGCTGGCGAGTCCGGCGTGGCGGGGATACGGGTTGATCTGCTGAATGCTGTGGGGGGTCTCATTACCAGCACCTTTACGGATGCTGACGGCCTGTACCGCTTCACCGATCTTGTCCCCGGCGAGTATGCCGTGCGATTCACGCTGCCGGCGGGTTTCCTGTTCAGCCTGCAAGATCAGGGCGGTGATGATACCCTGGACAGCGACCCGGACATCACCAGCGGGCGGACAGCCAACACGACGCTGATGCCGGGGGAAAACGACCCGACGTGGGATGCCGGCCTCGTGCCGGTTGCCAGCATCGGTGATCGCGTGTGGCGCGATAACAATAACAACGGCCAGCAGGACGCCGGCGAACCGGGTGTTGCCGGTATCACCGTGAATCTGCTGGACAGCGGCGGCGCTGTGATTGCCACTACCACGACGAATGCGTCCGGCAGCTACAGCTTTACCAACCTGCGACCGGCGACCTATGCGGTGGAATTTGTGCTGCCGCCAACCGGGTATATCTTCAGCCCGCGCGACGTGGGCAATAATGCCAGTGACAGCGACGCCGATACCGCTACCGGACGCACGATCACAACCGTGCTGTCGCCGGGTGAAAATGACCTGACGTGGGATGCCGGCCTCGTGCCGCTGGCGAGCATCGGCGACCGCGTGTGGTACGATCTGAATAACAACGGCCAGCAGGACGGCGGTGAAGGCGGCGCGGCTGGTGTGACGGTCAATCTGCTGGACAGCAGCGGCGCGGTGATTGAGACCACGACGACCGATGGCGCAGGGAATTACCTGTTTGATGAACTGATACCCGGCGTGTACGCGATTGAGGTGGTACGCCCGGCGGGTTACGTGTTCAGCCCGCAGGATCAGGGCGCGGATGCCAGCGACAGTGATGTACCGCGCACCTTTGGCAGTACGATTACGGCCACCGGGCGCACGATCAATACCACACTGTCACCCGGCGAGAATGATCTGACGTGGGACGCGGGGCTGGTGGTGGATGCCAGCATCGGCAACTATGTGTGGTACGACCTGAACGACAACGGCCAGCAGGACGACGGCGCGGTTGGGGTTTCCGGCGTGACCGTGCGCCTGCTGGATGGCGCGGGGACGGTGCTGGATAGCACCACGACCGACGCCAGCGGGTATTACCTGTTCGACTTCCTGATCCCCGGTAACTACGCGCTCGAATTCGTGCCGCCAGCGGGTTACACCTTCGCGCGGCGCGACCAGGGCGCAGATGCCAGCGACAGCGACCCGGAGCGGTTCACCGGGCGCACCAGCACCACGACACTGACAGCCGGCGAAAATGATCTGGATTGGGATGCGGGTCTGGTGCAGGTCGCCAGCATCGGCGACCGGGTATGGATTGACCTGAACAACAACGGCGTGCAGGATGGTGAAGCCGGTTACAGCGGCGCGACGGTGCGCCTGCTGGATGCCGCGCTCAACGTCCTTCGGACGACCACGACCGACGCCAACGGTTACTACCTGTTTGACAACCTGCCGTCGGATACCTACAGCATCGAAGTGGCGCGCCCGAATAACTACGTGTTCAGCACGGCGGATCAGGGTGGTAATGATGCTGCCGACAGTGATGTGAATATCACGACGGGGCGGACGATACCAACTGACCTGACGCCCAACGAACATGACATGACGTGGGACGCGGGGCTGGTGCCGGCGGCCAGCATCGGTGATCGTGTGTGGCGCGATAACAACAATAACGGCGTGCAGGACACCGGCGAACCCGGTGTCAACAACGTGACGGTGCGGCTGCTGGACAGCGGCGGGGCGGTTATCGCCACCACCACGACGAATGCCTCTGGCATCTACAGCTTTACCAACCTGCGCCCCGGCAACTACAGTGTGCAATTTGTGCTGCGCCCAGGGTTCCAGTTCAGCCCGCAGGACGCGGCGGCGGCCTCCGAGGCGACCGACAGTGATGCTGATATCACCACCGGGCGCACGACGACCACGACGCTGGATGTGGGCGAGAATGACATCACATGGGATGCCGGGTTTGTGCCACTGGCGAGCATCGGCGACTACGTGTGGCGCGACATGAACAACAACGGCGTGCAGGATGACGGGGCAACCGGGTTGGCCGGTGTCATCGTTCGGCTGCTGAACGGCGGCGGGGCGGTCATCGCCACGACCACGACGAATGCAGCCGGGAACTACAGCTTTACCAATCTACCGCCGGGAGAGTATGCGATTCAGGTGGTGCTGCCGGCGGGCTACCAGTTCAGTCCGCAGGATGCGGGCGGCAACGACGCCGCTGACAGCGACGTGGACACAACAACCGGGCGCACGGTCAATACCACGCTGACCCCGGCTGAGAATGATCCGACCTGGGATGCCGGCGTGGTGCCGCTGGCAAGCATTGGCGATTATGTCTGGCGGGATACCAACGGCAACGGCCAGCAGGACACCGGCGAGCCGGGCGTGGCAGGCGTGACGGTGAACCTGCTGAACGGCGCGGGTACGATAATTGGCACGACGACTACAAACGCGGCGGGGAATTACAGCTTTACCAACCTGCCGCCGGGCAGCTACGCGATTGCGGTCGAGCTGCCGACCGGTTACATCTTCACGGCGCGTGATCAGGGGGCGGACGCCAGCGACAGCGATGCCGACCGGATAACCGGGCGCACGATCACCACAACGCTGACGCCCGGCGAGAACGACATGACGTGGGATGCCGGTATCGTGGAACCGGCGTCGTTGGGTGACTTTGTGTGGAGGGATACCAACGATGACGGTATGCAGAATGACGGGGCGACCGGCCTGGCCGGTGTAACGGTGCGGCTGCTGGACGGCGCGGGCAACCCGGTACTGGACGCGAGCGGCACAGCCCTCACCCGCACGACGGACGCGGACGGTTACTATATGTTTGACAATCTGATTCCGGGGAACTACATCGTCGAATTTGTGGCTCCGGCGGGCTACGCCATCGCGCGGCTCGATCAGGGCGGTGATGATGCGCTGGACAGCGACGCTGACCGGACAACCGGACGCACCAGCGTCACCACGCTGACACCGGGCGAAAATGACGTGACGTGGGACGCCGGGCTGGTGCAGCTTGCCAGCATCGGCGACTACGTGTGGCGCGATATGAACAATGACGGTGTGCAGGATGTGACCGAGGCCGGATTAGCCGGTGTGACGGTGAACCTGTTGAACGCGGCAGGAACCGTGATGGATACGACGCTCACGGACGCCGATGGTTTGTACCTGTTTAATGATCTGGTGCCGGATGTTTACGCGATTGAGGTGGTACTGCCGTCCGGTTACCAGTTCAGCCCGCAGGATGTGGGTGGCAATGTGGGGCCGGCGGACACCACCGACAGCGACGTGAATATTGTCACCGGGCGGACGGTCAATACCGTGCTGGGTTCAGGCGATAACGATCTGACGTGGGACGCGGGCGTGGTGCCGCTGGCGAGCATCGGTGACCGAGTGTGGAGCGACACCAACGACAACGGCGTGCAGGATGATGGCGCGACCGGCGTGGGCGGCGTCACAGTGCGGCTGCTGAACAGCGGCGGGGTGGTCATCGCCACGACCACAACAAACGCGGCGGGGAACTACAGCTTTACCAACCTGCCGCCGGGGGACTACAGCCTCGAATTTGTAGCTCCGGCAGGTTACGCCATCGCGCGGCTCGATCAGGGCGGCGATGATACGTTGGACAGCGACGCCGACCGGACGACCGGACGCACCAGCATGACAACGCTGATACCGGGTGAAAATGATGTAACGTGGGATGCCGGGCTGGTGCAGCTTGCCAGCATCGGCGACTACGTGTGGCGCGATATGAACAATGATGGCGTGCAGGATGTGACCGAGGCCGGATTAGCCGGTGTGACGGTGAACCTGCTGGACAGCGGCGGTACGGTCATTGGGACTGACGTCACCGACGCAAACGGGCTGTACGGCTTCACCAATCTGGTGCCGGATACCTACGCTGTCGAATTTGTGATGCCGGCGGGCTACCAGTTCAGCCCGCAGGACGTAGCGGCGGCGACCGAGGCGACCGACAGCGACGCGAACACGACGGTTGGGCCGGCTTTCGGGCGGACGGTGAACGTCCGGCTGATGCCGGGCGACAACGATCTGACGTGGGACGCGGGCGTGGTGCCGCTGGTGAGCCTGGGCGATCTGGTCTGGGTAGACATGGACAATGACGGCGTGCAGGACGCGACGGAAGCCGGGTTGGCCGGTGTCACCGTTAATCTGCTGGACGCCGCCGGTCAGGCGGTGCTGGATAGTACAGGCACTCCCATGACCGATATAACAGACGCGAACGGGAATTACCTGTTTGATAACCTGCCGCCCGGCAGCTATATGATCGAGGTGGTGCTGCCGGCGGGCTACCAGTTCAGCCCGCGCGATACGGGCGGCAACGTTGGGCTGGCGGATACTACCGACAGCGATGTGGATACGATCAGTGGGCGCACGGTGGTGATCACGCTCAACCCGGATGATGATGACCGGACGTGGGACGCCGGCCTGGTGCCGCTGACAAGCATCGGTGACCGGGTGTGGCGCGATATGAATGGCGACGGCGTGCAGGATGGCGGCGAACCGGGCGTAGCAAACGTGACGGTGCGGCTGCTGAACGGCGCGGGGGTCAGCCTTCAGACCACAACAACGGATGTAAACGGGAATTACCTGTTCGACCAACTGCCGCCGGGCGACTACGCGATTGAGGTGGAACTGCCAGCCGGTTATATCTTCAGCCCGCAGGATGTGGGCGGCAGCGACGCGACCGACAGTGACGTGGATACGGCGACCGGGCGCACGATGGTTACGACGCTCGACCCGGATGAAGATGATCTGACATGGGACGCGGGACTCATCCCGCTGGCAAGTATCGGTGATTTTGTCTGGCGTGATGATAATGCCGATGGGGTGCAGGATGCCGGTGAAGCTGGCGTGAGCGGCGTCACGGTGCATCTGCTGGACAGCGGCGGGAATTCACTGGCGGTCACCACGACTGACGCCAGCGGGTTCTACGCTTTCACCGATCTGATACCGGGCGATTACGCGATTGAGGTGGAACTGCCAGGCGGTTATATCTTCAGCCCGCAGGATGTGGCAGCGGCCACTGACGCGACCGACAGCGATGTGGATACCGCGACCGGGCGCACGACCACCACGACGCTGATCCCCGACGAGAACGACCTGACATGGGACGCGGGTCTCATCCCGCTGGGTTCGCTGGGTGATCTGGTGTGGATTGACCTGAACGGCAACGGCGTGCTGGATGCCGCCGACGGTGAAACCGGCATCCCGAATGTGACGGTCAACCTGCTGGACAGCCTGGGTAACATCATCGCTACCACCACGACGGACGCCGATGGTTACTATCACTTCATTGACCTGATCGCCGACACCTATACGGTGCAGGTGGATGTTACGACGCTGCCGCCGCTGTATGGTCGGGCGTATGATCCTGATGGAGTCATGGATGACCAGACGACCTATACGCTGGGAGTCGGCGAACACGTGGACACGCTCGACTTTGGTTACTGGCCGCTGGGTTCTATCGGCAACACGGTATGGCTGGACCTGAACGGCAACGGCGTGCTGGACAGCGGCGAGCAGGGTATCCCCGGCGTTACGGTGATTCTGATCTGGTCGGATGGCACGCGCCAGACCGACGTGACCGACAGCGACGGGCATTTCCTGTTCACCGATCTGCCGCCGGGTGTCTATATCGTGGTGGTTGACGAAACCACGCTGCCGCCAGGGCTGTGGCAGTCCGGCGACCCGGACAACGTGCTGGACTCGCGGACGCGCGTTGACCTCGGCCCCGGTGAGAACCGGCTGACGCTGCGTTTTGGCTACGCGCCGGTGCCGGTGGTCAGCCTGGCGATCACGGTGACGCCGCTGCCGACACCCGTCCCCGTAACCGGCGAACCGCCGGCTGGGCCGGCCAGTCCGGCGTGGACGCCCGTTCCGGCCTGCCCGCGCGCCTGCGTGGACTGGCAGTTGTATCACACCAACGAAACCGGCGACTGGGAGATTTTCCGGCTGGGGAATCTATCAGACCGTCCGGCGGTCAGCCCGAACCTGTCGCAAGGGGAGGGGTACGACGATACCGCGCCCACCCGGTCGCCCAACGCGGAATGGATCGTGTTTGCCAGCAACCGCGATGGCAACTGGGAACTGTATGTCGCGCCGACCGACGGCGACAGCAGCCGGACACGGCGCCTCACCTATAATACGGTGGCGATAGATACCGATCCGGTCTGGGGGCCGAACAACTACGTCGTCTTTGAGACCAACCGGGACGGCAACTGGGAACTGTATCTGCTGGATATGATTGTTGGTACGACATTCCGGCTGACCAACAACCCGGCCAACGACATCAACGCGTACTGGTCGCCGGACGGCACAAAACTGCTGTTCCAGAGTGACCGCAGCGGTCTGTGGCAAATCTACGAACTGGACTTACGCACCGGCATGGTCACTCGTCTGAGTGATGGCCGGGCGGACGATGTTGACCCGCAGTACAACCAGGCCGGTGATCACATCGTCTTCCGTTCGTACCGGGACAACGCGCCGGATGTGGCCGAAGCGGAGCGCCGCAGTGTCGTTTACACGATGACGGCGGTGGGGCTGGAGGTGCGGCGGGTGTCGGATCCGGCGGGTGACGCGACCAATCCGGTCTGGTCGCCGGATGACCGGCTGATCGCCTATCAGTCCGATCTGGATGGTGATCTGGACATCTACGTGTATGCCGTTGGCAGCGGCCAGACGCGCCAGGTGACGGATAACACCATCCCGGACTACGCGCCAACCTGGCAGTGCGGCACGACACAGGTCATCTTTACGTCCGAGATCACCGGCAACCCGGACCTGTTCCGGGTTGAGACGCTGCCTATTCAGGCCGGGGCGGTGAAGATCGAAGAAGTGGCCGAACAACTGACGCTGGGGCTGGATGATGACATCTACCCGATGAACGCGCCGGTGGAAGAAAATGCCAGCCGCGAAGGCCGGCTGCCGGGCGCGGAACCGGCGCTGGGCGAACAAACGCTGTTCCTGCTGCCGGAATTCCCGGTGACGGAGGTTGATCGCTCGGTCGAGGCGGGTGAAAGCTGGGAAAGCATCAACAGCTGCGAGAAGGTCTGCCCGGCATGGTCGCTGTACCACAGCGACCGCACCGGCGACTGGGAAATCTTCCGGCTGGAGGATGACGCCACTGATGCCACCTCGCTGAACCTGTCGCTGGGGCGCGGCGCGAATGACTTCGGCCCGACACGCGCGCCGAACGGGCAGTGGGTGGCGTTCACCAGCGACCGCGACGGGAATGAGGAAATCTACATCGCAGCGGCGGACGGCAGCAGCCAGCGCCGCGCCACGTTCCACCCGGCACGCGACACCGACCCGGTGTGGTCGCCGGACAGCCAGCGCCTGGTGTTTGAAAGCGAGCGCGACGGCAACTGGAATCTGTATCTGCTGGATGTCCAGACCGGCCTGGAGACCCGCCTCACCGATGATTCGGCGGCAGACATAAACGCCAGTTGGTCATCGGCGGGTGGCAAGATCGCGTTCCAGAGCAGCCGGGATGGCCGGTGGGCGATATACGTCTACGATCTGGCGACGAAGGCCGTAACCCGGCTGACGCCGCTGACCCAACCGGCGACCGATCCGGTTTTCAGCAACGGCGGCGGGCAAATTGCCTACCGGCTGGAGCAGGCCGATGGCCGGACGGTGATCGCGGTGATGGCCGAGGACGGCAGCCGGGAGCAGATTGTCTCCGAACCGGCAGACGAGGCGCGTAACGCGGCCTGGTATTTCGACGACACGCTGCTGGCTTACCAGTCCGACAGGGATGGCGACCCGGACATTTATGTGTACGACTTCGCCAGCCAGCGGACGCGCCAGCTGACCGGCAACGAGGTGCCCGACTATGCGCCGACGTGGCAGTGCGGATTACCCGCCGTCACATTCACCTCGGAAGTGACCGGCAACGCCGATCTGTTCCGGGTCGGGGCGCTGCCGATTGAGGCTGATCCGGTTGCGGTGCAGACCGGCGCGGCGCGTCTGACGGCGAATACGGCCACCGACCGCTACCCGATGGGCGCGCCGACGAATGAGGATGCCAGCCGGGAGTAAACCCGGCAAGGTGATCATAAGCTGTGCGCAGGGGTACGCCGTATCGCGTACCCCTGTTTTTTTGTTGTGGCACCGGGGTTGGTTTGGGCGGGAAGTGAGTTATATTAAAGCCGTTGATGATGTCAGCTTCACCATCCGGCGCGGCGA
>JARKOK010000213.1 GCA_029975765.1 Aggregatilineales bacterium
GCGCCGCGAGGTTATCCACCACGAGGCGGTTATCGCTGTCGAAGATCAGCACGCCCTGCCCCAGGCCATCCAGTATGGTTTGGTAATTCAGGTGTTTGTCCAGCGTCATCCAACGACCCTGCCGCCAATCAAAAAGGGGAAAATGTGCTTCCCCTCGATTGTATCCGCTTTTCAGCTTTGCGCTATCACTCTATATTACCCCAGCAGGCAGGCGGCCTGCTCACCCGCTAACTTCGTGCCATCCAGCGTGATCGTCGTCAGGAAACCGGCGCCGACTTCGAGGCGCTCGTCAGCAGCAACCCGCAGCAGCCGCGCGGCGGGCATGGTGCGCTCGTTACCACCGGCGTACAGTTGAAGCTGGTTCAGCAGCGCGCCGTCCGCCGTGCTGAAGACGTTGAGCATCCCATCAGGATCGAGCGTATACAGCCAGCAGCCGCCGCCGGTCGCCAGCAGCGGCGGCAGATACGACGGCGCGACCGGGTACGCCACCCGCCAGCGCAGCGTGCCGTCCGGCGCGAAGGACAGCAGCGTGCTGCCCGCGTCACCTAAATACACATAGCTGTTGCCCAGCACATCAGCGGCCACCGCCGCCGCGCGTCCGGGCGGCGGGCTAACCGTCGCCAGCGTGTGATTGTCGCTGCCGGTCAGACGCTTTAACTGCGTGCCATCCAGCACCAGCCATGAAGCGCCATCCACCGGCGCAGCCACCGGCGCGGCGCTCAGACGGCGTTCGTCCACGATCTGCCCGTCCCGATTCACCAACTGCCATGTCACACCGTCGCTGCCGCGCGCGGCATAGGCGATCTGCTGGCCGGCGGCTTCCAGCAGTTCCAGCCGGGGCGCATTCGTGCCGGGCAGCGTCCACAGCAGCGTACCGGCAGCATCGTAAGCCGCCAGGCCGCCGTCAGCCGTAGCGAAAATCAGCGTTTCGCCCAGGACGACAAACGGCGCTTCCGGCCCGGCTACCGTCCAGATTGCGGCATAACGCCCATTGTCCAGCACGATGACTTGCCCGCTGCGGGTATGCGCCACCACGCGGTTATTCGGCAGCGCCGCCAGCCCGGTCACCACGCCGTCAGCTTCCACCCGCCACCGGGTCTGATCGGGCGGCGTCACCCCCGCAATCACGCTGCTGCTGGCGATTACGTACTGGCCGCTGTCCAGCCGCACCGGCGGTACACTCGGCACCATTTCGAACGTGGCGTAGCTGAGGAAAGCTGGCGTCAGCCGCGCCCGCCACAGGGCGGTAAAGTCAAGCGGGTTGTACCAGCCTTCCTGTAACGGATTGCCGGTAACGTAGCCCGGCCCGCCGTCATCTGGCAGAAAATCGCGGATTTCATAATGCAGATGCGGGCGACCGCGCGATGGCCAGCCGACCGCGCCCAGCACGTCGCCACGCTCGACACAGCGCCCGACGGAGGGGAACAGTATCGTATCGGTCTGTTCCATGTGGCCGTACAGGCTGTAAGCGATGCTGCCATCCGGGAAGGTATGCTGCACGATGACCACGCCCTTTTCCGTGTCCCACCCGGCCACATCGGAGTACGTCACCTGCCCGCGCGCCGCCGCATACACCGGGTCGCCCCAGCGGTCAAAAGCGATGTCCACGCCGGTATGGTTGCCACCAAAACGCGGTCGGTAGAGCGAAAAATCGTCATACCCTTTTACGAGGTTATCTATGGGCAGATCAATCGCGTCCACCACGCCGCAGGGCGCGGCAGGCTGCGCGGCAGCCGCCGGAACAACGATCAACAGCAGCGCCAGGGACGCCAGTAACACCACACGCATTCCAACTTACACCATTCACTCACTGTCCATGTGTCCATTATACCCGGCGGTGCAAGGGGCAGGATGAACGGCAGCGATATTATGGATAAACGGATTAGAGGTCGCCTGATTTCGCCGGGGGTGGGTTTCAAAACCCACCCTCAGGACAGCACCTGTCAGCCGCGCCGGGACGCGGCGGCATAGGCGGCGGTCGCCAGCCCGGCACAGGTCTGCACCCCTACCAGGCTGCGGATCGGCAGCGCGCGGTAATCAAGCTGCTGCTCCAGGCGTGTGCCAAAATCCTCCAGGCGGGTGACGGCTTCTTCGTGGGCGGCGGCAATGGACGGGCTGGGGTTGCCCGCCGCGATCTCGTCCGCCAGCATCCGGGCGAACATGCCGTGTGTCAGCAGGCGGTAGAACGGTTTGCCCAGCAGGTTGCTGAACACCTCGGCCTGGGTGGCCGGGCGGTTGGTATCCTCGGCGCTGGCGGCCCACTGGCGTTCCGCCGCGCGATAGGACTGGCCCACCGCCAGGAAGGCATTCACGGCGCGGGAAACCGGCGTTTCCAGACGCAGGTCGCCTTTTACTGTGTCCATCCGGGCGTGAGTCCAGTCGTCAAATTCGTCCTGAAGATCAAGACCCCGCAGGATGGCATCGCGCCGCAGCATCGCGGCAGGTTCCTGGCTGTTGACACGCGGATCATCAAAGTAAGGCATTTCGACTACCAGAAAGAACGAGCCGTATTTCGATGAATACTCCGCGCTGGACGTGCCGGACTGGATGGCGGCGGCGGGATCAGGCACGCCGTTCTGTTCCAGATAATCGTAAAAGGCGCGGCTGGAGATCATGCCGTAGACCGCCGGCGCGTAGGACTCGGCAAATGGGACTTCCGGTTCGCCCAGATCGAGCGCCAGCCCGAACCAGTCCGGGATAGCATGGAAGGTCGGGTACAGCGGCGCGCACGGGTCGGATACATAGTAATAAACGCCGCCAAAACCCGCGTTGTGCAGCGAATAGATAAAATCCGGCTTCACCTCATCAATCACGCGCATGAGCGCCTGCGTTTCCGGCAGCGGCTGGTCAAATCTGAGCGTTTTGTATTCAATGGGGAACGTCCATTCGACCTGATCGAACATCGCCGGGCGGAAGAAATGGCGCGCGTAGTTGGTGGGCGTGAACGGCCCTTTGAACCAGCCTTCATTCAGGCGCATCCCGTCGGCATCAATCGTCTTGATGAAATGCCAGGTATAACCTAACTCGTCGCGCAGGGTCGCATCCTCGCACAGGCGGCGGGTCAGGTATTCAATCGTCATCGTACCGATGGGTTCGTTAGGATGCGGCCCGCCAAAAACAAACGCCTGCCGCTCCCCGCCCTTGATCGTCAGCAGTTCAAGCGGGTCGCCGCGCCGGGTCTGGCCGACCACGCGCAGTTCGGTGAGATCAGGGTAAGCGGCGCGAAGCTGGCGCGTTGAAGCGTGCAGTTCATCCACCGTGAGGAAAACCGGATAATCAGGGATGTCGCGGGCGATCTGCTGCAAGTCCACTTGTTTATACCTCCACAGGCCAACCACTGGCGAGTATAGAGCGGCGTTGTACCGGTTTGCAAGTCTTTGTGCCAACAGAGTCAACAACGGCACGAATTGTTGCGCCCATGCACCACGCAGGATATGATATTACGCAGATTCGAGTATTGTGACATCCACCAACGACTATAATTCATACTCGGCTGCCTATTTATGAAGTATCTCTTACGCCGCCTGCTGGTTGTACCATTCCTGCTCCTCGGAGTTGCGACGGTGGTTTTCGCGCTGTTTCAACTGACGCCCGGCGATCCGCTGGTCGGGCGGTTTGGGATGCAGATCACCAACATGGACCCGGCGACCATTCAACGGATGCGCGACGATCTGGGGCTGGATGACCCCATACCCATCCAGTATCTGCGGTACATGGGCAACCTCCTGCGCGGCGACCTGGGCAAAAGCATCACGACCCGCGCCCCGGTGCTGGAGGAGATCACGGCGCGGGCCGGCGCGACTCTGGAACTGGCGCTGGTGTCGTTCCTGCTGATTGTCATCTGTTCAATTCCGCTCGGCCTGCTGGCGGCGCTCAAACGCGGTTCGCTGGTTGACCGCTTTCTGATGGGCGCGTCGCTGTTCGGTTTTTCCATCCCGGCTTTCTGGCTCGGCACGATGCTGATCCTGCTGTTCGCCATCCAGTTGAAGCTGTTCCCCACCTCCGGGCGGGGGGAAGGGCCGCTGTACGAACGCCTGCAGTACATCATCCTGCCGTCCCTGACCGTGTCGCTGGGCGCGATTGGTTACAACTCGCGCATTGTGCGCTCGGCGGTGCTGGAAATCATCGGGCAGGCGTACATCATGACGGCGCACAGCAAAGGGCTGCACCCGCGCCAGGTGCTGGCGCGACACCTGCTGCCCAATACGCTGATTCCGGTGGTGACGCTGATGGGCGTGCAGTTTGCGGGGCTGCTGGCCGGCGCGGCCATCATCGAGACGATTTTCGCGTGGCCGGGCATGGGACGCCTGGCGATCAACGCGATTGGCCGGCGGGACTACCCGCTTATCCTGGGCACCACGCTCGTTTTTTCAGTCGTTTACATCCTGATTAATCTGGCGGTTGATCTCCTGTATCTGGTGATTGACCCCCGTATCCGGTTGGAGTAATCGTGCGAGTTGCAGCCATCTCCCCTGCCCGGCGCGCCCTGCTCCAGCTGGCCGCCAACCCCACCGCCGTATTCGGCGGGGTGCTGCTGCTGGTGTTTGTGCTGGCGGCGGTGTTCGCGCCGCAGATCGCGCCGCATGACCCGTACAAACAGGATTTCAGCGCCAGCAGCCTGCCGCCGTTTTCGCCGGGGCATGTGCTGGGAACTGACGATCTGGGGCGTGATACCCTCAGCCGCCTGATCTACGGCGGGCGGGCTTCGCTGACCGCCGGGCTGCTGGTGGTGGCGATTTCCGCCTCCATCGGGGTGACGCTTGGCCTGCTGTCCGGCTATTACGGCGGCCTGGTGGATATGGTGATCATGCGGCTGGTGGACATCCTGTATGCTTTCCCCTTTCTGATTCTCGCCATCGCGGTGGTTGCTATCCTCGGCCCCGGTCTGCTCAATGTCATGCTCGTGCTGGGCGCGATTGCCTGGATTGAGTATGCGCGGGTGGTGCGTGGGGTGGTGCTGCAAGCCAAAGTGCAGGATTATGTGCTGGCCTCCCGCGCATTAGGCGCGGGCGACCTGCGGATTATCATGCGCCACATCCTGCCTAACTGCCTCAGCATCATCATCGTGCAGGCAACTTTCAGTGTGGCAGCGGCCATTGTCGCGGCGGCGGCGCTCAGTTTCCTGGGCTTTGGGGCGCAGCCGCCGGAACCGGAGTGGGGCGCGATGCTCAACGCGGCGCAGCGGTTCATCCGTGTGAACCCGGTTCTGAGCATCCTGCCCGGCACGGCGATCATTCTGGTGGTGATCTCGATCAATCTTATTGGTGATGCGCTGCGTGATGCGCTTGACCCGAAAACGTATAACTAAAGCTGGAGGGAGTGTGATGAACCAAGTGCGCAGACAAAGAACGGGAGGGATCGTGATGAACCGTCTGGGAACGCTGCTGCTGTTATTCGTGGTTCTGGCCGTCGTCGGGTCGGTAAGCGCGCAGGACACGCCCATCGAAGGCGGTATACTGCGCGTGTCGTTAAATGCCGTCACCGGGCTTGACCCGGTGTTCATCTCCGATGACGTATCCATGTATCCGTCGTCATTGGTATACCAGTTCCTGGTGCGCGCCCGCCGCCTGCCGGATGGCACGATTTCCTACGACCCCGATCTGGCCGAGTCATGGGATATTCAGGAAGATGGCAAGGTGATTGTTTTCCACCTGCGTAAGGGCATGACGTTCCACGATGGCAACGCCGTGTTTGCCGAAGGTGAAGGGCGTGAAGTCGTGGCCGATGATGTGGTCTATTCGATGGATCGGCTGCTCAACAGCGAAGGTTCGGCGGCGGCCAGTGACATCCAGACGGCCTACGAGTCCATCGAAGCGGTGGATGATTATACGGTGCGGCTGACGCTCAAGCAGCCCGATGGCCTGCTGTTTGATGGCGGGCGCGGCATTTCGCACATGGCGATTTATGCCCGCGAAGCGGTGGAGCAGCTTGGCGACGCGATTCGCACCACGCCGATTGGCTCCGGCCCGTTTGAATTTGTGGAATATCTGGTGGATGAGCGCGTGGTGCTGACCCGCAACGAGGACTATTACATCCGTCCGTTGCTGGATGGAGTGGTCTTCAGCATCATTCCCGATACCAGCGGCCAGGTATTGGCGGTCGAGGCCGGCGAGATAGACATCATGACCGCTGCGGTGCCCAGCGTGGATATTGACCGCCTGCGTGATAACCCGGATTTTGTCCTGACCGATACGCTGATCACTTATACCACGCAGATGGTGTTTAACATCAATGTGCCGTTATTTGCCGATGTGCGTTTCCGCGAAGCGGTGGCGAAGGCGATTGATGGTCGGGGCATCATGAAGGCGGTGAACGGAGCCGTCGCCGTAGACGGCTGCGGCACAACCGGCCCCGGCTGGCCGGGTTACTCGGAAGATCTGTGCCAGTATTTCCCCTACGACCCTGACCGCTCGCGCGAACTGCTGGCGGAACTGGGCTATGCCGACAGCAACGGTGATGGCATTCTGGAAAAGGACGGCCAGCCGCTGACCCTGCCGATTGAAGCCTGGAACCTGCCGGAAATGCCGCGCCAGATGGAAGCCGTCGTCACACAGCTGCGTGAAGTGGGCATTGATGCGCAGCTTGAGATCGTCGAGTTCGGGACGTGGATTGATGACTACTTCGCCGGGGCGGAAAAGCTGATGCCGCTCAGCGGCTTCTGCTGTGTCGGCGGAACGGAATCGTTCTGGGGTGCTGGCGGATTGGCTGAGGCGATGGGTATCAAGGATGAGGCGGCGCAGGCGTTGTTAGCCGAGGCGCTGACCGTCCTCGACCCGAACGAACGCGCCCCGCTGATCATCGAAGCGGCAGATAAAATCTACAGCCAGTATTACGCGATCCCGCTCGGTTTTCTGACCAATTACTCACTTCGCAGCGCGCGGGTGCAGGATTTCGCGGGTTACTTCTGGTGGTTTGGGCTGGTGGGCGAGAACTATAACACGTGGCTCGCGCCGTAATACCGCTAACATTTCGTCCGTTGGCGAAGCTATATGGCCGGGGCGCACGGCTGTGCGCCCAATTCATGGACAACCGAACCAGACCGCGCCTAATGGAAATTGTCTTTGTAGGGGCGGGTTTAGAAACCCGCCCCGCCGAAATCAGGCGACTCTTAATGGGTTTGTCCATCAGTCAATTTGAGCAGCTTCAACGGCTGATATATTGCGCTCTTGACCCCACCCCCTAACCCACTTCTCTCAGGGGATATCCGTCCCCATTCGAGTCGCTGAATTCAGAGAGGGGGAATATTGAGCGCAACACCTCCCCCGAATTCGAGGGAGGCCGGGAGGGGGTCAAATAAGGCTGCCCATTCCCTTCAAACAGGAGAGATTTTTCATGGATAATCAGGAAGCAAAAGGCAAACTGGCGGCGGTGCTGGCTGAATGGCTGCCCGATAAGATGGCCGACTGGAAAGTGCCGGGTATCGGTATCGCCGTCGTCCGGGATGGGGAAGTCGTTCTGGCCGAGGGCTACGGCCTGCGCGACCGCGAACAGGGACTGCCGGTGACGGCGGATACGGTGTTCGCTATCGGTTCATCGAGCAAGGCGTTTGCCGCCGCGTCGGTCGCCATTATGGTGGATGATGGCAAGCTGGAATGGGACAAACCCGTCCGCGACTACCTGCCAAACTTCAAACTTAAGGATGATTTCGCCTCGGAGCGTATGACCCCGCGCGACCTGCTGTGCCACCGCTCCGGTCTGCCGCGTCACGATCTGATGTGGTACAACTCGACCGCCACCCGTGAGCAGATGATTGACCGGCTGCGCTATCTGGAGCCGAACCGCGACTTCCGCGCCTACTGGCAGTATCAGAACCTGATGTACATGACGGCGGGTTATCTGGCAGGTAAAGCCGCCGGGACGAGTTGGGAAGAGGTGGTGCGGACGCGCATTTTTGAGCCGTTGGGCATGAAAACGGCCAACTTCTCGGTAGACGAGTCGCAGCAGTTGCCGGATTTTGCCCTGCCGTACAAGGAGAAGGACGACGAGGTTCTGAAGATAGACTTCCGCAACATCACGGAGGTCGGCCCCGCCGGTTCGATTAACGCCAGCGTCAGCGAGATGGCGCAGTGGGTCAGATTGCAGTTGGCGAAAGGCAAGTTGGGCGACCGGCAGATCATCTCCGAGGCTAACATGCGCCACCTGCACAGCCCGCAGATGGTGATTGACGACCCGCTGTGGAGTGAACTGTTTGGCAGCGACCGGGTGAGTTACGCGCTCGGCTGGTTCCTGCATACTTTTCACGGCGAAACCCTGATCCAGCATGGCGGCAATATTGACGGCTTCTCCGCGCTGGTATCGTTTATGCCATCGCACAACATCGGCGTCGTTACGCTGACCAATCTCAACGGCAACTTCTTAACCGAAGTCGTGAGTTTTTATATCTACGAACTGCTGATGGGGGTGGAACCGCGCGACTGGCACGGCCACATGAAGGGTTTCGTAGACAAGGTAAAAGAGCAGGCGAAACAGGCGCGCGAACAGAGCGCCAGCGACCGCAGGCCGGATACGCACCCCTCGCACCCGCTGGCGGATTATGCCGGCGATTTTGAGAACCCCGGTTACGGTGTGCTGTCTGTCAGGGAAGATGACGGTAAACTGACCGCGACCTACAACCGCCTCGACATGGCCGTCGAGCACTACCATTATGATATTTTTGAAGCGAAAAATGAGAACTTCGACCAGGACTACAAGCTGCAATACCATCTCGATCTGAAGGGTAATGTCGAGAAGGTATCGGTGCAGTTAGAGCCGATGGCCCCGCCCATCATGTTCACGCGCATGGCCGACGCCAGCCTGAAAAACAAGGCGTTCCTGGAACAGTTCGTCGGGGAATACGAACTGATGGGCATGACCGTCACGGTCACGCTGCGCGGTGAGGATTCGCTGCTGGTGAGCGTGCCGGGACAGGGCGACGTGGTGCTGGAACCGTATCAGGGTACAACCTTCAACCTGAAGAACCTGCCCGGTTTCAGCATCGAATTCACGCAGGAAAACGGCGCGGTCACGGAAGCGAAGATTTCGCAGCCGAACGGCACGTTTGTCGCTCCCAAGCGGGCTTCCTGAAGGCGCGATCCTGATGTTTAGATGATGAGGTGATGATGCTCAACCTGTTTGAACTGGAAAACCGGGTCACGTCCGCCATGCAGGCCGCTAGAGTACCCGGCGCGGCGCTGGCGATTGTTCACGATCATAAGCTGGTTTACGCGCGCGGTTTCGGTGTGACCAGCATCGAAGACGGCGGGATGCCGGTCACGCCGGGCACGATCTTCCGCATTGGCTCAACCTCCAAGCCGCTCACGACGACGGCGATCATGCGTTTGGTGGCGGCGGGGACGCTGGAACTGGACACACCGATTGACGAAATCCTGCCCGATCTGGAACTGAGCGTTCCCGGCGCGGTGAAAGCCGTCACGCTCCGTAAGCTGCTGTCGCATATGGCGGCGCTGCCGACCGCGGCGGAGCATTATGGCTCGCGCGAAGCGGCAGGGCTGCGGCAGGGTGTTTACAGCGACATCGCCGGCTATCCGCTGATCGCGCCGGTGGGGAAAATCTGGAGTTACAGCAATCCGGGGATTAATCTCGCCGGTTATATTGCGGAACGGGTCAGCGGCCAGCCGTTCACGCAGTTGATGCAGGAACTGGTGTTTGACCCGCTTAACATGAAACGTACCACCTTCGACCCGACGATTGCCATGACCTATCCGCTGGCGCAGTCCCATACGCTGAACGCGGACGGCAATCTGGAGGTTGACCATCACTACGCCGACAATACGATGCACTATCCGTCGGGCTTCGTGATGTCCACCGTGCTGGACCTGGCGAATTTTGCCATGATGCATCTCAGCGGCGGCAGCTTCGACGGGCAGCCAATCCTCGCGCCGGAACTCGTGGCCGAGATGCATACGCCGCAGGTACGCTTCCCCTCGATCAACGACGATGGTTACGGGCTGACGTTCTCATCGTACAACTATAAGGGGGTGCGGCTGGTCGGGCATGGCGGGCGTATCAGCAGCTTTGCCAGCAGCTTTGAAATGGTTCCCGAAACCGGTACGGCGGTGATCATCCTCGCTAATAATGCGGCGCTGTGGGGGCCGCACGAAGGCGAACTGACACACTTCATCCTCGACGGCCTGCTTGACCTGCCCGCCGAAGTCCCGGCGCTGCCAACGATTGAACCGAATCGGGCGTTATGGGAGGGTTACGTCGGGACGTATGTTGGCGCGAACTCCGGCGCGGCGGACATCGTGCGGGAGAGCGATACGCTGTCGCTGGTGTGGCAGGGGCAAACGCTGTCGCTGAACGCCATCCGGCCTGATCTGTATGTGGCGCAGATGCCGGACGGAAAAACGATGCCGGTCAGTTTCACGATGGAGGGTGAAACTGCCGCCGAATACGTGAATATCCTGATCGAGTCCGGCTACCTGCTGTCGCTCGAACGGCTGGACACCGACCCCAATTTTCAACCCAATCCGCGCTCATGGGAGCAGTACACCGGCACCTACGAAAATCCGCTGACGAAGCTGATTATCCGGCTGGACGGCGACCAGATGATCGTCAGTTCGCCGCTGTTCCAGAACGCCGAACTCCCGGCGAAGGCGGTGGATGCGACACGCTTTATATTCCCGGTCGGCCTGCTGACCTTCGAGTCGCCGGACTGCGTGCGCCTGGGCGCGGCCATCCGTTTCACCCGGATACCGCCGACGTAATTGGGTGAAACGCTCTGGTTAAGTGGTACAGGCCGGAAATGGTTAATCTTCGCGCAGGGGTGGGGCGTCGTCCGCCGAATCGAACACGTCGAAATACTTGAGGGTGTTGCCGATGCGCTCCAGCCGTTGTTTGGCGAGGTCAGGTTGCTGTATGAGCATGGCGGAGATGAAGGCGTTGAGCAGGCTCAACAGCGCCGCTGAAGCGCCGTGAAACCATACCCCTTCCCGGACGACGAAACTGACGGTGGCGCGGCGCGCGGCGGGCGACAGCGGCGTATCCGTCACCGCGATCACATGCGCGCCAACACGGCGGGCGAAGTCCATACAGCGCAGCGTCATCGTGGCATACCGACCGAAGCAGATCGCAAACACCACGTCGCGCTCATCCATCTCGAAGATTTGATCCACCAGATCGCCGGTGCCGGGTTCGAGGAGCGTACAGTTCGGGCGCATCTGGCGCAGTGCCATGCCAAACGACCGCGCCATCGGCGCCGATGAGCGCAGGCCGATGACATATACCCCGCGCGCGGCAATCAGCCGGTCAACACTGGCGGTAAAATCCTCCGCGCGGATCGCCGTGATGAGGTTTTCGATGCTGCGGGCGTCCGCCAGCATCAACCGTTGAAACAGCAGCGTGGGGTCGTTGGGCGGTGGCTGCTCCTCGCCCAGTTTGCGCCGCCCCAGTTCATAGGTCGCGGCTGAAGTCGCCCGCCCAAAAACCCGTTCCTGGAGCGCCGCCTGCAAATCGGGAAAGCCCTCAAAGCCGATGGCCTGCGCCGTGCGTACCACCGTCGAGTGGCTCACCTCCAGGATTTCGGCGATGCGCGCCGCCGGCAGATACAGCGCCTCCTCGCTCGTGATGAAAAATTCCGCGACTTTCTGCTGGCTCTTGCTCATGCGCTCGTACTGCTCCCGAACGCGCTGGATTACATCGCCGTCGTTCATCACGCCTCACGTTTTCTGTTACGGGTCACATATATACCATACCACGCGGTGGCGGCTGGCTCTAATGGAGAACTGAAAAAGACCGCGCCCGATGGGAATGTCCTTGCAGGGGTGGGTTTCTAAACCTGCCCCTGCGACATCCGGCGAATGCTAATTGGAAATACAGGTCTTAAGCTCCTTGCCCTGAGGGCTGAGGGCGACTCAAAGGGGGCGAATGTCCCCTGAGAGAAGTGGCGTGAGGGCTTTTCAAACGGCTTCTGACGGCCAAGCAGGGATGGTCCACTGTGGCCGCCTGCCGGGGAGCGCACACCGGCGCTCCCCTCTACATCTGGTCCACGTGGAACTTATTTGCGCCGGCTCTGCGCGTCCATCGCGGCGACGGCGGCCATTGCCACGATAGCCTCCACATCATCACCGGCTTGCAGCACATGCACCGGCGCGCCCATACCCAGCAGAATCGGGCCAATCGTTTCCGCGCCGCCCAGCCGCGCCAGCAGTTTATAGGCGATATTGGCCGCTTCCAGATCAGGGAAGACCAGCACGTTGGCATCCTTCACCCGGCTGAAGGGGAACCGCTGCTCGATCAGGTCGGGGACGACGGCGGTATCGGCCTGCATTTCACCATCCACCGGAATATCCGGGCGGTTCTGGCGCACCAGACCAACGGCGGCACGCACTTTGTCCGCCGAGGGATGCGGCGTGCTGCCAAAGTTCGAGAACGACAGCATCGCCACGCGCGGCTCAATCTCCAGCGATTTTGCAAAATCCGCCGCGAGGATGGCAATTTCGGCCAGCGTTTCCGCGCTGGGGTCAATATTGACGGTCGCGTCGGTGAACAGGTACACCCGCCCTTTGACAACCACCAGATACACCCCGCTGGCGCGTTTCGCGCCGGGGCGCGTGTGGAACAGTTGCAGCGCGGGGCGGATAACGTCCGGGTATTCGTGGGTCACGCCGTTCACGCAGGCGTCCGCGTCCCCGGCCTGCAACATCATCAGCCCAAAGTGGGTGCGGCTGCCAATCAGACTGTGCGCCTGCGTGCGGTTGAGACCCTTGCGCTGGCGCAGTTCGTACAGCGTTTGCTCGTAACGCGGACGGTACACATCGTCCGCGAGCGGATCAATGATCTGCGGGCTGAAATGCAGCCCCAGTTCTTCGATCATCTGGCGCACCGCCGCCGTGCGCCCCAGCAGAATCGGCGTGCCGATGCCTTCTTCTTCCACCTGCGCGGCGGCGCGGATAATCTTCGGGTCGTCGCCTTCCGGGAAGACGATGCGCTGTTTGCCGCCGGCTTTCGCTTTGTTGATGATCGCGCTGCGAAGCTGTCGCCCGTAACCCTGCCGTCGGATGAGCTGATCGCGGTATTCATTCAGATCAAGCTGCCGCCGCGCCACGCCGGACTCCATCGCCGCCTGCGCCACCGCCGGCGATACCCACAGCAGTACACGCGGGTCGAGCGGCTTCGGAATTAAATACTCGCGCCCGAATTTGATGGACTTCTGGCCGTAGGCGGTCAGCACGCTGTCCGGCACGTCTTCATGCGCCAGCTGCGCCAGCGCCTTCGAAGCGGCCATCTTCATTTCCTCATTGATCGTGCTGGCATATACGTCCAGCGCGCCCCGGAAAATGAAGGGGAATCCCAGCACGTTGTTGATCTGGTTGGCGTAGTCGCTGCGCCCCGTGCCCACGATGGCATCCGGGCGGACGGCATAGGCATCCTCCGGTTTGATCTCCGGGTCGGGGTTCGCCAGCGCGAAGATAATCGGGTCTTTCGCCATCGTTTTCACGACTTCCGGTTTCAGCGCCCCGGCCACCGACAGGCCGAGGAACACATCCGCGCCGACCATCGCTTCTTCCAGCGTGCGCGCGTCGGTTTCGACCGCGAATTCAGCTTTGTACTGGTTCACGCCGTCGCGGCCTTTATAGATCACACCTTTCGAGTCGCACATGATGATGTTGTCGTGCTTTACGCCCAGCCGCACGTAAAATTTGGCCGTCGCAATCGCGCTCGCGCCCGCGCCGGATACCACCACCTTCAGATCAGCCAGCTTCCTGCCGGTGATTTCGCAGGCGTTCAGCAGCGCCGCGCCGGAGATAATCGCCGTGCCATGCTGGTCGTCATGGAATACCGGAATCGGCAGCATGGCTTTCAGCCGTTCTTCCACCTCAAAACATTCCGGCGCTTTGATGTCTTCCAGGTTGATGCCGCCAAACGTCGGCGCAATCGCCTTCACCGCGCAGATGATGTCCTCGACGGTGTGCGCGTCAATCTCGATATCGAATACATCCACATCGGCAAAACGTTTGAACAGCACGCCCTTGCCTTCCATCACCGGCTTCGACGCCAGCGGCCCCCGGTCGCCCAGCCCCAGAATCGCCGTGCCGTTCGACACCACCGCCACCAGATTCGATTTGGCCGTCAGTTCATAAGCAGACAGGGGATCCGCCTCGACTTCCAGCACGGCTTCTGCCACGCCGGGTGAATACGCCAGGGAGAGATCGCGCTGCGTCGCCAGCGGTTTGGTCGGGGTGACTTCAATTTTGCCGGGGCGGCCCATTTTGTGATACGCCAGCGCATCCTGTTTCGTAATCGCCATCGCCATTATCCTTTTCTCAATGGTGGAACTCTTTTCAAAAAACGCCCGGATTGACCCGCGCCTTAAGCTTCAGGGGCTTACAGGGCGCGTTCCCATTTCTATTGTAGCGCCCCCCGTTGGCTTAAGACCATAACGAAACGGTGATAATTGTTACCCAAAGAACCGATGAACGACCGGTTTCAACAACCCGGCGGCCAGTGTATGCTGAAACTGGCAGCGGTAAAGACCGGATGCGCCGGGAAGATAGAGGCGAACTTCAAGACCTGACAGTGTCCTATTTAGACTTGCTTTAAATACATCAATTTTTTCCGAAAAAGCATAAAGAGATGTTGCAAATTTGATAAATGTAGTGTTATGATGTGGGCATAATCTCCATTATAAATCAATTGTTCGTGAGGGTGGCGTCATGTCGTACTTTCTGGTTCAGGAGCATCAGGCTTTGATCGCTGGTCACGGTCAGGCCAATGTGGATTTTGAGGGTGCTTACAACAAACTGCTCGAACTCCACAACGCGGTTTATCCCCGTCTTCGCAATCACAACCTTGATCTGCATCCCCGCTGGCAAAAATCATCCATCATCACGCAGGAATCAGCGGCGGCGCTGGAACAAAGCGCGACGCTGGTGCTGCCCTACTTCCGCTCGCGGGAGCAGGCCGAGATGGTCGAGCGGCTGATGGGCAAGGAACAGATGACGCAGCCGGGCGGGCTGGACACCTACCGCCATCCGGTCATCGAACTGCGGCTGACACCCCAGGCTTTCGCCATCGAACTGATTCTGTCACCCTATGCCTGGTGGGATCAGCAGAACTTCATCGGCAAGCTGGAACTGCCGCACCACCGCGCCACTTTTCGCCGCCTGCTGATGCAGATGGACGCCGATTACTGCTTCGGTTTCTGGCACGGGCTGGATTTGTGCGAGATGCATCTCTCCAACGGTGAACTGCGCCGGGGCAAAATCCTGGATGAGTGGATGGACACCTTCGCCGAGGGACAGGACTGGCTGCGAGTGGGGCGCTGGTACGAACCGGAAGCGGTCGAACTGGAACGGTCGGCCATCCTGAACGAAGTGTTTGAAACGGTCAAGCAGTTGAACAGCCTGTACCAGTTCCTGCTGTGGACGAGCAACAATAACTTCCAGAGCTTTTACGAAAAACGCCAGCATTACGCCCGGCGGATGTACGCCTGATAAGGCCGGTAACGAGACTTTTCGCAGCAGGGTGAACCCTAATGGTTCGCCCTGCTTTTGTTTCCGCGCCGGTCAGCGGGCGCACTTCAGCCGGGGCCGACTGGCGGAACGTTCAGGGCAAACGGTCGTGTCTGGAACCTGTTTGCCCCCATCATCCCCGCCGGTTACACCTTCGGCGGCCCCTGCCGGATGCGCTCATCCATGCGCCGGGCAGACTCGGCGGTCAGTTCGTCTTCCCACCGCCAGCCAAAGCGCCAGGGGTCTACCGACTCAATCCACCAGGTTACACCCGCATCGGCATAGGGGCGCACGCTGGCCGCTGCCTGCGCCGGATTATCGCCCGGTGTCACGCCGCCATGCACCCAGTCAAATGGTGTGTCGCTGGCGCGGTGCTGGCGGATATAGGCCATGATGTCCTGCCACTGGGCCGGCGATAAGGGGTCGCCGCCCCACTTCAACGGCATGTAACCATCCCAGCGCGCGGCGCGGCGCTGCGGCGCGTGTTTGTCCCAGTTGCCGCCCACCCAGACCGGAATGCGCGGCTGCTGCACCGGCGTCGGACGGAAGCGCATCGGTTCGAGATGATAATGTTCGCCGCTGTACTGGAACGGCTCGCCGCGCCACAAACCGGCCAGAATGTCCAGCCCTTCATCCAGCTTGCGCGCGCGTATTTTCGCGTCCTGCTCCTCACCGAAGAAACCATAATCCCACTGCACCGGGTCGCCCAGACCAACCCCAACCACCAGCCGCCCGTTTGACAGGCGATCTACCGACACCGTTTCCCGCGCGAGCTTCCAGGGGCGGCGGCGCGGCAGCGGCGTCACCAGCGCGCCCAGGCGGATGCGGCTGGTCTGCATGGCGATGGCCGCCAGTGCCACCCAGGTATCCGGTATAGGGTAGAAACTGGGGTCAAAGATCATATGATCCCAGATGAAGAACCCCTCCCAGCCGGCGGCCTCGGCTTCGCGCGCCATCTGCGCCAGATAATGAATGTCACCGTAATGCTCACCAAACGGGGGTAAGGACAGACCAAAGCGCATGATGTATCTCCTTTGCTCCAGGTGGACAGGGTACGTCAGGCTCCTGCATATCATCCCATTGTGTCACAATTTCAGCCGCAAATACCCCCAGTTAGTAGCGCGGCACCCGGGGCTGCGGTACACTAGACTTCTTCAAACAAGCGGATTTTCGCGCTGTTATCCCCCGGGCATCTTTCTTTCGTATTAATTTGGTTAGGGCTTTTGGCCTGTACGGCTGATTAGTCTATACTGGAAGAAATACCAACCGCCGGGGGAGCGGGCAGCCCAATGACCAGCATTTATCTCAGCTACCGGCACGAACCCAGTGCCGGCCTCGCGCAGCGGATCATGGATGATCTGCGGGCGCGCCAGGTGGACATTTTCCAGAGCGACTACCACGCGGACGATACGCTGCCGCCGCAGCCGCGCCAGGCGATCCAGCAGGTGGATGTATTTGTGTGTCTGGTGGCGGCCACCACGTTTGACTCGAACCGCGTCCGGCAGGAAATCGAGGCCGCGCACCGGCTGAATAAACCGATGATCCCGGTATTTCAGGATAGTTACACCGCCGTCGCGGTGGACAAACTGCCCACGCCGCATGTCCGCGCGCTGCTGGGCAACGATGGCTTGCAGGCATTTGACCGCCAGCACGACAGCCTGCCGCAGGTGCTGGACACGCTGGCCGGGCTGATCGTCAATACCGCGACCTGGCCGCAGAACCCACCGGATACGCCGTCCGCCGCGCCGCCGCCCGCCGTACCCAACATCAGCCATCTGGCCGGGCAAAAGCTGGGACAGTATGAACTGCGTGACGCGCTGGGAGTAGGCGGCATGGGCGCGGTGTACCGCGCGTATCAGGCCAGCCTGCGGCGCGAAGTCGCGGTGAAGATTCTGACGCCCATGCTGGCGGCTGACCCCGGTTATCAGGAACGCTTCACCCGCGAGGCACAGATTTCCGCCACGCTGGAACATGCCCACATCGTGCCGGTCTACGATTACGGCACGGACAACGGCCTGAGCTATGTCGTCATGCGGCTGCTGACCGGCGGCACACTGGCGGAGCGGATTAACTACCGCCTGCAAACCGGCAACGGCCTGCCGTCGCTGGCCGAAGTGGCCGAGGTGCTGCGGGCGCTGGCGAGCGCGCTGGATTACGCGCACTCAAAAGGTGTGATTCACCGCGACATCAAGGCCAACAACGTGATGTTTGATGACCAGGGCAGCCCGTTCCTGGTGGATTTCGGTATCGCCAAACTGGCGAATGTGACCACCGCCCTGACCGGCACCGGCATGACGATGGGCACGCCCACCTATATGGCGCCGGAACAGTGGCGCGGTGACAGCATCACCCCGGCGACCGACCAGTACGCGCTGGGGGTGCTGGCTTACGTGATGGTGACGGGGCGGCTGCCGTTTGAAGCGCCCACGCCCTACGCGCTGATGCATAAACACCTGAACGAAACGCCCACGCCGCCGCAGACCTGGCGCGCGGAAGCGAACGACGCCGTTAAGGATGTGCTGGATCGGGCGATGGCGAAAAACCCGACCGAGCGTTTCCCCACCGCGCGCGAGTTTGCCAGCGCGTTTTCGCTGGCGCTCGGCCAGACCGGACGCGAGACACTGCCCACCGGCTTTTTCGTCACGCCGCTGCCGCGCCAGCCGCGCCCGGCCCCGCCGCCGATGGAAGACTCGCCCACCGTAACCCCCGCGCCGGGAGCCTTCACCCCGGCACGCGCCGGACAGGCCAGTGTTCCTGGCGCTGAACCGCCCGCCGCCGCGCCTGTGCCAGCCGGGAAGCGACCGGGCGCGCTCATCTGGGGCGCGGTGATCGTGATGGTAGCCGTATTAGGTGTGGCCGCGCTGGCGCTGCTCAACGGGCGCGGCGGAGACACAACCGCGCAGGAGACTGCCGCCGCGATGACCGGCACAGCGGCGGCGCTGGCGCTGCTGCCGCCGGATACCGATACCCCGACTCCCAGTCCTACACCGCTGCCGACGGATACACCGACGCTGACCTTCACGCCTACGGAGACTCCGTCGCCGACCTTCACGCCCACCGCCAGTCCAACCGCAACCGAGACACCAACCGACACACCCACGTACACACCGACAGCCACCGATACCCCCACTGCTACGCCAACGGCCACCGCTACGCCGACGTTCACGCCTACCGAAACCCTCACACCCACACCCGCGACACCCGTCGCGCAGATGCGGCGGGATGGCATCGTCCTGCGGCTGGGGCCGGGGTCGCAGTATGCGATTGCGGCAGTCCTGAGCAGCGGCGACCGGCTGGACGTAACCGGCATCAGCGAGGATGGCGCGTGGTTCCAGGTGGTGCTGCCGGGGGGCAGCCTGGGATGGGTGGCTTCATCATCGGCGCTGGTGGATACCTATGGCGATCTGAACGGTGTGCCGATTGCCGCG
>JARKOK010000221.1 GCA_029975765.1 Aggregatilineales bacterium
GCTCGACCACGTACTGGATGGGATTCAACCGCTGACGCACTGGCGCACGGCCAGCCACGCGATTTTATGGACGCTGATCTCGTGGGGGGTGTCGCTGGTGACATTCTGCTGCCTGCTGATGGCGATTGGCATCCGGGAAAATGTCGTGCTGATGGCAACGCTGTCGCTCACGCTGGCGTCGTTCAGCATCGCTATTCCGGTCAGTGTTGCCTCGCTGGGGCCGTATCAGGGCGCGGTACGATGGGCCGGTGATATTGCCGGGCTGACCGCGACCTCGGTCGGGCTGGCGCGGGTGCTGTCCGCCGGTTTCCTGCTGCACGGCGTGAACATCGCCGTGTATGCAATCCTGGGTGTGGCCGGCATGATGGCGATGGGTGTCTCGCTCGGCGATGTGATGAAAGCCGGCCAGAAACAGGCCGAGGCGGTGGAAACCGCGCCCAGCGCATAAGGGGGATTCAACATGCCATTTGCGGATACAGCGACCGGCGCGCGCCTGTTTTACGAGGAACGCGGGCAGGGTGAACCTCTGCTGCTGGTACATGGTTTGCTCGGTACGGCGGCGCTGCATTTCTCACGGGTGATGGACTGGCTTGAACCGCGTTACCACCTGTACGGGCTGACGCTGCGCGGTTACGGTGAGTCCACGCCGAAGCCGCGTGATTTCCCCCTGCGTTTTTATCACCGCGATGCTGATGACGTGCTGGCGTTTATGGACGTGGTCGGGCTGGAGCAGGCGCATATTCTGGGGTATTCCGACGGCGGCGAAACGGCGCTGGTCGCCGCCGGGCAGCAGCCGGAACGATTTAAGTCGGTGGCCGTTATCGGCGCGGTGGGCAGCTTTGACGCTTCCATTCGTCCCCGCGTGCAGAGCATGTACCCCGGTGACTGGATTACGCTGGAAGAGAAGGCGCTGCACGGCATCCCGGACACCAACGCGTTTGTGCTGGGCTGGATTCGCGCCTTCCAGACCTATATTGACATGGGTGGGGATGTCAGCCTGGGGACAGCCGACCGCATCACCTGTCCGGTGCTGCTGATGCTGGGCGACCGCGACACGTTGAATCCGGCGGCTTTCGGGCAGCGGTTCGTCGAACGCGCACCGCGTGGCCGGCTGGAAGTCTTTACCGACTGCGGCCACCCGGTGCATGATGAACGTTGGGACGAATTCCAGCGGGTGTACGGCGATTTTCTGGCAGGAGTCTAGGCTCAGTACTAAAGGCTGTTACAAACTTTAGCCCTCACCCCTTCCACTCCGCGTCACGGAGAAGGGGATAAAGATAGAAAATCCGTCTTTAAGCCCCTCGCCCTGAGGGAGAGGGGTTTGGGGTGAGGGCAAATCCAGGCTAGAAGCGCATTACCCCTCAGCGTACCAGGAAGGTTTCAAACTGCCACAGATCGTCCTCACCGGGAGTGGGTTTTCCCCAGTTCTCAAACGGGTCGAACCGATTCTTCAGCGGCGTCCAGTCGGTCTGGACAGAGGGACACGGGCCGAGATATGGGTTCGCTACCGCCAGCACCTCGCGGTGGGGCAGATCATCCGGCACTTTCAGCCCTTCACGCGGGTTACGAATCATCCAGTCCAGCGCGCCCAGCACCGAAGCCGCGACTTGCAGCGTGGTGGCGTTCTGCCCCGGCACCAGCTTTCGCGCTTCGTGAATCGTCAGCTGCGACCCGACCCACCAGCCGTTGAGATCGTGGCCGAGCAGCAGCACGCCTAACTCATCCTTGCCCTCAATGATTTCATCGTTCATGATGCGCTGGTCGTATTGCAGTTCGTAGCCGTTCATCTTCAGTTCGTGCAGCGAGGCCAGCGCCGCGTCACACGGCATGTAGGCGTAATGTACCGTCGGGCGGTAAAGCGGCACATCGTCGTCCCACACCGTCAGGTAATCGCTGAGGGTGAAGGCCTCGCCGTGCCGCACGACCATGCCCATGATTTCCCCGCCCGGCACCCACGAGCGCACGAAGGTGTTGATGCCCATCTGGCTGAGGCAGATCTGATTGCCCGGCCCGTAGCTGTAGGTCTGCGCCAGCGGCGGCAGGCGGCGC
>JARKOK010000223.1 GCA_029975765.1 Aggregatilineales bacterium
AGCGCGGCAGACCGACCGCCAGCCGTTGGGTTTCGCCCAACCGCAGGCGCAGCACATCCTCGATTTCGTGATGGAGCAGCCCGGCGCGCTCAAGGGCGCCATCGCCGGCAGCATTCGCCGCGCCCGCCCCACGATTGGCGATGTGGATTTGCTGGTCGCCAGCCACGAGGCCGCGCCGATCATGGATGCGTTTGTAACCATGCCATCCGTCGCACGTGTATTGGGTCATGGCCCGACCAAAAGCTCGGTTGAACTGCACAACGGCTTACAGGTGGATTTGCGCGTGCTGGAACCGGCGCGCTGGGGCACGGCGCTCAACTATTTTACGGGCAGCCAGGCGCATAATATCAAGCTGCGGGAAATCGCGCTGACAAAAGGTTACAGCCTGAACGAACATGCCTTCCGCCCATCAGACAAAAATGGCAATCTGATTGAGGGCGCGCCTGAAACACTGTGCGCGACGGAAGAAGAAGTCTACGCCATGCTCGGCCTGCAATACATCCCGCCGGAACTGCGCGAAAATGCGGGCGAGATCGAAGCCGCGATGCAGCATCGCCTGCCCAAGCTGCTGACGCTGGAAGACATGTACGCCGATTTACACATGCACACCACCTGGAGCGACGGCAAACTCAGCATCCGCGAGATGGCCGAAGCGGCGAAGGCGCGCGGTCGGCAGTTCATTGTCATCACCGACCATTCGGCTTATTCGACCATCGCCAACGGCCTGTCGGTGGAGCGCATCTTGCAGCAGCAGGACGAAGTGCGCCGCGTGGACGCCGAGATGGGGCCGGATTTCCGCGTGTTTCACGGCGTCGAGATGGACATCCGCACCGACGGCACGCTGGATTATCCTGACGAGGTGCTGGCGAAGCTGGATTTTGTCATCGCGTCACTTCACTTTGGCCTGCGCCAGGAACGCGCCATTGTCACCAGGCGCCTGCTGAACGCGATTAACAATCCGCATGTAGATTTGATCGGCCATCCACGCGGCCAGTACATCCCCGACCGCGAACCCGCCGATCTCGACATGGACGCCGTGTTCGCGGCAGCTAAACAGAGTGGGATTGCGCTGGAAATCAATGCTAACCCGCGCCGCCTCGATCTGGAAGCGGGTTATGCCCGCCGCGCGGTTGAGATGGGGATTCCACTGGCGATTGATACCGACGCCCACAGCGCGGAGAACCTGGATTTGTTATACTTTGGGGTGTTAACCGCCCGACGCGGTTGGGTCACAGCCGACTCTGTGCTGAATACCTGGCCGCTGGAACGCTTCCTGAACTGGGTGCAAAACCGGGGAAAGTAAGTTATGCCCGATCAACCCCTGCCGGATGACAGCCCGGACACAAAACCGAATCCGCCATTGGATGCGCCGGAACTGCCGGAGGCCGAACCCACCCGCCACCAGCAGCCGCACGAGCGCACCCGCGCCATGCCAACAGTTGTTCCGCCGCCGGGAATGATGCCTTCGACCCCGCAGCGCCCTGTGCCAACAGCGCCGCAGCCGATGGCGCATACCGGCGAGAAACCCAAACGCGGTCAGCGGCGACCGGCCCAGCCGAAACGCGCCAAAGCCGACAGCGGCTTTTATCTGCCGTTGTGGTCTATCGGGTTTATGCTGCTCCTGGTTGCTGGCACAGTCACCTGTTTTGTGCTGCTGGTACTAAGCCTGGGCGGACGGCAAACACCGGATGCCGGCGCGCCGCGCTTTGTAATTATCACCGCCGCGCCCACACTGCCCGGTCAGGAAACGCTGCCGGTGCTGCTGGTTTCACCCACGCTGCCGGAAGGCTTTGGTCCCGGTTTTCAGGGTACGATTCCCGCCTTCGCGCTGGCTGGCCCAACACTTGAACCGATTGTCTTCACGCCTACTCCATCGCCTGCGCCACAGATTCAGGTCGGCAGCATAGTCGCCATCGTCAGCGACGGCGGCGCCAACATTCGTAACGCGCCGGGCATGGGGAATGCGGTCGTGACGGTGGGGCGCACCGGCCAGCAGTTTTCTGTCATCGGCGGCCCACAGATAGCCAACGACCTGACGTGGTGGCAGCTTCGCAGCGCCGACAGCACCATCACCGGTTGGGCTGCCGAAAACGATGGCACCAACGACTTGATCGCAGTGGTAACTCCCTAAACCATTATCGTGTTGGTAAAGGTGGGATTATAAAACCACCCCTACCGGCGCCGCCTTCTCAAATGGCTTAACTTAGGATGAGAGGTATATGACCGACCCGGCAGACCGCGCCGCCGAACTGCGCGACCAACTCAACTTCCACAGTTATCGTTATTATGTGCTGGGGCAGCCGATTGTCACCGATGCCGAATACGATTTACTGTATCGTGAATTACAGCAGATCGAAGCCGAACACCCCGAACTCATCACGCCGGACTCGCCCACACAGCGCGCCGGCAGTGACCTGTCGGAAGATTTCCCGAAGGTTCGCCATCCCGCGCCTATACTCAGCCTGAGCAACGCCTTCAGCGAGGACGACCTGCGCGCCTGGGAAGAACGCAACCTGCGACTGCTGCCCGCCGGTACAAAACCGGATTACACGCTGGAGCCAAAACTTGACGGGCTGACCATCGTCATTACCTACGAACATGGTTATCTGGTGCAGGCCGCCACGCGCGGCAACGGCGAACTGGGCGACGATGTAACGGCCAACGTCCGCACGGTGCGTAATCTGCCGCTGCGGATTCCAGTCAACCGCGATGGCCCGCCTGCCCCGGAACGCCTGACGGTGCGCGGCGAAGTAATGTATCTCAAAAAGGATTTTGAGCGAGTTAACCGGAAACAGGATGAACTCGGCCTGCCGCGCTTTGTCAACGCCCGCAATACCGCGTCCGGCACGCTCAAGCAGAAAGACTCCCGCATCACCGCTTCCCGACCGTTAACGTGTTACGTTTATGGCGTGGTCAGTGTGACCGGCGCGAAGTGGGATAAACAGTGGGATATTCTGAACGCGCTGCGGGATTTTGGTTTCCCGGTCGCGCCCGGTGTGGGATATTATCCCACCTTATCCGACATTATCCAGCAGTTACCCACATGGGAATCCCGCAAAAACCATCTGGATTTCGAGATTGACGGCGTGGTGCTGAAACTCAATGATCTGCGGCTGGCTGACGAACTGGGGTTTGTGGGAAAAGACCCGCGCGGCGCGATTGCCTACAAGTTCCCGTCGGAGGAAATGACGACCCGCCTGCTGGATGTTGTGGTCACTGTTGGACGCACCGGCAAGGTGACACCGGGCGCGAAGCTCGAACCGGTGTTCATCGGCGGCGTGACGGTCAGCAATGCCAGCCTGCATAATTTCGATCAGGTTGCCAAACTTGACATTCGTGTGGGGGATACCGTCATTGTCAAACGCTCCGGCGAGGTCATCCCCTATGTGGTCGGGCCAGTGCTGGGGATACGTGACGGCACGGAAACCCCCATCGCGCCGCCGGAAGTCTGCCCCTACTCCGGTGACCGGCTGGTGCAGCCCGAAGGCATGGTTGACCTGTACTGCCCGAATCCCCAGTGCCCGGAACGGCTGTACCGCAGCATCGAATTCTTTGTCTCACGTGGCGCGCTGGATATTGAAGGGATGGGGCCGCAGACGGTCAAGACACTGATGGACAAAGGTTTTATCCGTGATGAGGCCGACATCTTCTATTTGCAGCGCGAACCCCTGCTGGAACTGGAAGGCTTCGCTGACAAGAAGGTG
>JARKOK010000224.1 GCA_029975765.1 Aggregatilineales bacterium
GGGTCTGGCGCTGCTGCGCGGCGCCTATGGCGAAACGCTGCGCTGGCACGCTTTTCTGGCCGGTTCGGTGCTGACGACCGTGCCGATGGCGATCATCTTCTTCGCGCTGCAACGGTATTTCGTTGAGGGCGTGAACTATTCGGGGCTGGCCGGACAGTAAAATGATCAGCGGGTTTCGAGCGGTCGGACGCGGCCTGCGCCATCTCAACCAGCGCGGCTACGTCTATATCTGGGTCAACATATTGTGGGTGCTGCTGACGCTGCCGCTGGTCACAGCGCCCGCTGCCTGGGCGGGGCTGGTGAAGGTGAGCCACGCCGCCTATACCCAGCCGACGGTGGACATCGCCCTGTTCTGGCAGGGATTTCGCCAGAATCTGAGGCGCGGTCTGGTGTTGTTCGCCCTGAATGTGATAGTGATCGTCGTCAACGTGACGAATCTCGCCAGCTACGCGGATCAGACCGGGCTGGCGATTGACTTCGCGCGCGCCGTATGGCTGCTGGCGCTGGCGGTGTGGTTCGCGCTGCAACTGTACCTGTGGCCGCTGTACTACGAGATGCCCCAACCCACGCTGCGCGGCGCGCTGCGGAACGCGCTGGTGATGATCTATCTCAACCCGGCGTTTACGCTGGTGGTGCTGGGCTGCGGGGTGTTAATCGCTGTCCTCAGCACGGTGTTGATGGCGGCATGGGTCCTGATCAGTGGCAGCGCGCTGGCGGTGATTGCTACCAGCGCGGTATTCGACCGGCTGGAAAGCGCCGGCCTCCGGCAGCGACGAGCGCCAGCCGGTGAGGAAACAGCATCGGGTTCGGAATGGGAATGAGGAGCAGCGCGACAATGCAGATTCGCGGGTTTATTTTTGACCTCGACGGCGTGATTACCGATACGGCGGAATTTCATTATCTGGCGTGGCAGCGGTTAGCCGATGAAGAAGGGCTGCCGTTCAACCGCGCCGATAATGAGGCGCTGCGAGGGGTTTCCCGCCGTGAGAGCCTAAACCGGATGCTCAAGGGGAAAACAATAGATGAAGCCACCGCGCAGGCTTACATGGAACGCAAGAATATCTACTACCGGGATTACTTGCAGCGTATGACACCGGCTGATCTGCTGCCCGGTGTAGACACGTTTCTAGAGGAAGCGCGGGCTGCCGGTATCCGGTTGGGCATTGGTTCGGCCAGCAAAAACGCCGGCGACGCGCTGGAAAAGCTGAACATCCGCCACTACTTTGACGCAGTGGGGGATGGCTACAGCGTGGTGAACACCAAACCCGCACCTGATCTGTTCCTGTGGACGGCGGGGCGATTGGATGTCCCCCCTTACGAGGCTGTCGTGTTCGAGGACGCGGAAGCCGGCATTGACGCGGCACTGGCCGGAGGATTCTGGTCAGTCGGGGTGGGGGCGTCCAATATCCACCACGCGCATCTGGTTGTGCCGGGGCTGGCGGCGCTTACCGTCAGCGACCTGCTTGACCGGCTGACGGCGCTGGCCGACCGCAGGACGCGCGCTGGATAAGCCGCGTGGGCACGAGCAGATGCTGCGGTGAGGTATCCTCTTTCCGCAGTACGATTTCCAGCATCTCGATTAAGGCCTGGGTGATGTCCACAATCGGCTGCTGAATGGTCGTCAGCGCCGGGCGGAGGTACTGGGTCATCGGGGCGTCATCGAAGCCGGTAACGGACACATCTCTGCCGACGACCAGCCCATGCCGTTCGGCTTCGTTCATGATGCCGATGGCTACCAGATCGCTGACCGCGATAATGGCGGTCGGCCACTGGCGGCGCGGCAGTTGGCACCACTGTGCCAGCGCCTCGCGTCCGGCCTGTTCGCTGTGTTCACCACGAATGATATAGTGGGGTGGAACGGGCAGACCCGCCTGCTGCATGGCTTTCAGATAACCGGCCAGGCGAAAATTGCCGCTGACCGACTGTTCCGGCCAGGCGGCCATCGCAATCCGGGTGTGACCTAAACGGATCAGATATTGGGTTGCCTCGTACACACCTTCCAGGGCATCGGTATCCACCCAGTGAAAGTCCCAGTCAGGATTGCTGCGGCCAAAACTGACGAACGGGAAATTTTCATCAAGCAAAAACCGGATGCGCGGGTCATCGGCGGTGGTGCCGGCCAGCACAAAAGCATCCACTCGCTGAGTGTTGATGAGTTCCTGATAGGCCGGCAGCGGATCCGTCACGGGGTGCGTGAACGTGAGGACGTGATAACCGGCGGCCTCGGCGGCGTGTGCCAGATAATAGGTAAAACGATCCAGGACAGGATTCACCTGATTATACGGCACTTCATGCCAGGCGTAACCGATCAGGCGGGTACGATTGGCTTTGAGATTCCGCGCGGTCGAGTTCGGGGTATAGCCGATGCGTTCAATGGTTTCCAGCACCTGACGGCGGGTTTCGGCGCTGACAAACGCATCCTTATTGTTCAGAACATAAGAAACCGTCGCAATCGAAACGCCGGCCTCGCGGGCTACATCCTTAATCGTTGGCATGGGTATCAGGTGGGTTCATGACAGATGCCGGTCAGAAACGTAAAGGCGGCTGGGGCTTGCTCCCCGCCGGACAGGGGAAGTATAGTACAGCCTGATCGGAAATGCCAATAAAGCGAGACATCATGCAGCAAGGCGGTCAATTCATTGTTCTGGAAGGTAACAACGGCCTGGGGAAAACCACGCAGGCGCGGCTGCTTGACCAGTATTTAACCCGGCGCGCTGTTTCTCACCGGTTGTACTGCTTTCCCCGCTACGAGTCGTTCTTCGGGCAGCTTGCAGCGGCGTTTTTGCGCGGCGAACATGGCAGCGTGGAGAATACCAGCCCTTATTTGGTGGCGATGGTGTTTGCCAATGACCGGCTGCTGGTGCGGGATGATATCCGCGCGGCGCTGGCCGCCGGTGAAATCGTGATCGCTGATCGCTGGGTGTCTTCGAATCTGGCCGTGCAGGCGTCAAAGTTTGACAATGACGCTGACCGCGAGGTATTTAACACCTGGGTGCAGACGATGGAGTACGAGGTGTTTCACCAGCCGCAGCCAGATTTAACGATCTACCTGCGCGCCAGGCCGGAAGTCACGTTTCGCCATCTGCGCCAGCGCAGCGAGCAGGCGTATCTGAAGGGTAAAGCCGATATTGAAGAATCGAACACCCGGCTGGTGCGCGCCAGTTTTGACCAGTATGAACGCCTGGCGGCGTCGCTGCCGAACTGGGTCGCGCTTGAGCTGGAGACCGGGGACGGGAGCGTGCATTCGATTGAAGCGGTGCAGGCGGCGATCACCCAACTGCTGCGCGACCGGCAGATTTTGCCGGCAAGTTAGGAATAGGTTAGGTTGAAACGTTTACGATAGATGGGTAACGAGCCGCAGTGGGAGTATTTCACAACGGGATCACAACATGAATGAGCCGCAGCATTCAGAGCAGCGGAGTGCTGCCCGGATTATCGCGCGTAATACCGCTTTCAGTCTGGCCGGGCAGATCAGCCTGCGCCTGGTAAGTTTCATTTTCCACGTCCTGGTGGTGCGCGTGCTGGGGGGCGAGGAATTCGGCCAGTATTCGATTGTGTTAGCCTGGGCCGGATTGTTTTCCGTGTTAGGCGATCTGGGCATCAACCAGTATTTCGCGCGGGAAATCGCCCGCGATCATAACCGGTCAAGTGAATTCTTCTGGGATATTGTCAGCCTGCGGCTGCTGCTGGCGGTTTTTGCGTCGGTAGTGACAACCGGCGGCGCGATCTTAAACGGATATTCAACGGAGATTGTGATTGCGGTTGGTTTATACACGCTGACCTATGTGTTCGCCGCGATCCTGGCGCCGCTGCAAAGTATTGCGTTTGGCAACGAACGGCTGGGGTTTACCGCCTCGCTTGAAATTATCGGCCAGATCATCACGATTGCCGCCGGCGTCCTGTTTCTGTTCGCTGGCCTGGGGTTTATCTGGCTGGTGGTGGCTTCTTTCCTGAGTTTTCCGGTGCTGATTGGCCTGAGCATTTGGTATGTTCGGCGCAACCGGTTAAGCCCGCCGCCGTTTCAGCTTCATCTGCCGCAGTGGCGAGCTATTCTGCTGGCCGGGCTGCCGTTTGGTTTCATCCAGCTGGCGCTCTCGTTCTCTTTCCGGGTAGATACGATTTTTCTGAGCAGCTATGTCAGTGATGAGCAGGTGGGCTGGTACAATGTGGCCTACGGGTTGACGCTGACCTTCATGACCCTGACACGCGCGTTTAACATGGCGATACTGCCGACGCTGGCGCGTGAACATGCCGCTAACCCGGAACGCATTCGCCCCTGGTATTATCGCTCGGTGAAGATGCTGGCTTTTCTGGGACTGCCGATAGCGGTGGGCGGGATGCTGCTCGCCCATTCGATCATTGTTTTACTTTACGGACCGGAAAATGCCCCGGCAGCAGTGGTGTTTATGGTGATCATCTGGGATCTGCCGTTCCTGATGTATACATCGTTCTGTGGCAACATGACCACGTCCATCAAGCGGGAGCAGGGCGCGGCCCGTATTTACGGCAGTCTGGCGGTTTTAAACGTCGCTGTCAATCTCATTCTTATTCCCCGTTTCGGTGTTATTGGGGCAGCCTTCGCAACGGTCCTGACGGACGCGGTAGGTGCCGCGCAGTTCTATCTGCTGTTCCGGCGCACCTTTGGGGCCGGGCTGGGTTTCAAACGCCTGGTTCGCCTGGGGGCGGCGGCGGCGCTGACCGGTGTGGTTATTTTCGTGCTGGCAGATGCCAATATACTGCTGGTGCTGGCGGCTGCGGGAGTCAGTTATCTGGCGCTGATCTGGCTGCTGCGCGCCTTTACGATAGAGGAACGCGCGCTGTTCGCCCACGCATTCCGCCGGCTGGCACGGCGATAATTTTCCGATTCTTATAACTGTCATTACCTGAGACGGCTGAGGCTGCAACAACACCTGTGAAGCGCGTGTGGATAAACAGCCGTGTATGTTCATATAAAAAATTAATAAAAACTTGTTGTAATGAGGTTTCATCGTGCATACAATCAGGTAAACAACGGAATGACAATCCATACAGGTGAAAGATGAAGGTTGTGCCATGCGGATATTAATTGCAGTGCATGGGTTTCCTCCAACCCATTCTGTCGGTGCTGAACGCCGCGCTGAGCGCATGGCTCAGTGGTTAGTGGCACACCATCATCAGGTCGAAGTCTTTGCCATCGAAAAACTGGACGAGCCGGGTTTTCGGATTGAAACCCACGAGCAGGACGGGATGCGTGTTCACCGTCTTTTTTATAATGTGCATGAGGGCGGGGACTCGTTTCGTAACCTGTACGACTATCCACCAATCGGCGAGGCGCTGCGGCAGGTATTGGCTGCACAGCGGTTCGATCTGGTGCATATCGTCAGCGGTTACCTGCTGGGCGGGCAGGCGGTGGAGGCGGTGCGCGCAGCGGGTATCCCGGTCGTCATCACACTGACCGAATACTGGTTTCTGTGCGCCCGGTTGAACCTGCTGCAAGGTACGAACCAATTATGCGATGGCCCGGACAGTCATGAAAAATGCACACGCTGTCTGATGCAATATAAACGCCGCTACCGGCTGCCGGCAGAGATCGCGCCCCGGCTGATGGATCTGGCATGGTCAATCCTCCACCACACGCCAGTGACCCGCTCGATGCATGAAGCGGTGCGGCGGCGCGAGGAAGTGCTGCGCGCGGCGCTGAACGCGGTTGATCTCGTCATCTGCCCATCGCAGTATCTGATGGATAAGTTCGCCGCCTATGGATTTGATACGACCCGCTACCGGTTTATCCGTCAGGGTTTGCCGCTGCCGGAAAACAGGCCGCTCCGGCAGTCGCGTCCGGGTGGACGGCTGCGGCTGGGATACACCGGCCAGATCAAACCCCATAAAGGTGTTGATCTGCTGATTGAAGCGGTTAAAGGACTGCTGGACAGCGGCGAAAAGGTAACGCTCGATCTGTGGGGTAACGAAACCCAGGTGCCGGAGTACGTACAATCGCTCAAGCAGCGCACGGCCAACTATCCGGCCATCCGGTGGAACGGCCCGTATTTTGGTGCCAAGGTGTGGGAAGTGCTGGCGGAAATGGATGCGGTCGTGCTGCCGTCACGCTGGCACGAAAACAGCCCAAACGCGATTCTTGAAGCTTATGGCATGGGGATACCGGTCATCGCTACCGATCTGGGTGGGATGTCGGAACTGGTGAAACATGAACAAAGCGGCCTGCTGTTTGAACTGAATAACGCGGCGGACTTACGCGCCCAACTGGAACGGCTGGTGCGGGAACCCGAATTGCTGGGACGGCTGCAAAAAGGTATCCCGCCGGTGAAAACCATTGATGAAGAAATGACCGAAATGCTGGAGTATTACCAGCAGTTGGCCGGACAGGTGACAAAAACCAGCCTGTCGTACAGTATTTCCCGGTAGACTTATGCGGCTGGTGTGAGCGGGCTGGCGGATGTTTTTCGGGCACTCTGTGTCCCTGCGGATATACGTTTTTCGTTGATGTCTTCCGGGAACGTAGCTTAGACCTGCCGGTCGAAAAACTGCCAGATGGTGTTGGCGAGCTGCACCGCCTTATCCTGGCTGATGGTGACAGGCAGATTGATGATTTCCTGGCTCAACCGGTCGGCGGCTGGGGTCGGAGGGATGATCAGATCGGGCCGCAGCGCCGACAGCATGGGCCGCAGTGAGGGATACCAGCGGGTTACTTCGTGAAAGCCAGCCTGCCACAAATGGCGCAGCAGTTCGTCCCGGCGTGGGGTGAGCAGCGGGTAACGCCAGAGGGCGGATCCCGCCGGACGCGGCAGGGTGGATACCGGCAGATTCAACAGGCGGTCATCATACAGCGCGGCAGTCTGAGCACGGGTTTGCAGATTTGCGGGAAGGTCACGCAGGCTGTCAGGCAGGGATGTCCAGCAGACCGGCGGCAGCCGGTAGACGATTAATGCCTGGTACAGCTCAAACAGCGGTGGGTACAGCGCCGTGAGGCGCGGATTCTGCGCTTCGAACTGGTGCAGCGCCCAGTACAGTTGATTCCATTCATCCGTCCAACTGGCGTGATCGTCACTCCATTCCGGCGCGGCGGCCAGCAGATGTGTCATCTCAGCCGCCAGCCGGGAGTCGTCGGTCAGCACCGCGCCACCCAGGTCGTTATCAATAATCTTGCCCTGACCAAAACTGACAACAGAGAGGTCGCCCCACGCCCCGGCAGGCTGCCCATCCACCTGCGCGCCAATGGCCTGCGCCGCATCTTCGATCACGACGATCTGATGGCGGCGCGCCCACTCACTGACCGCGCGCAGCGGCGCGGGCAGGCCATACAGGTGCGCCGGGATGACGGCTGCCAGAGGTGGGGCAGCGGCCAATGCCGCCGGCGAAAGATGCGCTGTTTGCGGGTCAACATCCAGCAGTACGGGGATGTTGCCACTGTGCAGCACCGCCCATAAGACGATGTAACAGGTGTTGGCCGGAAGGCCGATGGGCTGCTGCCGCCAGCCCATCACCCGCAGCGCCGCCCAGATGCCGGCTGCCGCCCGGCCTGTGAGCAGGGCATGATGGCGGCCTGTCTGCTGCCGTAACAACTGCGCGGCCAGCGCGGCGGACGGCTGCCCGCGCGGGTAACGTCGAGCCATAAACGTCTTAACTGCCGTTCAGCCAGGTGACGACAATCTCCGTACCGCTGCCTGCTTCGCTGTGGATTGCCAGCGCCGCGCCGATGGCCCGCGCCCGGTCACGCATGATCGTCAGCCCCATCGAGCGACTGGGCGTGCGCTGGACATCAAAACCGCGCCCGTTATCCTTTACCCGCAGCACCGTTGTGTTGTTCATCGTGATGAGCGAAATGTCCACCTGGGTGGCCCGCGCGTGCTTAACGGTATTGTTCAGGGCTTCCTGAGTAATGCGGTAGAGTGTCATGTGGACATCGGGCGGGAAGGTGTGCTGCCCCTGTACCTGGGTGCTGATTTTGAGATTAGTGCGCGCGCTGATCGCCAGCGCCAACTGCCGCAGCAGCTCGGTCATGTTGGTTTTCAGCAGGTTGCTGGGGCTGAGTTCCATCAGCAGGTTGCGCAGTTCGGCGTGAGCGCCCCGGTTGAGCCGGGTAAGCTGCTCAAGCTGCGCCTCCACCCGCTCCGGGCGACGCCGCCACAGGCGTGGCAGCGATTCCGACAGCAGGCTGGATGAAAATAACATCTGGCTCACGGCGTCGTGCAGGTCATAGGCCAAACGCTGGCGTTCTTCCATAACGGCCAGGGTTTGCGCCTGTTCAAACAACTGCGCGTTCTGGATGGCGATGGCCGCCTGAGCCGCGAAGGCTTGCAGGTGGTCAGCCTGCACGGGCGTGAAATAATCCACTGTGGTGCTGGTCAGATTGAGGAAACCGATAATCTCTGACTGCAAAATGATCGGCACGCCCATGTAGGAACGCATGAATTCGGTCTGGGGGAGCGATACCCAGGCGGCATACTGGCGTACATCGGGGATCAGGATGGGCTGCTGCGTTTCGAGCATCTGCCGTAAGGTGGACGTGTCGGCGATAGCGAATTTCACGTCCTGGAGGGTCATGCCCCACTGAGAGTAACCCCGGCTGCGGACAATGCGCGCCTCACCATCTTCAATGAACATCACGTCAGCAGTGTCGTGCGGCACCACCTGGCCGACATTCGCCAGAATCCGGTCAAGCACTTCGGAGAGATGCAGCGTGCTGGTCAGGATCAGCGCCGTATCCCGCAGGGCTTCGCTTAAAACGCGCTGCTCGCGTTCGGCCAGTTCGCGCTGCCGGCGTTCGGTAATGTCCCGAAAGACCAGGATGGAACCGAGGATGCTGCGATCAGCGCCCCAGATGGGTGCGCCGCTGTCATCAATCGGACGTTTTATGCCGTTACGCGCCGTGAGGATCGTGTGGTTACTTAGATCAATGATGCGGCCTTCAGCCAGAGCTTTCAGCGCCGGATTTTCAACCGGTTCGTGGGTGGTTTCGTGGGTAATCTGGAACACCTCGGCGAGCGGCTGACCGATGGCATCGGCTTCGTCCCAACCGGTGAGCGCCTGCGCGATAGGGTTCATGAAGGTGATACAGCCCTGCTCGTCGGTGGCGATCACGCCGTCACCGATGCTGCCAAGTGTAACCAGCAGATGCTCGCGCTGTTCGTGGACCTGCTGGTAGAGCCGCGCGTTATCTACCGCGCTGGCGATTCGCCGCGCGAGGTCTTCCAGCAGCCCCAGGCTCGTCGGATCGTAGATGCGGCTGGCCGCGCCCAGGGTGATCGCCCCCGCGACCTGACCCTGCACCTTAATCGGCACGCCGACAGCGGCAGTGGGCGCGGCGGCGGTGATCTGGTACTCGGCCAGCCACGCCTGCAGGTCAGGGACGCACAGCGCCTCGTCCGTTTGCAGAATGTGCTGGGCGAAAACATCCGGTACAAGGGTGCGTTCGCCGGCTGACAGTGAAACGGTTGCCGTGTCCTCCAGCAGCGTAATGGCGCAGCCGTCGGCCAGCGATGGCACGGCCAGTTCGACGACACGCTGGAGGCTGGCGGTGTAATCGAGATTTGAGGCCAGCGTTTTACTGGCTTCGGACAGGAACACCAGTTCGGCGGTGCGTTCCTGAACGGTAACTTCCAGACCATCGCGCGCCTGCTGCAACGCCTGTTCAACCTTTTTACGTTCGATGATTTCGTTCGCCAGTTCCATGTTGGACTGCTGCAAATCCGCCTGGCGGCGCTGCAACGCCTCGGCCATGTGATTAAAGGCGCTCGCCAGTTGGTAGAGTTCGTGGGTATGGTCGAACTGCCGCAGTTCAATGCGCGTCGTCAGATCACCCGCCGCCAGCCGGTTGCTGCTGTTGACGAGTAACTGCGTGGGCTGCACCACCATCACCCGCGCGCCGATGAAAGCGACTGCCAGCGAAATGAAACCAACAACACTTAACACCAGAATATTCTGAAGGAACAGCGCATTGGCTTCGGCCAGCGCGACGGCTTTCGAGATGCCGACCATAATATAGGCGCTGCCATTGGCGGTATCGAGCGGCACAAAACCATACAGGCGCTCAATGCCATCATACCCGACACCTTCCAGCGTGCCGGTCTGCTGGTCAAAAATCGCTTGAACGAACGCGCTGTTCCAGTGCGGCTGTCCAATAACGTTCTCATCGTTGGGATACCGGTACAGGACAATGCCGTGCCGGTCAATCGCGGTGATCGTCGTGTTCCGGGGGAGGAGCGCATTCGCCAGTTGGTCGCCGACCCGCCGCAGGTCGAGGCTCAGGCCGAGCTGGTAAATCAGCCGGTTGTCTTCAAAGATGGGATAAGACAATGTTACAACGGGCAGCCCGGTGAACGCGCCGACGGCGAAATCGCCCACGCTGAACGTTCGCACCTGCATGGCGCGCTGGAACCAGGCGCGGTCACGGACATTGAAGGGACGGTCTACCGGCAGGCCGCTGCAGATCGTGTCCCCGTTTGTGTCTACCATAAAGATATTGGTATACGCCGGGAACTGTTCGTGCATCCGGGCAAACAGGGGGTCGCAGATGGCGGTATTGCCCGCGCGGACGGCAGCAATCTGCGCCAGCGCGATCAAAAGCTGCTGGCCGCCGACGATCATCTGATCCTGACTGGCCGCCGAAAGCTGGGCCAGACGGAGGGCATCCTGCCTAGCTTTTTCGTTGGCAAGCTGGTTCTGCTGGCCCAGCGTGTACCACGTTAACAACAGCGCCGGCAGGAAGAAAAACACGACCAGCAGCATCAGGCGCGTCTGTAAATTTGAAGGGAAAGCCCACCATGATGGTTTTGCTGGCAGACTCACTGGAACATCCGTTGGGTGTGTCACTCGATCAGACGATGCTGTAACGCCAGGGCAACCGCTTCGCTGCGGTTGTCCACGTTCAGTTTGGAGAAGATATTGCTGACGTGATTTTTAACGGTCGAGCGGCTGATGTATAACTGTTCACCGATTTCACGGTTGTTGTAACCGCGCACGATCAGGCCCAGCACTTCGCGTTCCCGGTCGCTTAAATCGAACTGGGGCGCTGGCCGCGAGACCGACTCAATCAGCGCCTGGGTGGCTTCCGGCGACAGGGTGGTTTGCCCCTGGTGGGCTTTACGGATGCCTTCGGCCAGTTCGTCAATCGAGACATTTTTCAGCAGATAACTGATCGCCCCGGCCTTTAATACGGCGGGGACCAGTTCATCATTCTCGAAACTGGTCAGCGCCACCACCTGAGTCTGCGGGTGATTGCGGCGAATGATGCGGGTAGCCTCGATGCCATCCACTTCCGGCATAACCAGATCCATGACGACGACATCCGGGTTAACTTCGGCACACAACTGCACCGCTTCGGCACCGTTGGAAGCCTCGCCAACCAACTCCAGGTCTTCGCAGGTTTCAAGAAAAACCGACAGACCGTTGCGTACAATTTCGTGGTCATCAACGATGATAACGCGAATCTGACCTGAATCACTCACAACTTACTACTCCCATAACCAGACGGCTAAAAACGGTCGTCACCACACCATTATAACGTAAATTCCGTAAAAGGTTATGGTTTCAGGCCAGCACAAAATGCCGGATGAGCTGGCTCACCCGGCAGTCGCATCATCCGGCGCGCAAATGATGGTGGATAAAATCGCGCACCTGCCGCTCGCCGCGCGCGGTCAGGCGCAGCCAGTCACCCTCAGTGGTCACGAGGTTCAGCGCCCGCAGCCGCGCTACCATCAGCCGTGTGCGCGCTGGCGTCCAGCCCAGATGCTCGTGCAGCCGCTCCAGTCCCAGTTCGCTGGCGGCGTCCGGGGTATTCTGGTGATGATAGATGTGCCCCAGCACCGTCTGGTGGATAAACTGCTGGCGCTGGACGCGGCGGCGCAGGGCGGCGGATACCAGACCATAACGCGGGGAGGCGATCCAGGCGATGACGAAAAAGAAGAACGCCATCATCACCATTGAGGCGGAGATGGAGGTATTCCATTCGGTGTAACCGCCCAGGCCAACTGTCCGGTCGAGGAAGACCAGCACATCACGCACTGGCAGGATACCCAGGAACAGCCCGCGCGCCAGTTCGTAGCCGGTGATCGCGGCCAGCGTGCCAAAGAGTGGACTGACCAGCAGCATCACGGCCAGGCGGTCGGTCAGCAGGTAGGCGGTCGCTGCCGGGATAATGAAGAAGGCGACCACCAGCACCGAACCAACCGCATCGAACGCGCTGACGGCGGTAATGCTGACCAGCGTCATCAGCCCGTAGTTGAGCAGGGCGGGGCGAAAGCCCAGCGCGTGAGCCAGCGACGAGTCAAACGAGGTGAGTTTGAGTTCCTTGTAGAACAGCACGATAAAACCGATGTTGAGCAGCGTTACCAGCGCCATCAGCGTCAGCGCGCGCGGCCAGAATATCAACTGCGGCGATTCGGGAATCAGGCGTTCGCGCCAGGCCTGGGCGGCGGTATAGGTGCCGCAGTTGACGCAGACTTCCTCGAAGATGGCGGCGGGGTCGCGCGGGTTCAGGCCGCCGGACTGGCAGTTGATACACTGGCGGCCCATCTTCGCGCGAGCGTCGTCGGGTGTAATCACCACGTCGTCACAGTTGTCCAGGCAGTGACTGTTGGTATTCGCCCACGCGACGCCGATTTCGCCCACCAGCACCGCGTCGGTGTCCAGATGCACATCGTCGGCATAGCGCGAAATCAGGATAATGGCTATCGCAAACAGCAGCGGGAAAACCAGCCCCAGCGCGGCATCCTCTTTAACAAGGCCGGAGCGTTGAATCAGTTCTGTCAGCATGACCGTCAGCACCCCCGCCGCCGCCGCACCGATGACCAGCAGGGGCGAACTGAGGTCAGCTTCCATGCCCAGCAGCCCGATCATCACAAAGAACGCGACAACAATGCCCAGCAGGACGGTATGGCTGATGGCATCGCCCGTGAGCGACATCTTGCGCAGTAGAAGGAATACCCCCAGGCAGGCGGTTGAGATGGAAACCAGCGCGCCGATGAGAATGGCGACGGTGCGCGGATCGCTGAGGGTGGCGTTCAACTGGTCTGCCGGTACGAAGCTCAGCAGCAAATGAATGATAAGTTGTTCGAGGGCATACATACCGGTTAATCCTCCCGCAGGGCAGCCGTAACAAAACGCCGCCGGTCACGAGCCTGCTGGCGCAGCGTCCAGATCAGACCGCGACCGGGGGCCAGGGTGATCGAGATGGCGACCAGCACCGAGGCCGCGACGATAATCATTGGCCCGGTGGGTAAACCCTGATCCAGCGCGCTGACCACCGCTCCAGTCGCGCCGGAGGCCGCACCGAGAACTGCCGCCAGCACCACCATCTGGCCGAGATGATGCGTCCACTGGCGCGCGGCTACTGCCGGGGCGATCAGCAGACCGACCATCAGAATGACGCCGGCCAGTTGGAGGCCGAGCACAATCGCTACAACGATCAATGTGGACAGCGCCATATCCAGCGCGCGCACCGGGTAGCCATTGGCGCGGGCAAATTCCGCGTTGAAGGTGATGAGTTTAAATTCCTTCCAGAACAGCAGCAGCGCGGCGCCGGCAAACAGCCCGACGATGGCAATCAGGACAACGTCCTGCTGCATCATGGCGGCGGCCTGCCCGAAGATGAACCTGTCCAGCCCGGCCTGGCTGGCATCGGGCCGGCCCTGAATGTACGCCAGCAGCGCGACGCCAAACGCAAAGAAGGCCGTGAGTGTCATGCCCATCGCGGCATCCTGTTTGATGCGCGTGGTGCGGGTGATGGCGGCTACCAGATGCGCCGCCAGCCAACTGGCGATGCCCGCGCCCAGCAGCAGCCAGCCGAGGCTGCGCCCGGCGATCAGGAAGGCAATGGCTACGCCGGGCAGCGCCGCATGGGAGAGCGCGTCGCCCATCAGGCTTTGCTGGCGCAGAACGGCGAAGGTGCCCAGCGCCCCGCTGACAGCGCCCAGCAGCGCCCCGCCGACGGCGACGGTCGCCAGCGTATAGGTCAACTGGATGTTGAACACCTGCGCGCCAAGCGGCACGCCGATCAGCAGCACCAGCGTCAGCCCGCCGATCAGCAGCCCGGCACGTTTTTCCGGCTTGATCATAGTGCCACCGCCAGCGGTTCAGGTGCAGCGGCCAGGGTTGAAACGCGCCCACCGTAGGTTCGTTGCAGGTTGGTCTCGGTGAAAACGAGTTCCGTCGGGCCGCTGGCGATCCGTTCAACATTGAGCAGCGTCACCCAGTCGAAGTATTCCGGCACGGTTTGCAGATCATGGTGGACAACGATTACAGTTTTGCCGCGCGCGCGAAGTTCGTGCAGCAGGCCGACAATGGCGCGCTCCGTCACGGCGTCTACAGCGGCGAATGGTTCATCCATGAAATATAACTGCGCGTCCTGTACCAGTGCCCGCGCCAGAAAGGTGCGCTGCTGCTGGCCGCCGGAGAGCTGGCTGATCTGCCGGTGCGCCAGATCGGCCAGGCTGACCTGTTCCAATGCCTGCATTGCCAGGGCGCGCGCGTTTTTACCCGGTCGTTTAAACCAGCCTAACTGGCCGTACAATCCCATCATTACGACATCCAGTACGGAAGTCGGAAAGTCCCAATCCACACTGCTGCGCTGCGGCACATAACCAACCCACCGTCGCGCCTTAACGTAAGGCTGGCCGTAGAAACGCACCTCGCCGGTTGCGCGGGGAATGAGGTCGAGCGCTGCTTTTATCAGGGTGCTTTTACCCGCGCCATTCGGCCCGACAACGGCCATCAGCACACCCTCCGGGACTTCTAAATCTACATCCCAGAGTGCGGGTTTGCCGTTATAGGCGACGGTCAGATCGTTAATTGCCAGAGCGGTGGCGGTTGAGTGTTTACCATTGCTTGCCATCGTGTTATCTCCTGTAGGTTAAGGTTAGCCGCCGGTCGCCAGCAGTTCAGCCGGAGGGACAGGTTCGAGGCCGTCGGGCCAGGTCGGGATGGGTATGTCGTAAGCCTGCAAAATCGTGATGACGTTCTGCGCGATCATGCCGATGTATGTTCCGCCGAATGAGCCGGGTTCGCCCATTGCGTCCGAAAAAAGCTGGCGCTCACCTAACTCAACCTGCACGCCGCCGGCGTTGATGGCGGCCTGGACGGCCTGAATCGCGTTGGGCGGGACACTGCTCTCAACGAACATAACCGGAATCTGGTTGTCCATCACGAAGCGAGCAATCGCCTGTATGTCAGCAACTCCCGCTTCGTCCTCCGTGCTGATCCCCTGCAAGCCGCGTACCTGCCAGCCAAAGGCGCTGCCGAAGTACTGGAACGCATCATGTGATGTGACCAGCACGCGCTGACCTTCAGCGACCTGAGACATGGCTTCGGCTGCCCACTCGTACAGCAGATCGAGATCGCTGATATACGCCTGCGCGTTAGCCGTGAAAATATCGGCATGTGCCGGGTCGGTTTCGCTGAGGACTTCGGCCAGTCCTTCGGCAGCCATCTGCCAGTTACGCGGGTCAAACCAGAAGTGCGGGTCATCTACGTTGGACAGTTCAGCCGACAAAGTAAACCCACCAATGACATAACCCGCTGCCTTGACCGGCGCGGCCAGCGCATATACACGGATACGACGTTCGCCCAACGCTTCAAACACGGTGTCGAACTGGCCTTCGAGATGCAGGCCGCTGTAGATGACGAGATCGGCCTGGCTCATCGCGGCGATATTGGCTTCGGTTGGTTGGTACAGATGCGGGTCTACCCCTGCGCCCATCAGCGGGGTGATGATGATCTCATTTCCTGCCAGTTCCCCGGCGAGGATGGTTGTGAGGTCGGCGGCCTGGGTCGTCGTGGTGACAATCCGTAAGCGGGTGCTGTCCTGGGCGGCTGCACGGCCAGCAGCCCCGAACAGGAGGGCTGCGATCAGGCTGCTTACGATAAGCCGGTAGAGTTGCTGCATGGTATTGTGGCTCCCGGTGTAGAGTATAACGATTACGTCGTGTGTTTAGCTATACCTTTTTAGGTTAGACTAAAAATATTGTTCTGTCAAGGGGGTGTTGATTAGCCAACAATACAATATCGCTCTTACGCGAGCGCACTTATAGTAGCGGTTAGCGATAGATGATGAGGCACAAAGCGGTATGTCCCGTCAGCGCGTGGTTGATCTGGAGATCGGGCAGGATTTACGATTCCAACAGCAGGAATGGCGCTTTCAGCGGGTGAGCTGGGCGGTGATGCTGTTCGTTCTCGTGGCGGCTGGCCTGGGTATTCTGGGAGGGCAGGGGCCGCTGTCGCAGGCAGTACTTCACACGGACGATGCCAGTCTGGAAGTCGAGTATGAACGCTTCGGTCACTTTTCCAGGCCAACGCGCCTCTATGTTCGGGTGGAGCATAAAGATAGTAGTGAGCTGAACCTGTGGCTGGCGCGGGGTTACGTCCAGCAGTTTCAAATTCAGCGCATTGTGCCTGAGCCGTATAAAACCCAACTGGCAGGCGACTATCTGATCTATAGTTTCCAGATTGTTTCCCAAAAGGATGTGGCGGAGATTGTGTTTTATCTGCAACCAGATACTTCTGGCCTGATACAAGGGCAGATTAGCGTCGAGGGCGGGACTGCGCTCAAAGTAGCTCAGTTTATCTATCCATAGCAGTAGTAGAAACGATCGGTCCGTGAGGATGTGATGGACGGCATTATTCGAGGTTTGATCATTTACATATTCCTGCTGCTGGTTTTTCGTATATCCGGCAAACGGGCACTGTCGCAGACCACAACGTTTGATTTTGTGCTGCTGCTGATCATCAGCGAAACGATACAGCAGGCGCTGCTGGGGGAGGATTATTCTCTGACGAACGCAGCATTGTTGATTCTGACGCTGGTTGGACTGGACATTGTAATTTCTCTGCTCAAACAGCGTTCGAAACGGCTGGATAAGCTGATTGACAGCGTACCGCTGGTGATTGTGGAAAATGGCAGGCTGCTGAAAGATCGGATGGAGAAAGCGCGGGTAGATGAGGAAGATGTTTTAGCTTCGGCCCGCGAACGGTTAGGGTTAGAGCGGCTGGAGCAAATCAAGTACGCCGTGCTGGAACGGAGCGGAGGAATTTCGATTGTGCCATACGAACGCTAAGTTCGCTATTGACACGCCTGGATGCGGCTGTTATACTGCCCACCATCAACTGAATAGGGGGTGTGGTGTAGCGGCCTAACATATTGCCCTGTCAAGGCAAAGATCGCGGGTTCGAATCCCGTCATCCCCGAAATAACTACGAACGACTCCTGAGACTTCTCCAGGAGTCTGTTCATTTTTATCCAGTATTACGCTGAAATCCCCGTGCAGTGCTAGGTTGTGTTGATATTTCAGCGTAACCAAATGAGGGTGCTGGTGAGTTGTAAGAAACCGAGATAGCGACGAGCGAGTTTATCAAAACGGGAGCAGACCCGACGAAAATGCTTGATTTTGCCGATAAAACACTCAATCAGATGCCGTTCCCGATAGCGCCATGCATCAATGCCAGGTCAACGGTCAAATCATGCGCCTGGATGAGGTCGTGGCGCTGCCCAGTCGTCAGGTGCAGGCGCAACGGATAGCCCAGCCCATCCACCGTCACATGGATTTTGGTGCTGAAGCCACCGCGACTACGCCCCAGCGCCTGCTGCTCTTGTCCACCGTTTTTTTTGTGGCTCCGGCAGCACAGGCATGGGCACGCACAACCGTGCTGTCCACTATGCCATTTTCCATGTCGGGATCATCGGCAAAGTACTCAAGCATCCGTTCCCACACCCCCTTGTCACACCAGCGCGCAAAGCGTTTGTAGACACTGTTCCTGTTCCCATACTCGGCGAGCAGCAAGCGCCACTGAGCACCACTTCGACTTATCCACATTACGGCTTCGACGAAACAGCGGCATTCAGCCTCGTTTCCCACATAGGTATTTGGGTCTTGACGCAAAAATTCCTGAATCTTCTCCCACTGTTCATCAGTCAATCTCACGGTTGTCATCCGACAACCTTAGCCCATTTATCTCAAATGTCAACACAACCTGGCCGCCAACAAGCATATAGACGCGATTAGAGCACCGATACCGATCCGGTTTGGGTAGGGCGTATCCAACCAACCGTTTTTTTTCATCGCGGGCTACAAACTCAAACTGGCAGCAAGAAGGGTTTGCCGGTCTACGATGCCAATTGCCTGACCTTTCTCGTCTATGACCACAAGCCGCTTGCGACCTTCTCGAAGCATCAGTGCGACCGCCTGAACAACGCCTGTATCGGGAGGGGCGGTCAGCACTTTCTCCGACATTAACTCACCCGCTGTTGCTTCACCGCGTTTGACATCGGTACCCAGCACTTTAGCGGTTAGGGTTTGCAAAACATTTCGTCGGATAACCGGACTGACACGGGCGACGACATCACCGTCGGTGATGATACCTACCGGATGCTGCTGCTCATCAAGCACAATCACTCGTTTAGCCTCGGATTTGAGCAGTTGTTGCAGCACGTCGGTCAGATCGTCATTGATCGTGACTGCTGGAATGGGCGTAGTCATCAGCTCTCCGATTGTTTTCCCTGGATGGACCAATGGGGCGTGTTCCTGTTCACCTGCTTTCTGACCAGCAACCGCCCGCAGAAGGTCCAGACGGCTCACCATACCCACTAATCTGCCATCAGCATCTACGACCGGCATTCGTTTAAGATTATGTTGCAGCAGGCGCTGTACCACGTGACCGAGTGCTTCATCATGTTGGGCAGTAATCACGGGACTGGTCATGATGTCAGCCACAGTTTTGTTTCGACTCACCTGAGCGAGAAACTCCTGTAGATCAGCCATGTCAAGCCGTTCGCCGATGGCTAATCGAGCGGGCATCTGAGCATTACGGAGTAAATCCCCATCGGTGACGATGCCCACTACCTGCCGCTTTTCGTCTACAACGGGTACGGCTTTAAAGAGTTTGCCGAGGAGCAGTTCAGCCACCTGTCGAGCCGTTGTATCACGTGATACGGTAGTGATGTGGCGGGTCATGATTTCGGCAACCGGCAGGTCAGCAGGCAGGGGTTGCAGATGCCGATGGGTGTATTTGATGATCTCCACTTCTTCGGTGGTGATTAGCCCCTCTCGCACCATCGGCGATACCAGCGCGAGGGCCTTCTCAATGTTTTCAGGCGTATCCACGACCGCGATGACAATGGGCAAGTCCGCCGAGAGGACTTCAATGGTGTGGGTGCGAATGCGGCTGTGCGCGCCAAATCCGGCGATGGCGCGGGTGACGGTTGCCCCGGCGATACCACTTTTGCGCAGGGTTTCCAGAATACTTATATAGAGCGAATGTCCCCGCCAGGAATCACTCTCCCCCAGGTAGATCATCAACCGCCTGGCACGAATGGGAGTAGCCATTGACATGCTCCTTTGTTACTCTAATTCTATACCCGACTGCCGAGGGCAAAACCCACAAGTGCCCCCAGAAGGCAAACCAGGTTCGTTCCAAAGATATTGCCAAATGCGCCAATCCAGTTACCTGTTTGCAGCAGGGTGATACTCTCCACCGCAAAGGTGGAATAGGTGGTGTATCCGCCAAAGAAACCGACGGCAATCAACAGGCGCACCCGGGGGTCAATAGTCGTGTGGGTAGTCAGCCAGGCAATGAAGACTGCCAACAAGAGTGAGCCGGTAAAGTTGATCAGCATTGTGCCCCAGGGAAAACCAGCACCAAAATGCTGGGCTACCCATGTTGAAATGAGGTAACGTGCGTTCGCGCCGATGAAACCGCCGATACCGATGAGCAAAAGGGTTTCCATTTGCCGCCTTGTCATCATGCTAGATCGTTCTTCGTTGAATGTCTATGCTCGTTGAGGTGGAAAGAACTCACGGTATCGCTGCATAGCCCGCACAATCGCTGCCCGCGCTTCATCTGCTCCACCCCACCCCTCGCTGCGGACTTTCAGTTCCTGGAGTTCCTTGTAAGTGAGGAAGAAATGTTCAACGGCTTTCGGATAATGGGCCGGCAGATCTTTGAGGTCAAGATACTCCGCATACCCGGGATCGGTAGCGGGAACAGCCAGTATTTTGTCATCGTGCTCCCCGCGATCAATCAGCCGCAGCACCCCTACAGGCCGCGCTTCAATCAAACTACCTGGAAAGGTGGCGGCTTCCATCATCACTAAAATATCCAGCGGGTCGTTATCTTCGCCGTAGGTTTGGGGGATAAAACCATAATCGCCGGGGTAGTGCATCGGGCTGTATAACACGCGGTCAAGTTTGATGACTCCGGCGGTTTTGCTGTACTGGTACTTATTGCGACTGCCCTTGGGGACTTCGACAACGGTGTAAACGACATCCGGCGGGTTTGACCCGGCTGCTAAATTGTGCCAGAGATGCTGTACCATTTTTAAGCCTCCTCATGTGCGTGTAACCAATAAAAAACGCCTACCATACGGTGAGCGTTTTTTAGGCTATCACAACTCCCACCGCAGCACAGCTTTGCGGTAGAAGTCATCAGCCTGCTAAGGCGGTTGTGGCGGACTTCATCGCCATTGGTGGCAGATGTTACTCACCGGCCTGAAACGAGTCAAGTTCAGCGGCTTTCAGTATCACGTAAACCCTTCCTGCGCAGCACCTCATGAGCAAACCGCGACACCAGCCTGGAACGATGCTGCATGGCGGATTGTAACAGTTCCCGGCTCCTGGGATGATGGATATTCATCAACCCGATCAGGACTTCCCGCAGCAGGTAATAATCCGTTTCCGCTTCGAGCAGCCGTTGAAATTCAGGCAGGGCGTCCGGGGTGCCGAGTTGTCCCAGAATACGAACCGCTATCAACTGGTTCTCTCGAATCGGGTGTCTGAGCGACAGCAGCAGTTTTTGCTCATAGGACAACTGCTCAAATTCCCGAAGGTCGTACCCACAAGCTGGACATTTCTTCTCATGCTCCGGGATTTTCTTCCAGCAGCCAGGACAGAAATATGTCAGC
>JARKOK010000227.1 GCA_029975765.1 Aggregatilineales bacterium
GCGCCGCCTGCCGCCGCTGGCGCAGACCTACAGCTACGGGCCGGGCAATCAGATCTGCCTCAGCCAGATGGGCATCAACACCTTCGTGCGCTCGTGGGTGCCGGGCGGGGAAATCATGGGCATGGTCGTGCGGCACGGCGAAGCGTTCACCCTCAGCGATTACCTGACGGTGTGGGACGACGACGTGCCGGTTTACCGCCCGACGGTACATTACGCTTACATGCCGTGTGACGCGGCGCTGGCCTCCCTGCACGAACTGAAGATGAACGGCTACGAACTGCAATACGACCAGCGCATCATGAACGATGAAATTATTGAGGGCAAGGATGAATTAGGGGTGCTGCTGCTCGGCCACGATCTCAACGGCTGGTGGGTGGGGTCGCAGCTGACGATTCACGAAGCGCGGAAGCTGGTGCCGGGGCAGAACGCCACCACGCTGCAAGTCGCGGCTTCGGTGCTGGGCGCGCTGGACTGGATGATTCGCAACCCGCGTGAAGGGCTGAAAGTCCCGGACGACCTGCCCCATCGTGAAGTGCTGGCGGTGGCGAATCCATATCTTGGCCCATGTCCCTCTGTCCAGACTGACTGGACGCCGCTGAAGAATCGGTTCGACCCGTTTGAGAACTGGGGAAAACCCGCCCCCGGCGAGGATGATCTGTGGCAGTTTGAAACCTTCCTGGTGCGCTGAGGGGGTGTTTAAACCCCCGCCAGGAACGCCCCATACACACGCTGAAAATCACTCCAGCGTTCATCATGCACCGGGTGGCCGCAGTCCGTAAAGACTTCCAGCCGGCCACGCGGTGCGCGTTCGACGAACTGCTGCCCGAAAGCCGCCGGATTCAGGGTGTCGCGGTCGCCCAGCAGTAGCAGCACCGGGCAGGTGATGCGGTCGGCTGTCCCCAGGCTGACATCCCCACCCATGTCAATATAGGTCTGGAAAGCGCGAATCCAGCCCAGCACAAACGCATTCGCGTCCGGGATACCGTGCAGCGCCTTCTCTTCCGGCGTAATCCAGTCACCAGGGTACATGCTCTGCACGCGGGGGCGGATGGAAGCGTCAAAACTGCCCACCGCGCCGATAACGGCCACCGACTTAAATCGCGCCGGCTGCTGCCCGGCAGCGACCAGCGCCGTTTCGCCACCATCGGAATATCCCAGAATATGCGCCTGCTCCAGCCCGACCGCGTCCATAAACGCCAGCACGTCATCAGCGTCGCGGTGATAAAAACGCAGGGGGAAATCACGCGGCTTTGGCGTAGACTCGCCGTAACCGCGCAGCGTCAGCCCGTACAAACGATAACGCGGCGCCAGCCAGTCCATCACTTTTGGGAAGTGCAGCGCCGCCGTACCCAGCAGCCCGTGTACCAGCAGCAGGGGTTCACCCTGCCCGCGCTCCTCGTAGAACAGGCGCGCGCCGGTCGTCGTTTCGGCAAATGGCATCGTTGATTACCCCTTATGCGCTGGGCGCAATTTCTGCCGCCTCAGGTTGTTTCTCGCCGGCTTTCATCACATCGCCCAGCGAGACCCCCATCGCCATCATGCCGGCCACGCCCAGGATAGCATACACAGCGATGTTCACGCCGTGCAGCAGGAAACCGGCGGACAGCACCCGCGCCAGCCCGACCGAGGTCGCGGTCAGCCCGGCAATATCACCGGCCCATCGCACCGCGCCCTGATACGGCCCCAGCGAGGCAACACTGACTGGAATAGCGATGCTGAACGACGCCAGCGTGAGCGACAGCGTTGCCATCAGCACGACATTTTCCCGGATGCCAATCGCCATCAGCAGACAGCAGAATGTCACCAGCGACACCCCCCATGAGATCAGCGTCCACAGAATCGCGTGGCTGGCCGTGCGCCAGTGCGTCAGCGGTTGAATCCCATCCAGTACGTGGTCGAGCAGCCGTTCCAGATGCAGCCGTTTGAGGAACGGCAGCAGTCGTTCCATCAGGGCCAGAATCCGGTGCGGCACGGCAGGCACGCGGGCAAAAAAGATTAACACGGCGAAGCCAACTACCGACGCGACACCAAACAGCGCCGCCACCTGCACCGCGTCCGGCTGCGCGGTCGGCGACTGTGTTAAAGCGATAGACAGCCAGATCACGACCAGCAGTGTATCCAGCAGCCGTTCAACAAGGATGCTGGTGGCGGCGGTCATCAGCGGCACACCGGAACGGGTTGCCAGCAGCGAACGCGCCACTTCCCCGGCGCGCAGCGGAAGCTGGTTCAGCATCATGGTGATATTCCACATATGGAAGGCTTGCAGCACAGGTACTTTGTTGTTCACCAGCCCGCGCCACCGTATCGCGCGCGTCCACAGACCAAGCGCCACCGTCAGCGCGCCGAGCAGCATCCAGCCAATTTCAGCCTGCCGGATGTTCTCAACAATCTGTTCCAGCGGCACGTCACGCAGCGCCAGATACAGAAACAACCCACTGACCAGCACGCTGGCGATGAGAAAGATCATTCGTCGCATAGGGTTTCCAATCCTTACAGCCGTTGGCAGTCACTTTACCGGTACAGGCTAACAAGTCCCTAAATCGTTTATCATTCGGTCACCTAGCAACCGTAGGGGCGAACCGACGGTTCGCCCCTACCTGATTGTATCCCTCTGTTACCGCGCGCACTACTCCTGTCTCTGCACTATTCTGCGCCTTTGCAGCTTTGTGTTACGCTTTTTCTTTTCTGCTGTTACGCCTTGCCCGGTTTCTGCGCTTTACCCAGCACCACTTTGCCAGTCTGCCCGTTGACCAGCGCCGTTCGCACGTCGCGGTCTTCTTCCAGCAGCGTCGCAATCCACACCGGCATCAGCACCAGACGAAAGCTCATCTGCTGAATAGTGCTGAAAACGTTAATCGTTACATCGTCGTCGGACAGCTCGCGCTGGCCGTATTTGATTCGCATCGCGGTGGATACCAGCCCACGCGCTTCCAGCGCCGCCTGATCGAAGTCCAGTTGATACAACTGCGCCGGATGTTTCGCCAGCAGTTCAGGTTTATAGTCCACCAGATCGCGCAGGTGATAATCACCCAGTTGGTCGGTCAGGGCGCGCGGCGGGGATTGCACCGCGCACACTTCAATGTCGTACTGCGCGTCAGTGAAGCGGGTCTGCGCGTAAGGCGCGGCCACAAATCTGGCCCGATCCTTCGAGGGTTTGTTATCAATGCGCGTCCGGGTCACTTCCACCATCGCGTCGAACACCCAGAAGGGCAGGTAATAACCGCTGAGTGTGGCACGGGCGACCTTATTATTGCTGAACAGTCCTTTTAACCGTTCGGACAGCCCTTGCAGCCGTTCTTTAATCGCCGCGCCCGCCTGCGACCGGGAAATACGAAATGGGATGATGCCACATGGCTGCTCGAACGACCTCAGCGCATCCTGCTCGATGACGTGATTCGACCCGCAGAACGGACAGCGCAGCGACAGTTGGTCGGCCAGCAGCGTGCGCTCCGCGCCACACTCCTTACAGTGCAGCAGGCGCTCACCCACAATCCAGCGGACGGGCTGCGCCTTACGTTCCAGCAGCGCGGCCACCAGCGAGTCGCTGTCATCGGTCTGTTTGTAGACCGGCGGCTGGCCGGTATACCCGCAGAAGCGGCATTCGACCCGCCCGCTTTCCTCATGAAAGGTCAGATCACCCTGACATACCGGACATTTCAGCGTCTGGGTGGTTGTTGCTACCGGCCCATCGGCGCGCTGCACCACTGGCTCGCTGCTGTGATAGGTGCGTGCCGCCTGCTCCGGCGTCAGGCGGCCATTCAGCACCATCAGCAGGCGCATGGCCTCTATGTGGCCGGGATTATGCGCCAGGATGCTGCTCAAATGGTCGCGCTGCACCTGAGGGTCGTCGCTTGTTTTGGCAATCCACAGGTGCGCGTCAAGAAAATCCGCCTGCAACTCCAGCGCGCTCAGAAACGCCTTCAGCGCCGCCGCCTTCTGGTCGAGAAACAGATGATCGTGCCCCGTGTGGAACAAAGCCAGCGCCCTCGGATGCACCTCCCCCCGGTGAGTAAGGCTGATGGTGGGGCGCCGGCCTTTCGCCCGGATTTCTGCCGCGCGGTCGTCCAGGCCGGTACCGCGCACATAACCACAGTGCGGACACGAAACGGTGGTTCTGGCAAAGTCAAACGTCATGCGTTGGCCGCAGGTGGGGCAGGTCAGGTTAATGCCCATAAAGTTTCCGTCCAGTCGGCTTTCACGTTTTTTTCAGTATAAACGCTGAATGAGCGACCAAACGAAAAGATTTGGGTTATACCACTTAATCTTAATGGTACTTTCGTTACAGCCGTCCGGCCCGCGCCAGATAATCCGTATAGCCGCCTTCGTACTGCCGCAGGCTGCCGCCCTCCAGCACCGCTACCCGGTCAACGGTGCGGTCTAAGAAGTAGCGGTCGTGTGAAATCGCCAGAATCGCGCCTTCGAACTCTTCCAGCGCGCTTTCCAGCACTTCGACGCTGGGAATATCCAGGTTGTTGGTTGGCTCGTCCAGCAGCAGCAGATTCGGATTTTGCAGCATGATACACGCCAGTTGCAGGCGGCTGCGCTCCCCGCCACTGAAACCGCCTATCGGCAGGCGCACCTGCTCGTAGCTGAAGCGGAACTTCAGCAGAAAGGCCACCGCCTCACCTTCGCCCATCGGTTTGATGTCCCGCACCCGTTCCAGCGGTGACCGGTCTAACCAGCCCGCCAGCGTTTGATGCTCCTGCGAGTAATAACCCACACGACAGCTTGGCCCGATTTTCACCACACCCTCCAGCGGCTCAAGCTGGCCTAAAATGAGTTTGAACAGCACCGACTTCCCCGCGCCGTTTGGCCCGATCACGCCGACCCGCTCGCCATGCCGCACCAGCAGGTTTACGTCCAGAAACAGCAGATCATCATCAAACCCCATCGCCACCTGCGACAGCTCCACCGCTTTCGTGCTGCCGCGCCAGCCGTTCAGTTCCAGCCCCATCAGCCGGCGTTCACTCACACGCTCGACGATTTCGCCGTTATCTTCCATGCGCGCCAGCAGCTTGCGGCGGCTGCGTGCCTGCCGCGCCCAGCGTTCATTCAGGTCGGCCTTCGCTTTTTGCTCCGCCTCATGGATAAACGCTTCAATCTGGCTGATACGTTTCTGCTGCGCGATAAACATCTGCTGCTGGCGCAGGCGGCGCTGCTCGCGCTCCTCCGCGTAAGCCGTGTAGTTGCCGGGGAACAATTCCAGCGTACCGTCTTCCAGTTCCGCGATGTGTGTCACCACCTCATCCAGCAGATAGCGGTCGTGCGAGACAATGATGACCGCGCCGGGGTAATTCCGAATGAAGGCTTCGAGATACCGTTTCGCGTTCAAATCCAGATGGTTGTCCGGCTCATCCAGCAGCAGCACGGCAGGCATTTCGACCGCCAGCCGCGCCAGCAGCACCAGCTTTTTCTGGCCGCCGCTGAGACCGCTGGTGGGCAGGTCATAATCATCGGGCGTAAAACCCAGCCGCGCCAGCAGGTCTTTTACCCGCGCCGGATGGCTGAGGCCGCCCAACTGCTCGAATCGTTCCAGCGCCTTTTCCTGCGCCGCCAGCGTGCGTTCCAGTTTGCCGGCATCGCCGTAAACAGCGGGGTCAGCCAGCAGATGTTCCAGGCGCGCCAGTTCAGCATCGGCCTGCGCCAGCTTCGCCGGCAGCGTCATCGCCTCGTCCAGCAGGGTGTGACCGGCTGGCAGGGTGACATCCTGCGGCAGATACCCGACACTCACCCCACGCTGGATGCTGATCGTGCCCGCGTCCGGCTGCACCTCGCCCGTAATGGCTTTCAGCAGACTGGACTTCCCCACGCCGTTCGGGCCAACCAGCCCTATTCGGTCGCGGTCGCCAATCGCCCAGGACAGGTTTGTGAAAATGTCGCGCCCGGCATGGTTGATGGTGATGCGGTCAAGATTGATGATGTGCATAATGTCCTCCATTACATGCGGCGCGCCCTACAGCACATCCTGAATCAAAAACGGCTGCAAGCGCGCGCCTTGCAGCCGTTCGATCATTACAGAAATCAGTGAAATCTTACACGGGCAGTAGGCGCGTCGAACTACGGCGCGCGCTGCCATGCGTCATTAAAGCAAACGAAAGCGTGTGATAACCGGAAAAGTAGCTCATACACCGCATTATAGGAGAAAATGCCTGAGGCCGTCAAGCGTGTGTCGGGGACACGGTTTCCCGTGTCCCCACTCAGTCCTCGTCACTCATACCTCAGTACGTTCGTCACCCGTTCGCCCAGGATCGTCTGGGCGCTGAGGAAGGTGGACAGCCACGCGATGAACACCGCCGCCGCCACCAGCGCGATGGCGACCGGCAGCGCATCACGCGGGATCAGCACCGTCAGATTCAGGCCGAAGTGAGACATGATCGCTACGCCGATGGCGCTCAAACCCATGCCCAGCAGGCCGCCCAGCAGACTTACCAGCGTATTTTCCAGCAGCATCACGCTCAGGACGCGGTTACCACTCAGGCCAACCGCCTTGAGGATGCCGATCTGCCGCCGCCGTTCCAGCATGGACAGCGCGACCGTGTTCGCCATAATCACGCCCGCCGCCATCAATGACAGCAGGCCAACCAGAATCGGGATGGAACTGAACTGGTTAATCAGGCGGCTTAACACACCGTCGAAAAACGAGATGTCCAGCGAGTAAATCAACGGCAGCGCGGATAGTTCCACCAGCGCCGCGTTGAGTTTATCCGGCGCGACCTGCGCCACGTTGATCTGGAAATCCGGGGTAACACGATCCAGCGCACGCGGCGGGATTGTGATGTCACCAAACGTCATCGTTTGCTGGAGCGTCATGGATGTGGGGTCCACATACGGCAGCAGGCCAACCACCTCGAAGTCGTAGCGCCGGCCTGAAATCTCCAGTGTGATGGTCGAGCCAATCTGGACACCCGCCACATCCAGCGTCGGGTTCGTCCGCACGACGGCCACCCGCTGGCCGGCATCCTCTGGCGTCAGGTCACGTCCGGCGATCAGATCGCCGCTGGTCAGGTTCGGGTTATCGCTGATCCGCGACACCAGTTGGAAATTGTACTGGCGCATCAGGCGGTTTAACTGGCGCATCTGCTCCCAGTCCTGCTGTCTGCCAGCCCGCTCTATCGCCCGCTGTAGGGCTTCCGGCGACTGCAAATCAGCGATGTCGTCCACATCCACGCCGTTGACCGCCTCCAGCCGACCGTTGTACTGCATGTAGCGCGTCCGGTACTGCACGCCCTCAATCGCGTTCAGTTTCGCGTCAATCAACGGGTTAGCCACCGCCGCCGGCAGCACCGGGAAGATCAGTACGTTGCCACCAAAGGCCTCGCTCAGGGTAAATTGCAGGATTTCCCGCACCCCCGCGCCGATGAACGAAATGCTGCTGAGCGCGAACATGCCCGCGCTTAAGGCCAGCAGCGTCGTCGCCGTGCGGGTACGGCGCGTCGTCAGGTTGCGCAGCGCCAGCCGCAGATCAATGATCCCCAATGAGGGCAGCTTGCCGATCAACCAGACGACCAGCCACAGCAGACCGACCAGCACCGCCAGAATCACCAGCGTGACAGCCACACCGATGATGCCCACGAGATACGGATTCGGCGGCGCATTACGGGCGGAGGCCGCGTCCGCCACATTGAAGGCCGGCAGCAGCATTTGTCCGGCGATCAGGCCGACCGATACCACCACCAGCGCCAGCGCGAACAGCGATTGCAGCAGGCCGGCGCGTGGCACGTAGGTTTCGTTCGGGCGCAGGATGATGGCCGGACGAACTTTCACCGCCGTCAGCACCGGCAGCACGCCAAACACCAGCGTCACGATCACACCCAGCGCCGAACCGAATAACACGGCTTCCGGGTACAGCCGCCAGGTCAGCGGCTGCTGGATGAGCGTTTGCCCGTAGGCGTTAGCCAGACTGCTTAACACCACCCCGAACAGCCCGCCAATCACGCTGCCCGCCAGCCCTAACAGAAAAGCCTCGGCCATAAAGATCAGCGCGATCTGGTCGCCTTGCAGGCCAAAGGTTTTCATGGCGGCGATTTCATCGGTGCGCCGCCCGACCATGACCAGCATGGTATTGATGATACCCACCCCGCCGATCAGTAGCGCGCCCAACCCCATCACCACGATGAAGCTGCCCAGCACGTCCGCGATGTTCTGGTTCTGTTTGAGAAGCTGCGGCACGGTACGGATATTCACCCCGTACATACTGTTGGTGCGCCCGCGAAGCTCTCGCGCTGCCGACTCAAACTGCTCATCGGTCGCGCCGTCCGGCAGCAGAATGCTGATGTTGTTCGGCTGCTCCGGCACAGGCAGCGACGCTTGCAGCGTCCGGTCAAACAGCGCGAAGCCGAAGAACGACGCCCACAAATCCTGAAAGCCGGTGCGAACGGTCGTCGGCACGATGCCGCGAACGATGAACTCCTCGCTCGTGCCGCTTACACGCACCTTGTCACCCACTTTGATCTGCTGCGCGTCGGCCAGATTCTGGCTGATGACCACTTCGTTGCCGCCCTGAAACAAGTCCTTCAGCGGCACTCCCGCCGGATCGCTGGCGACAACATCCTGAGTGGTTGGGAACGTCTGCGGATCAATAAACAGTGAACTGATGAACTGCGGTCGCCCGGCGCGGACAAAATCCAGCGAGCTGATCTGGATACTCGACGTGACGGTATAGGCGGTCGTCAGCGCGCCATTCTCTGCTGCCCACTCCGCTACGCGCTCCAGTTCCCGATTGGAGAATACATCGCTGTCATCAGACGCTTCATCAAAAAAGGCGAACTGATTGCCGCGCGCGAGGGTGATGTCGCCGTAGTTGCTGGAGCGCAGGTTGCTGGTCAGCGCGTCACCAATCGCCAGCCCCAGGCTGCGCAGCGCGACGACAGTCGCCACGCCCGCCGCCACTGAGAACACGGCGAAGGTAGACCAGCGCCGGCTGCGCCACAGGTTGCGGAAGGCGTATTGCAGATAAAAGGAAAGATTCATCAGCTTGTTTCCTGGTTGACTGCTTGTTCCCCTACTGCTGCAATACGTATTTCCCCCGGCTTCGGTTGCGACTATTCGTACCGCAGCACCGAAGCTACCCGTTCCCGGACGGCCAGCCGCGCGCTTAAAAAGGTCGCCAGCCAGGCAATTAACACGGAGGCGGTCAGCAGCGCCAGCGCAATCGGGATGGCGTCCTGCGGGATGGGGATGGTCAGCCCCATGCCCAGCGTTGTCATCAGGCTGACACCCGCCGCGCTCAGGCCGATCCCCAGCAGCCCGCCCAGCAGCCCGATAAACGTATTTTCCAGCAGCATCACCCACAGCACGCGCCGCCGCTTCAGGCCGACGGCCTTCAGAATGCCGATCTGCCGCCGCCGTTCCAGCGTTGCCAGCGAAACGGTGTTCGCCATGATCACCGCCGCCGCCGCCAGCGACAGCAGCCCGACGACCGTCGGAATGGCGCTCAGTTGGTCAATCAGGCGCTTCATCAGGCTGTCAACAAACGTCACATCCACCGCAAAAACCAGCGGCATTCGGGACAGCGCCAGCAGGACGTCGTCCACCTGTTCCGGCTGCACTTGCAGCACCCGAATATCGCGCGATACCGGGATGCCGGGCGCGTCCGGCGGCAGGAACGCCGCCGCCGGGTTAGGCGCAAAACCGTTAGCATTGCCCACGATGCCGATCACTTCATAGTTTGAGTTGCCATTCCGATTCGACAGCGTAATCGTCGAGCCAACTTCAATCCCCAGATCGGCCAGCGTCGGGATGGTATCCGATACCGTACTGCGTACCGCCGTCAGGGTATCCAGCACCGACTGCTGCGACAGCACGATCACGTTCCTGCCCCGGTCATCCGGCGTCAGGTCACGCCCGGACAGCACCGGCCCGCTGACCAGCGCCGGGTTGTCACTGTCGCGGGACATGATCGTCAGGGGAAATCCGGCAGGGCGGCCATCCAGCCGCAGAATTTCGCCGTCAATCGCAATAATTCGGGAAGTGGTGAGGTTCAGGCGAGTGGTGTGTTCCACCCCCGGCAGCATGGAGACTTGCAGGCTGAACAGGACATCCCCCACCCGCCCCGGCACCAGCGACAGCATCAGCACGTTGCCGCCCAAGGTCTCGCTGAACTGGAAACGCACGATTTCCCGCGCGCCCAGACCAAAAAAGGTGATGCTGCTGAGGGCAAACATGCCCGCCGTCAGCGCCAGCAGCGTGATGGCCGTTCGCAGGCGGCGCGTCGTCAGATTACGTAGCGCCAGCCGCAGTTCCACGTTGCCCCACGCCGGCAGATTGCTGACCAGCCACACGATCCACCACAGCACGCCGACCAGCAGCGCCAGAAACAGCAGCACCCCGGCTACTGCGATGATGCCGAGCAGCGTGGGATTTGGCGCGCGTGAGCCGGCTACCCCCACCACCACCGGACCAAGAATCTGCCCGGTGATGATCCCCAACACCAGCACAATGCCGCCCAGCGCCGCCAGCGTTTGCAGGATCGTGGCGCGGGGGATCACGCTGGCTTCATTCGGGCGCAGAATCAAGCCGGGGCGGACGCGCGTGGCCGTCAGCACCGGCAGCACGCCGAACACCAGCGTGACCACCAGCCCCAGACTTAAGCCGTAGATCACCGCTTCCGGGTGGATGCGCCAGGGCAGCGTTTGCTGTAAAAAGGCTTCGCCGTAAGCATTCACCACCCGGCTGAGCAGCAGCCCCACCACCACCCCCAGCAGGCTGCCGACGATCCCCAGCACGACCGCTTCCGCCGCGAACAGCGCGGCAACCTGCCGCCCTTTGAGGCCAAAGGTTTTCAGCGCGGCGATCTCCATCGTGCGCCGCCCCACCAGTACCAGCATCGTATTCATGATGCCCACCCCGCCGATCAGCAGCGCGCCCAGACCCATCGCCACGATGAACCGCCCCACCATGTCCGATAGTTCCTGATTCCGCCGGATGATCCAGGGTGTGGTGTTGATGTCCCGGATGCGGGTCATGGTGCGGAGTTCGCCGACGGCGCGTTCGATGTCCGCTTCAGTCGCCCCGTCCGGCAGGGCGATGCCAATCGTGTTCGGCAGCGGGGACAAACCCAGCGCCTCGGCCTGCCGGATGTCAAAATAGACGAAGCCAAAAAATGAGGCAAAAATGTTGTTGATGCTCGCTTCCGCTTCGGTCGGCACGATGCCGCGCACCACATATTTCTGATCGGTGCCGCTGACAAATACCTCGTCCCCCACTTTGAGGCCGTGCAGGTCAGCCATATTATCGCCGATGACGATCTCTCGCCCACCGCTGAACAGATCGCGCAGGGGGACACCCGGCGGGTCGAGAGCGCGAATATCGCTCACAATCGCATAGGTCTGCGGGTCAATAAAAAACGAACTGGTGAACTGCGGGCGGCCAAACTGCGTCCCGTGGGTCGGTGTGATCTGGACATTACTGACGGCAATATAAGCGGTCGTCCGGCCACCCAGACCTGCCGCCCACGACTGAATCCGCTGCGTTTCGCTTGCGGGATACACGCTGCGTTCGTCCGCGCCGCCCTGCATCGCAAAGGAAAACGGCCCGTAGTTCGATACCAGACTGATGTTAATATCCCCATGATTAAACTGGCGCACGTTGGACAGCAGCGAGTCGTTGATCGCTAACCCCAGGCTGCGCAGTGCCACCACCGTCGCCACCCCGGCGGCCACGCAAAAAATGGCGAAGGCCGTCCACTGGCTGCTGCGCCGCAAATTCCGGCTGGCATACTGAAAATAGAAAATGAATCGCTTCATTATCGGTTCCTGCTGTTTCACTTCACCGGCGGACGGTGGCCCGCCTGTGCCCGTTTTTCATTATACATCGGGGAGATGGCCCAGCCGCCCGCCTTCATCAGATGCTCAGTATCCGGCGAACGGCCTGCCAGCGCAAAACAATGCGTTTTTAGTCAACTTTTGTTAGACTCTTGCAATGCGCGCGTGCCGCCTGTTAGGAAGGTTTCGGGGGGATCGGTGTATAATGTCCCTGATTATCTGCTTCGGGAGTCGCATTTATGGCTGATCAGCCATCGCAAAGTACGTTGCCCATCAGCGAGATTGAGCGGCTGCGTCTGATCGTGAACGAGGTGGCTGCTGCGCTGCGCAGCCAGCAGGAACTACTTCGCAAACGCGGCATGTCGCTGCCGCCCGGCGCGCTCACCACGCTCGATCAGGTTGACGCCGATCTGAAGGCGCTGGAAAAGCAGCTTAACGGCGAAGGAACCGAACTCGGCCAACTGCGCGCCCTGACCGAAACCTCCGCCCTGATTAACTCGTCGCTCGATCTGGATACGGTGCTGAACCGCGCGATGGACGAAGTGCTGCGGCTGACGGGCGCGGAGCGGGGTTACATCATCCTGCGCGACCCCGCTGGCGCGCTGGATTTCCGCGTCGCGCGGGATCTCGAAAAACCCGACAATCTTACCTTCCAGGGCAGCCAGACCATCCTCAATGAAGTGCTGGACACCGGCCAGTCACTGCGAACCGACAACGCCTATAAAGACCCGCGTATGCAGGGCAACCTGAGCGTGGCGCACATGGCGCTGCGCTCGGTGGTGTGTGTGCCGCTGGCCTATAAAGGTACGATTATCGGCGCGGTATACGTGGATAACCGGCTGCGTACCGGCGTGTTCACCGCCCGCGAGGAAAACCTGCTGATCGCTTTTTCCAACCAGATTTCAATCGCCATCGAAAACGCACGCCTGTTCGCCCGTGCGCAGGCGGTGCTGGCGGAAACGATAGACATCCAGCAGTTGATGGCAAATGTGTTTGAGTCCATCGGCAGCGGCGTGATTACCACCAATGCCGAGGATGTGGTGACAACCTTCAACCATGCCGCCGCTGATATTCTGGCGCGTCCGCGTGACACGGCCATCGGCCAGCCGCTCGGCGCGGTGCTGCCCAAAATCACCGCCGACTTCGACGAACACCTGAAAGCCGTGCGCGAGCGTAATATCAGCCAGTTGACGGAAGCCGAACTGGAGATTCAGGAACGCGGGCGGATTGCCCTCAGCCTGAAACTCAGCCCGCTGCAGGACGCGCAGCAGCAGACGCAGGGCATCGCCCTGGTGCTGGATGATGTGACGGAACAGCGCGAGCGCGAGGACAAGCTGAACATCCTGCGGCGCTACCTGCCGCCGGCGCTCATCGAAAACATTCACCAGATTTCCGGCCTGGCGCTGGGCGGCGAACGGCGCGAAGTCACCTGCCTGTTTGCGGACGTGCGCCCGCTGTCCACCTTCCCGCCTAATCTGCGCCCGCCACAGGTGATGGAACTGCTCAATGAATACCTGACCGTCGCCACCGACAGCATCCACCAGACCACCGGTGTGATTGATAAGTACATGGGGACGGAGGTCATGGCGCTGTTCAACTCGCAGTTGAACCCGATGGACGACCACGCCGCACGGGCGGTCGAAGCCGCGCTGCTGCTGCGGTCGGCGTTCCTCGATTTTTACGCGCGGCATGGCATCGAACCTGACCGCCATTTTTACCGGGTCGGGATCCACAGCGGGGTGGCGACGCTGGGCAACGTGGGCAGCCTCAGCCGGCGCGACTTCACGGCGCTGGGTGATACCATCAATCTGGCGCATCGCCTGCTGGAAAACGCCCTGCCCGGCCAGATCATCATCAGCGAAACCACATGCAGCCTGATTCAGGCCGCCCTCGGCCCACAGCCAGATGGCATCTATTTTGAAGCGCGCGAATCGATCAAAGCCAAAGGCCGCCAGCAGGCGACCCCGGTATACGAGGTTTTTAAGACCTGATGTCCGAGAATTTTGGTGAGGGCGACACTGCCCGCATGAAAACCCAGCCCGTCAGCGCCCAGGAACAGATCCGCCAGATCGCCCAGCGTATTGCGGATCTGACCGAACTCCTGCGGAATCAGCGCGATATTCTGCGCCAGCGTGGTATGTCACTGCCCAGCGGCGCGCTGGACAACCTGCGCGCGCTGCGAACGCATCTCGACCGCCTGTCCGCCGAACTGGGCAGCATGTTGATTGAACTCGGCCAACTGCGCGCGCTGGCCGCGACTGCCGGCCTGATAAACTCGTCGCTCGACCCGGCGGAAGTCCTGAATCAGGTTATGGATACCGTCATCCGGCTGACCGGCGCCGAACGCGGTTACATCGTGCTGAAGAACCGTGACACGGGCGCGCTGGAAATTCCGGTGGCGCGCGGCCTTGACCGGGAGCAGATCGGCAAGAGTGATTTTACCGTCAGCACGACGGTGGTGAACGAAGTGGTTGACCGGGGCGAGCCGGTTCTGACCGATAACGCCAGCCGTGACGAACGCTATCAGGGTTTCCAGAGCATCGCCGGGATGCAGCTTCGCAGTATCCTGGCCGTACCGTTGAAGGTGCGCGGCGAGATCATCGGCGCGGTGTACTGCGATAACCGGATCATGTCCGGGGTCTTCAAGCAGTCCGAACTGAACCTGCTGACAGCCTTCTCGCATCAGGCCGCCGTCGCCATCGAAAATGCGCGGCTGTTCGACGACCTCAAAATGCGGCTGGCGGCAGTCACCGAAGCGCGCGATCTGATGGATAACATCTTTTCCTCTATTGCCAGCGGCGTCATCACGGTCAACGGGGACGACCAGATTATGCTGTGCAATACAACTGCCGAACGTATTCTGGGCTGCCCGCAGGACCGGCTGATTGGCCGCACCCTCGCGGAAACCCTGCCATCCGTAAACGGCCTCTTTGATGAATATCTGCGCCAGGTGCGGCAGGATGGCGCACGGGTCCTGCTGTCGGCACAGCCGGAAATTGAGGGTCTCGGCCAGCGCCAGTGGAATTTGATCATCAGCCCGCTGCTGGAAACCGGAACGCTCGGTCAGGGCGTGGTAATCGTGCTGGACGACCTGACCGAAGTCCGCCAGCGCGAAGCGCAGCTTGGCCTCGTCAGCCGCTATCTGCCGCTGGCGCTGGTTGAAAACATCCGTAACGTGGATGAATTTGATATGGGCGGCCAGGAACGCGAAATCAGCGTGCTGCACTGCGACGTGCGCGGTTTCACCAGCTTCAGCGAACGCCTTGACCCGGCAGTGCTGATGGAGATCATCAACAGCTACATGAGCCTGTCGAGCGACGCCATCAACCTGTACGAAGGCATCGTGGATAAGTACATGGGTGATGCCGTCACCGGCCTGTTTAACACGCAGTTCAACCCGCAGGAAGATCACGCGCTGCGGGCCGTGCGCGCCGCCATGAGCATGATGTACGATCTGCTGGCGCTGCATGAGATTCTGCCGGAGGATCAGCGGGTGTTTTATGGCATCGGCGTGCATACCGGCATGGCTGTGCTGGGCAACATTGGCAGCCATGACCGCAAGGAGTTTTCGGCGCTCGGTGACGCGATGGATCTGGGCAAGCTCCTGCAGGAGAACGCGCTGGCGGGTGAGGTGCTGATCAGCCCGGAAACCTATGCGCGGGTGCAGGAGTATTACGAATGTGAGCCGCTCGAACCACGCAAGACCAAAGGCCGCGAGGACTTCACCCTGATGTACAAAGTGGTCAAACGTCTGAAGCGCGGCACCGGCACGCTCGACCTCAACGCGCTGAAACTATAAAACCAACCGCCCCGAATCGGGGCGTTTTTTATTCCCGCACAGGTACTTCTTTCCCACCTTAATCGAGAATTGCCCCAACCTTGCGACGTTGGTCGCTGATTTACGGTATATCAAGCGACACAACAGTCGGCAAGAATGGTTAAGGAGGACTGCTTAATCATGGCGATACGATTGAAACTCTCGGCGTTAATCACATTGACGGTGATTATGGCACTGATGTTTGGTATGATGCCCGGGCTTGCTCAGGACACTACCAGCGAGGATGAACTGACCATCGTGACCGGCGCGGTCGAGTTCGCGCCCAACGGCGATATTCTGGTGGCCGGTGTGGTGATCGCGCCGTCGGGTGCGTTTAATCCCTCGATGCTCCAGCCCGGTGACATCGTGATTGTCATCGGCACACTCACATCGGACGGCACGCTCAAGGCGATTTCGCTGGAATTGTTTGACGGCGAAGAACCGGAAGTAACGCCGGAACCGACTCTGGAAGTCACGCCCGAAGTGACACCCGAAGCAACACTGGAAGCGACCCCGGAAGTGACACCCGAACCGACCCTGGAAGTCACGCCCGAAGTGACGCCGGAACCCACACTGGCGCCGGACTGCAACCGCCCCGATCACCCGGTCGCGCAGGCGATTGCGAATGCTTACGGCGTTTCCTATGCCGAAGTGATGAATTTCCACTGCCAGGGCATGGGCTTTGGTAACATCGTGCGCGCTTACGAACTGGCCCGCGTCGGCGGTGGAACGGCGAACCAGTACCTGGAACGCCACCGGAACGGCGAAGGCTGGGGCAATATTCGTAAGGACAGCGACGTTAACCCGTCCGATCTCGCGCCGGGTAAGGTCCTTAAGCCCTGCAAGAAAGACTGCGATCCGGTCGTTGGAGCGCCACCTGCCGCACCACCGGCGGACGCCAATAACCAGAACAACGGCAACCCCGGCAATGGTAATCCGGGTAACGGCAATAAGGACAAGGACAAGGACAAAGGCAATAACGGTAATGCCGGCGGCAACAACGGCAACGCCGGCGGCAATAACGGTAATGCTGGTGGCAACAACGGTAATGCCGGTGGTAACGGGGGTGGCAAAGGCAAAAAATAAACTGCCGGATATACCTCTCTGGAGATAACGCGAGAACGCCCCGTTTCATCGAGCGGGGCGTTTTGGTTCTGTCAGGTCAGCAGCGGCAGCAGCGTGTCGGCGTCCATCTGGATCAGATAACTTAATACCTGCTGGGCCGCCTCGCCATCGCCGGCTTCCATCAGGGAAATAAGTTTTTCATACAGCATGATCTGGGCTTGCTGGGCGTGCAGGCTGCGCGGCGCGCGCATCTGGCGCAGGACTTCCAGCAGATGCACCTGATTTCGCAGCCGCGTCAGCAGCGCCGCTGTCTGGGAACGTCCCGCCAGGCTGGCAATGGTGGTGTGCAGTTCAAACAGGGCTTCCATCGAGCGGCGCAGCTCACCGGTGAAGGCCAGATGGCGCGCCTGTTTAATCAGGCGGCGCAGCGTAGTGATATCCGCTTTGGTGAGGCGTTCCAGCGCCCACCGCAGCGCCAGCCCCTCCACTGCCGCCCACAGCGCGTACACTTCCGCCGCTTCGGTCGGCGTAAACGCCCGAACATGCGCCCCGCGCCGGGCGTGTTTGACCACCCAGCCCTCGTCCTGCAAAATGTGCAGCGCATCGCGCACGGTATTCTGGCTGACGGTCATCTGCTGCGACAGCGTGAGTTCAACCAGTCGTTCGCCGCAGACGTAATCACCGCTGCGAATCGCATGGCGCAGCGTCTCCGCGAGAGCTTCAGCGCGGGTCGTGGTCGTCGTCATCGGTCAGGGTGCATCAATACAGCGGCTCACGTTCGATACGGATGCTGCCATCGTTGAGGCCGCGCCGCAGTTCGTCCGTATCCAGATCAACAATGCCCTTACCGGCAATCGAAACAAAGTGATGGTCGGAGCAAATGACGCGACCACTGGCGAGGAGGCGTTCGTGCTGGAATACCCGCACCACTTCTCCAACCTGGGGCAGCCGGCTGCGTTCGATGCGGCGTAGTAGGCTCAATGTGGTACCCCCTTCACTGTACCCGGTAAGAGCGGGTTTACAATCCACTCCTGCCTGATAATCATACCACCAAATCCCCTAGATCGTCTCGTAAGTTTTACCCCACAGATTGATCGTATCGGCCACGATGGACTGCGTGCCAGCGATTAAAATCGTGCCGTCATGCCCGACCTGCGCTTTTGCCTGCTCAATCGCTTCCGGCAGCGTGGGCGCAAAACTCGCGCCGGGGTTATGCTGGCGGGCGGCGGCCAGCGCCAGCTGCGGATCGGGGAAATGCAGGATGGGATTACGCGGCGTTTCGGTCAGGATGAGGTGCTGGCTGACTGGCCCCAGCGCCGCATACACGCCGGCATAATCCTTGTCTTCCGGCACGCCGATGATACTGACCACCGGCGAGGTCAGATTGTCGCGCACGCTTTCCACAAACGAGGCCGCTGACTCAGCGTTGATCGCGCCGTCCACAAACACACGCGGGCGGTCCTGTAATTTCTGGCAGCGTCCCGGCCACTCGACATCGGCCAGCCCGGCGCGAATCCGGTCAACATATTCCGGCGACCCGTGCGGCAGTCCCGACAGCCGCCCGTGCAGTTTGCCCGCGCCGATCACCGCCAGCGTGGCGTTCACCACCTGGTAGCGCCCTAGCAGCGACAGCGTAACTTCGCCGTAACGTCCCAGTTCCATCCGTATGCCATTACCATCTGGCGCCGGGCCGAGATAATGCCCCAGGTCTTTAGCGGCTATCCAGTTAAATTCCGCGCCGAGCATCTCCGCCTCAGTTTGCAGCACGGCCAGCACGTCCGGCGACTGCGGCGCGCTGTAAGCATAACTGTAGGATTTAATGATGCCGGCTTTGTGCCAGGCGATCCGTTCCAGCGTCCGGCCAAGATGCTCCGGGTGTTCCAGCATGATCGGCGTGAACAGGGAAAGCCTATTGGGAACAACCGCAATATCGTCGTACCGTCCCCCGCGCCCGACTTCCAGCACCGCCGCCTGTACGTCCTGCTCGTCAAACCAGCGCAGCGCCATCGCCAGGAAGATTCCCTGCGGGCTGAAGTACTGCCGTTCGTTCAGCGTCGCCTCAATCGCATCAATCGCCGGCGACAGATCACCCAATATCCGTAAAAAGTCGGGTTCGGGAATCGCCTGCCCGTTCACCCGGATGCGCTCGCGCCAGCTAACCAGATGCGGGCTGGTGATCGTGCCGACCCGGTGGCCGAGGTGCTGCAGCAGCCGCGCCGTAATCACCGTCGTGGAGCCTTTGCCCTTGCTGCCGGTGACAACAGCGTACTCGCGCGGGGTGGCTAACAAATCCTGCATTTGCAGCAGGCGTCGGGTCGGGCCAATATCGCGGATATCTTCATCCAGACCACGCGGCTGGCCGCGCAGTTTTCGCAGTGAGCGAAAAATGTAACTGATGGCCTCGCCTTCATCTTTAAACTGCATACGCCTCTGCCTTTATCGTCGTGAATCCGCTGTGTCGAAACCCCGGATAAGCCTGCCCAATGTTACCATTGTGCGGCATTTGAGGGATTTTACCATACCGACTTACCTTCCCGAAGCATACCGGCAGGGCGGCTGTTTATGTGGATGTTAGGCCGCTGGTTAACGATAAAGATGTTCGACCGGGCAGCCAATTCCGATTGAACCGTTGTACAGCATCAAGTAATACACTCTGTAGGTTTGCGTGTAGTTTCTGCATCGTTATAATTGATGCTGCAATATACTTTTATCGGACAGAATACTTTCCGCACGGCAGCTTTCATGCAAACGGGGATGGGTTATGGGCAGACGGCAGGGGGAAAGCGACCAGATCACGTCCGAAGTTCCGACCCAGGAACGACCTGAGAACCGAAAATTGCTTAAGCAAATCCGCAACCTGACCGGACATTCCCAATCCATCAACCGCCTGGCGTGGTCGCCGGATAATAAGACGCTGGCAAGTTCCTCGTATGATTACACGGTGCGCCTGTGGAATATGCTGGTGAAGGAAGACCCGCTGGTGCTGAGCGGGCCGACCGACTGGGTGACCAGCGTCACCTGGTCGCCCGATGGCCGCGCACTGGCCGCTGGTTCGGGCGACAGCAAAATCTGGCTGTGGAATACGGAAACCGGGCAGATCATCAAAGCCTTCAAGGCGCACACGCGCACCATCTTCAGCACCGCCTGGTCGCCCGATGGCCGCGTGCTGGCCTCCGCTTCCAGTGATACCAGCGTGGCGCTGTGGCACATCCCCAGCCTGAAACTGCTCACCATGCTGCAAGGCCATTCCGGCGCGGTCTACCGCGTGGCCTGGTCGCCCAACGGGCGCGAACTCGCGTCGTGTTCGGAAGACGGCACGGTGCGCATCTGGGAAGCCCACAGCGGTCAGTTGAAACGTATTCTCGAAGGCCATACCGGCCCCATCTACGATCTGGCCTGGTCGCCGGATGGCCGCATTCTGGCGTCCGCCTCGCAGGACATGACGATTCGCCTGTGGGGCAAGCAGGTCGGCGTGCTGGAAGGGCATACCGGCATTGTCAACAGCCTGTCCTTTTCCTACGATGGCCGCTTCCTGGCGTCGAAATCCTTGGACAACACCGTGCGCCTGTGGCGCTGCGATACCTGGGAAACGGTCGAGATCATCCCGGAACCGGCATCGCCCTACTGGACTGCCGGGCTGGCGTTTCACACACAGCGCCCGGTGCTGGCGACGCTGGGGGATGAGAACCTGAGTGTGCGTATCTGGCGCTTCAGCAGCGACGCGCTGAATGAGGCCGAAGCGGTCGAGCAGTCCATCCGGTATACCAGCGCCAAGATCGTGCTGGTGGGCGACAGCGGCGTGGGTAAAACCGCCCTGGCTGACGCGCTGATGGGCCATCCGGTGCAGGGTACGATGTCCACACATGGCCGTCATGTCCTGCGTTTTGACTCGCAGGAAAATATCATCGGCAGCGGTGTGCGAGAAATTCATGAAGCCTATCTCTGGGATATGGCCGGCCAGCCGGCTTACCGCCTGATTCACCAACTGCATTTGAATCAGGTGGTGGTTTCGCTGGTGGTATTTGATGTCAAAAGCGATATTGACCCCTTCGCCGGGGTGCGCTTCTGGGCGCGGGCGCTGCGCCACGCGCAGAAGCTCAAGGGCGGGGACTGGCCGCTGAAAATGTTCCTCGTCGCCGGACGGACTGACCGGGGCGGCGTCGGCGTCAGCCGGCAGCGCATCGAAGGCGAAGTGCAGCGGTTGAAGTTCGACCGCTACTTTGAAACCAGCGCCACGCAGGGCTGGGGCATCAAGGAACTGGAAGCCGCGGTCCATAACGCCATCAACTGGAATGTGCTGCCGAAAGTCAGTTCCACCACCCTGTTTCAGAAAATCAAGGATTTCCTGACACGCGTGCGGGAAAGCGGGCGGCTGCTGCACACGGTCGAGCAGCTTTACGACACCTTCCTGACGACCCTCGAAGCGCAGGATGAAACCCCTGATCTGCGCGCGCAGTTTGAAACCTGCATCGGTCTGGTGGAATCACAGGCGCTTATCCGCCGCTTCAGTTTCGGCGATATGGTACTGCTTCAGCCGGAAATCCTGGATGCTTACGCTTCCGCCATGATCTCCAGCGCGAAGGATGAAGCCGACAGCGACGGTTCGATTGTCGAAGAGGATGTGATTAATGTGCGCTTCAAAATGCCGGTTGAGGAGCGCATTCCTGACCCCAAAGAAGAACAACTGCTGCTGATCGCAACCGTTGAAGACCTCATCCGGCATGAGATCGCCCTGCGCGACGAAGACACCAGCGGCGTATCCATCCTGATCTTCCCCTCGCAGTCGGCGCGCCAGTATCCCGACCCGCCGGAGGCCGACAACCGCACCGCGATCTTCACGTTTGAAGGCCCGGTGCTGAATGTCTACGCCACGCTGGCCGTCCGGCTGTGGAACAGCAAGCTGTTTATCAGCAAGGATGTGTACGAAAACGCCACATTTTTCTACGAAGCGGAAGAGGTGGCCTGCCGAATTTATCTCCGGTCGGTCGAGGAAGGCAAAGGCGAGTTATCCGTCCATTTTGATGAAAACCTGACCGACCGAACCCGCCGGTATGTCGAGGAATACATCAACGCTCACCTGCTGCGCCGCGCCTCGCCGGGCACGCTGAAACGTAAACGGGTGTTCATCTGCCAGAAGTGTGATACACCGGTGACGGACTTGCAGGTTGAACGCCGCCGCAAGCTGGGTTTCGACTGGATTCAATGTAATGTCTGCAACGCGCGCGTGGAGTTAAAGGTGGAAGCGCCAGCCAACGCTTCCCAATCGCTGCTGCGGCAGGCCATCATCACCAAACTGGATAAGGAAGCCGACACCCAGCGCGAGCGCCAGATGGCGATTTCAGTCATTCAGGGCAAACGCTTGACCGGTGACTATGACATCTTTTTCTGCCACAACGGCGCGGATAAAGCGACCGTCAAACGCATCGGCGAACACCTGCAAGCCTACAGCCTGCTGCCCTGGCTGGATGAATGGGAACTGCCGCCCGGCCAGCCCTGGCAGCCGCTGGTTGAACAGCAGCTTATGCAGAGCAAAATGATGGCCTTCTTCGTTGGCGCGAACGGCACCGGCACCTGGCAGGAGCAGGAACTTTACATGTTCATGAATTTGAAGCGTCCCGTGATTCTGGTGTTCCTGCCGGACGCGCCGCGCAACGTGCGCTATCCTGGTTTCTTAAGCACGGCGACGTGGGTGGATTTCCGTAAGAACGATCCCGATCCGATTGAACAGATGGTGTGGGGCATCACCGGCCAGCACCCTCGCCGGAACCAATAAACCGCCGTTCAGCAGTTGCTAAAATCGCCTTCAGACGCCGCTCACCTTTCTCCGCAACGATAGTATCGCTCCGGGACACGCCTCAGGTGTCCCGGTTCGTTCTCACACAACACGCGGGAAAGACTGATGCACCGACTCAAATGGATACTGTTTATCATTGTGCTGGGGCTGATACTGGCAACAGCCGGCTTTCTCATCTGGGCGGCCACGCCGCTGGGGCCAATGCCCGAAGCCGCCGCTGCGCTGCAATCCGACATGCAGGTATCAGTCGTCAGCGGCGACTGGATCAGCTTCCAGCCGGTGTCAGGCAGCCCAATAACCGGTTTCATCTTTTACCCCGGCGGACGGGTGGATGCTCGTGCTTACGCGCCGCCTCTCAGGTCTATCGCCGCCCAGGGATATCTGGTAGTCCTTGTACCCATGCCGCTGAATCTGGCTGTATTCGCCAGCGACCGGGCGGCAGAGGTGATGCGGGCATTCCCACAGATTGAACACTGGGCAGTTGGCGGTCATTCTCTGGGTGGGGCGATGGCCGCGCGGTTCGCCCAGGAACACACTGAAGCCGTGTCAGGGCTGGCATTATGGGCTGCATACCCCGATGTGGACTTGTCCCAACTATCGCTGGAGGTTGTTTCCATTTATGGCACGAATGACGCGGTTGCCAGCCGCGAAAGCCTCAACCAGTCCCGCGCGCTGCTGCCGCCGGATACGGCATGGGTGGAAATCGCGGGCGGCAATCACAGCCAGTTCGGCTGGTACGGTTTGCAGCCCGGCGATAACGCGGCCAGCATCAGCCCCACCGACCAGCAGGCGCAAACGGCAGCAGCGACGGTGCGCCTGCTGGCAGCGATCAGCCAGTAAGGAGGCGATTATGCACAAACGTATTGAACCTGCCGCCGGGCAGGAATCCGTGTGGGACTACCCGCGCCCACCGCGTCTGGAACCGACCAGTAAACGAATTCGTGTGGTATTTAACGGGGTGACGATTGCCGATACCACCCGCGCCCGGCGTGTGCTGGAAACCAGCCACCCGCCGGTGTATTACCTGCCGCCGGATGACGTGCGATTGGACTATTTCAGCCCCACCAGCCGCACAACCACCTGTGAGTTTAAGGGGGTGGCGAGTTACTGGACGATCACGGTCGGCGACCGCGCCGCCGATAACGCCGCGTGGAGCTACGAGAAGCCCCGCCCCGGCTATGAGGCGCTGGCCGGTTACATCGCCGTCTATCCGGGCAGGATGGACGCCTGTTACGTGGATGACGAACTGGTCCAGGCGCAGCCCGGCGATTTTTACGGCGGCTGGATCACCTCAGACATTGTGGGACCGTTTAAGGGCGGGCCAGGCACGCGGGGATGGTAACGCTTCCCGCTTTCATTATCCCCTCATGAAACACCCCAGAGATTAGGGGACAAACGCGCTCATTGAGCGTATAATAAGTGTGATTCGAATGAGTAATATAAAGGAGTGCGGCATGTTTAATTCCAATATGCAGCGCAGCACCCCGCTTGATATGTCGGGACTGCAAGTTGAAATTCGACCGCTGATGCGGCTGGTGTACATGTGGATGACGGTTGGCCTGCTGGTGACCGCTTTTATCGCCATGATGGTCAGCGGCAGCGAAGCCCTGCTGTCGCTGGTGCTGAACCCGGTGGTATTGATTGGCTCAATTATCGGTCAGTTGGCGCTGGTCGTGGCGATCAACGCCGGTATCCGGCGGATGTCGCCCAATCTGGCCGGCATCCTGTTCTTTGTCTACGCCGGTCTGAACGGGTTCATCTTCTCGATCATCTTCGTCGCCTACAGCCTGGGCACCATCAGCCTCGCCTTCCTGACGACGGCAGGACTGTTCGGCGCGATGACGGTCGTCGGCTATACCACCAAGACCGACCTCACGCAGTACCGTTCCTACTTCATGATGGCGCTGATCGGGCTGGTTATTGCGATGGTCGTCAATATGTTCCTGGGCAGCGGCCCGCTGGATTTTGTGATCAGCATCATCGGCGTGCTGGTGTTCACCGGCCTGACGGCCTACGACACGCAGAAGATCAAGGAAATGGCGGCAAACCCGACGATTGAAGCCGACGGCAGCCTCGCGCCCAAACTCGCCATCGTGGGCGCGCTGACGCTGTACCTCGATTTCATCAACCTGTTCCTGTTCCTGCTGCGCCTGTTTGGTGGTGGCCGGGATTAACCCATCAACGAAGTACACCCAAATTGAAAACATCGGTTGTGGGGCGCACGGCGGTGCGCCCCTCCGTTTTTCCTGAACTGGTAACTGACGACTACTGACTGAGTTTCGGCTGTATATCCGGCCCGACCACAATCGCAATATCGCTGGTCGTCAGGCCGTCCGCGCCGGGCTGCACCTGATCGGCGGATAAACCCATTAGCGCCGCCAGATACTTCCCTGTCCAGATTTTGCCGGTATACACCCGGATCGTCGTCTCAGCGTTATCCGGCTGCTGGGTATTCCCCACGCTGGCGACACTCACGCCCCGTCCGGCCAGCCAGTCACGGGTCTGCCCGGCCAGCCCGACAACATCCGTATTGTTGAACACGGTGATGCTCGCCTGTTCCGCATCAGCGCGGGCCTTCAGATCGGACAGCGACAGGTCATCCTGGGGATTAAACACCTGCTGGATGAGAAACCGGATCGCGCCCGTTCGGGGAATAAGCACCTGATCGCCGGTGTTGGTGGTCGCCAGATCAACATACAGGTTATCAATCACGCCGAACTGAATTTTGTCGCGCGGGATTTCCTGCACCAGCATTCCCAGGCTGATGATTTCGTCCAGCGTTAAATTGGTGACAAAGCTGTCACTCAGTTCTTCCCACAGTTTCGGCGCCTGCCCGATGAAGTTGGTGATGCCGCCCACGCTTAAAAGCTGGTCGCGCATGGCCTGTAACACCTGCTGCTGGCGGCGGGCGCGGTCGAAGTCCGAAGCGGTAGTATGGCGCGTTCGGGCATATTGCAGCAGCCGTTCGGCGTCAAGTATCTGGCAGCCGGCATCAAAATGGACATGGATAAATCCGTAACCGGCGTCGGGATACGTCGGATCGTCAATCTCGGACGGCACGCAGATTTCCACACCGTTGGGCGCCAGCGTGTTTACCACCGCTGTGAACACATCGAAGTTGATCCGCACGTATTTGTCAATCTGAAGGCCGAGGCTTTGCCGGACGGTTTCCGCCGCCAGCGCCGGCCCGCCGCCGGGATAGGCGCTGGAATCGCCCAGCGAGTTCGCCGTGTTAATGCGCCCCTGATTGTAGCCCGGAATTTTCACCCACAGGTCACGCGGGACGGACAGCACCCCGGCAGTTTTTCGCACCGGGTCAACACTGACGACCATAATCGTATCGGTGCGGAACGGGCCATCCTCCTCGACGGCGCGGCGCTGGTCAATGCCCAGCAGCAGCACCGTAAAGCGGCGGGGGTCATCCCAACTGTAATCGGCAGCCGGGTCAAGCGTGGCCGTCGGGCCGGCGGTCGGGACGACCGCCGTTTCACCCGGCGCGGGCGTTTCCGCCTGTACCACCGCCGGCGCGGCGGTCGGAAACGGCGTCACCGTCGGCAGCGTCCGCAGCGTCTGGTCAAAACCGGAAAACTGGATGCCCGCGTTACCGGCGTCAATCGCCACCTGTCGTGCCACATTAAAAGCCAGCAGCGCCAGCCCGCCGGTGAGCGCGATCAGCACCAGCGCGCCAACGATCATAAACCATCCAGGGATACGCATGAGCGAACTTCTCCAGAAACAGATCATGCTGTAGGGGCGGGTTTCAAAACCCGTCCCTACGGAAATCACCGTCGACTCCAATTATTCGCGCTATTATAACTGGCGCTGGACGGCTGTGAACCCTACGCCTGCCCTACTTCTGCTTGCTGATGGCAAAGACCGAATTACCGGACAGGACGTACATCAACCCCTGGCCGGCGTCCGCCACCACCCCGGACATCAGCGTGAAATCGGCCTCCTTGAAGGCGCGGTAGCTGGCGTTGAAGGTGCCGGCCAGTGTCGTCTCGTAGATCGTGCGGCTGGCACGGCTGACGATGTACAGCCCTTGCGCGGTCGGGTCGCTGTTGAGGAACATCGAATCGGCGCTGGGGATCGGCGGGTCGGAGGGGAAATTGACAAACGCGAACGGCGTAGCCACGCCGCCGCGCCACTTGGTGACCTCGCCGCTGTTAGACAGCACGTAAATATTACCCTTGTCGTCAATGCTGAAATCCACCGCTGCCTGCAGCGGCGGGCGGGATTCCCCTGCAAAGTATTCGTTGGGCACGGTGGCATACGTGCCGCCGGATGGTTCGTAGCGCCACACCTGATTCGCGCCGGGATCGAGAATATACAGCCGCCCCTGCCATAACATAATCGCCACCGGTCTGACCCAGCGTTCCGGCGCGAGAAGCTGCTGCGCCTCACACGATTGCAGAAAACGCGGTGAGCAGGAGATCAGCAGGCCCTTGTTATCCAGCGCGACAATCTGCGTGGTTTCGGCTGACCACGCGATGTCCACAATATCCCCCACGCGGAACTCGCCAACGGTCGCATTCCGGCGCATGGCCGGAATCAACTGCTGCGTATTTGGCACGACGCCGCGCCCATCGCTGGTCAGCGTCACCCGGTAAACCCAGTTATTCTGCGAATCCAGCACGTACAGGTCGAGTCCCTGCAAAATAACCTGCGTCAGCGCCGCGTTCGGAAAGGAGGTGATCGTCAGCGTGTCGCGGCGATCAATGCGCGACAGCGCATCTATCACGCCCTGGGCTTCGCGGGTTAAGCCTTGCAGCGTCGGGTCATTCGGGCGAATGCCGTTGCAGCGATCCACTACCAGAATCACCGCGTTCCAGGCGGCCAGCGTGCCGGTCACATCGTTGGAGGGAATGCCGCGCGCGACCTGCCCGGTGCGGGTGGCTTCCTGCACGCACAGTTCAAATTCGCTTTCGCCCGTGCCGCTTAACCACAGCACCAGCACCAGAATGACAATCGCTACCGGAATCAGCACCGCCAGGCCGGTCGCCGTCAGCGCCCGCAGCCCCCGGCGCGGCGCGCCTTCCACCGGCGGCGGCATCACCCGGTCGAGCAGATGGCTTGTCCCTTGCAGCGCGCGCGCCCCACCCAGCGCCGCCGTCCGCAGCCCCTTGCGCGCCCGCACTTCCACCGACGGCCCCGGTTCTTTTGCGGGGGCCGCCGGCGCAGCCACCGGGGCTTCCACCAGCGCGGGAACCTGCGCGGTGGACTCCGCTTCCGGCGCGGCCACCGGCGAGGGGGTTTCCGGGGTCACGAACTCAACCGCGACCAGCGTGGCGCTGGCAGCGGCCAGGTCTTTCAGCCCGGCCAGCACGGCGGTAATATCCGCCGCCGTCACCACCTCGCGCATTTTGTCCATATCCAGATCGGCCAGCGGCGGGTCGCCCAGCACCAGGCGCGTCCCCGGTATGATGGTGTATTTCGCCATCTTCACATCCGGCACCGGCTGCACGCCCAGCGGCGGACCAAACAGCGCCTCATCCTGGCCGAATTCCGCCGGGAAGGGCAGCAGTCGGCCATTCTGCTGCACGACCGCTACACCCGCCCCCACGCGCGCCACGATCAGTTCATCATCCCGCAGCACGGCGCACAGCATGTTAGCCTCATAACGGCGCTTGCCACTGCTGTTGTGTTCCATCAGATTGTCGTTGAGTGACGCGAACACCGCGCGCAGACCTGCCGTTACGCTGCCCGTACCGCTGAAGTACCGGTCTGCGCCCAGCGCGGCCATCTGTTCGTAGAATTTCGAGGGGGCAACCACATCGCCCGATGGAAAAACCAGCGTAAAGAAGGTATCCAGTTCGCGCCCACGCGCGGCTTTTTTGGGGGCCACTTCGACCAGCGCACCCGGCGGCGCGGCACTGATCGAACGTCCACCAACAATATACAGATGGCCGACGAGGGCTTCAAACTCTAGCGGCATAAGTCCTTCACCGTTTTGGGGCGAACCGGTATGATTCTAGCGGATTTCCGGCGCGGGTCAAACTTCACCGACGAAGCTGGCGACCACCTGCTGGGCCATCTGCCGCATAACCACCGGGCTGATAGGTTTGACCAGGTACGCATCGGCCCGCGCCAGCTGCGGCGCATCGGCAAACAGGCGGCGCTGCTGCGAACTCAGCACAACGACGTACATCTGGTTCAGGCGCGGGGTTTCAATAATGAAGTTTAACACATCCAGACCGGTCACATGCGGCATCAGAATATCCAGAAATATCATGTTGGGTGTTTCGGTCTGGAGAATGTTCAGCGCATCCAGGCCGTCGGCGGCGGTCACCATCTTACAGCCTACCGGGCCTAAGATATGTTCCATTAAGAGCAGGGTGTGCGGGTCGTCATCAACCAGCAGTGCCAGTGATTCCATTGCGCCTCGTGACATGCACTCGAACAACACTTATTATATTTCCAACCCGACCATTCGTTTGCAAAAGGTTGTAGATATAACAATATTCTAATTATACTGCGGATCGCACTTATTCTACTTATAATCCGGTTTTAAGTTCGTTAGAAAAAGCAAAGCTGCGCCCACTTCAATTATATGCTCCAAAATGTATTCCGTGACAATAAGCATTAAGAATCGTATATCCGGTACGCGGCTCAAAACTGGAAGCCGCTGCGGTAGCGGACGGTTTTCCGCCGGTAATGCTGCGTAAAGGCCAGCAGCCGGTTCTCCAGCGCCTGCCAGCGATCACTGTGCAGCACATCGGTCAGGGTTTCCAGATTTTCGGTGACAAATTCCACCTGCCGCGTCGGATAACTGCCGTAGGTCGTGTGCCACACCCCCACCATCTGCAAGCCCATGCTTTGCAGCGCCGGGACAAATTCCTTGATGACGTACTCGTAATACGGCTCGTACATCTCCTGGCGTATATCATATTGCAGAATCAGGCGGTAACGCGGAACAAAGCGGTTGGGCAGCATACAGTTGCTTTCGTCTTGGTTGCCGCCCCCGATTCTATCACGCCTGGCCGCCTCCATACAATATCTCCCCTTGCCCCACCTGCCGGATTGCGGTAACTTCAAGCGAACCAGAGATGAGGTCGCAATGAATACCTTGCAGCAGCGGTTGGATGACCTGCGGCGTAAACT
>JARKOK010000232.1 GCA_029975765.1 Aggregatilineales bacterium
TCGCTGCCGGCGAATACCACCGCCGACATCGGCAACGCGGAACTGTACAATGCCTACTTCCAGAGCGCCTACGAGGACTGGACGAGCAACACCATCGTCGGCAGCCTGGCGCACGGCGCGGTCGCCCCGCAGGAATTCAGCAGCCCGTTCAACGATGTAGTCGCGGGCTTCCAGTCGAGCAAGGACGTTGCCACAGCTCAGGCGACGGCTGCCGAACTGGCCGCGACCACAATGACGGCGGGCAGCGAGTAAGCTGCGTTTGATATAGGGGCACGGCACGCTGTGCCCCTACACAAAATACAAGGGCGCACGCAGCGTGCGCCCTTAATATTTCCAAAAGTGACAAAACGGGGTAATGTAGGGGCGCAGCCATAAAACTGGCATCGGGGTGCGGCCCGCCCCCTGCCCGCTACCGTTCGACCGAAATTATTAAAAGGACACGTTTATGAACCGTGACCGCGTAACGGCCATCCTGATGCTGACGCCTTCCATTATCCTGCTGGCAATTTTCGTTTACGGCTTCATCGCCTGGACGGGTTACACCTCGCTGACCAACAGCAACCTGCGCCAGCAGCTTCGGGGCGAAACGGCGGAGGTTGTCGGCCTGAAGAATTACGAAGATTTATTCACCGGCCTGCTGAACAAACGCTTCCGCATTGATATGACGAACACTGTGTTTTTCACCCTGCTGTTTATCGTCACCTGTCTGGCCGTTGGTATTCTGCTGGCGATTCTGCTGGACCAGAAGATCAAGGGCGAGTCCATCTTCCGTACGATCTTCCTGTTTCCTATGGCGCTGTCGTTCGTCGTGACGGGGGTCGCCTGGAAATGGTTGTTTAACCCCACCAGCGGCATTAACGTCTTACCGACGATACTGGGACTGCCGGCGGGGCGGTTCCAGTGGTTCATCAGTGAAGACCGCTGGCTGCCGTTTAACTGGAACGACCTGGGGTTCTACATCGCCGTGTTTCTGCTGGGGCTGGCGGTGCTGTTCGCGCTGTGGCAGTGGAGCAAACGCCGGTCGCAGGCGGCGGCCTTTGGCGCGGCGCTGGCGCTGCTGCTGCTGGGCTGGCTGACGCTGGGCAACCCGCGCGCGATCACGCCGGTGAACGAAACGGGGCATGGTTTCAACGTCGCCTTGATCGCGCTGGTCATCGCCGCCGGGTGGCAGATGTCCGGTTATACGATGGCGATGTATCTGGCCGGCCTGCGTGGTATTTCGGAAGACCTGCGCGAGGCGGCGCGGGTGGACGGATGCAGCGAACTTCAGGTCTACCGCCGTATCATCTTCCCGCTGTTGCAGCCCATCACCCTGAGCGCGATGATTATCCTCGGCCACATCTCGCTCAAAATCTTCGATCTGGCCTATACGATGGGCGGCGGCAACAACCTGTTCATTGACATGCCGGGCATCAATATGTTCTTCACGACTTTTCGCGCTTCAGAGTTCGGGCGTGGCGCGGGTATCGCCGTTATCATGCTGGTGATGGTCGCCGTCGTCATCGTGCCGTACCTGTACACGCAGCTTCGCTCGGAGACGCACCTATGAGCACAACCGTCTCACCCTCCACCCCGGCCTCGGTACAGTCGGCAGCGCCGCCGCTGGCGGGCGTTCGTCTCAGCCGCGTGCTGATTTACGCCGCGCTGATTATTTTCGCCGCCGCCTGTCTGGTGCCGGTTTACATGGTGCTGGTCACCAGCTTCAAAAGTATTGATCAGGTGAGCATTTCCACCATGTGGAACTTACCCACCTCGTTCACACTCGACAGTTTCCAGCGCGCGCTGGACAGGCTGCTGCCCAGCTTCATCAACAGCCTGCTGCTGGTCGTTCCGGCGACGGCCATCTCGGCGGCGCTGGGTTCGATGAACGGTTACGTGCTGTCCAAATGGCGCTTTCGCGGCGCGAACATCGTCTTTCCGCTGATGCTGTTTGGCATGTTCATTCCCTATCAGGCGATTCTGATTCCGCTGGTACAGTTTTTGCAAAGCATTGGTCTGTACGGCAGCATCTGGGGTCTGATTCTGGTACACGTCGTCTACGGCCTGCCGATCACCACGCTGATCTTCCGCAACTACTACGCCGAAGTGCCGGACGAAATGATCGAAGCCGGCGCGATTGACGGCGCGGGTTTCTTCGGCCTGTACTGGTGGGTCGTGCTGCCGATCTCGCTGCCCGGCTTTGTGGTGGTCATCATCTGGCAGTTCACGCAAATCTGGAACGAATTTCTGTTCGGCGTGACGATCACCAGCACCGCCTCGCAGCCCATCACGGTCGCGCTGCAAAACCTGTCCGGCAGCCAGATTGTGGAGTGGAATGTGCAAATGGCGGGCGCATTTTTAACCGCGCTGCCGACGCTGCTGGTCTACATTCTGCTCGGTCGTTACTTCATTCGTGGTCTGCTGGCCGGCAGCGTGAAGGGGTAAGGTCAGCCTCTGATCGAAAATCCGGTTTATCAGTACGGGCACGCTGCGGCGTGTCCGTACTTTTTCCGGCGTGGTTCGCTGCCAGCCCTGCTCCCGGATTATAGTAGCGATGAGGATAATAATCAGTATGGAAATGGTGTTTCAGAATGCCCATCGTAAATTTTAGTTGTATAATATTTTGTGAGTATAAAGGGGCTGGGCGGTTTATCGGGCTTCCCGGCAGGGATGGGTCGTATATTTAAACAGCGTGGTGAAAACCCTGACCACACACAACGAGAGCCTCGCCAGTCATTGAAACGCGGATTCCAGGACGCGAGGCTCTCATCATCGGGTGCCTTTTAAACACGGCACATTTTCTATTTTAAAGTGCAATTATTAATTTTCAATAGGAGAACAGCCTTGCACAGGCGAAATCTTCTTTTTACATTTATCATCACCGGCACGCTGCTGGTCATGATGGGTGGGACATACGAGTTGGCGGCAGCGGCTCCGACGGTGACACTGACCAAAACCGCGACCCCGGAAAGCCTGGAAGAACCGGGGGGCGATGTCACCTTTACGCTGGAAATTGAGAACACCAGCGACGTTCCGGTACAGATCACCAGCCTGAGCGATACCCAGTCCGGGGTGGCCATTAACTTTGGCGGGTGCGCGGCGCTGGTCGGCACGACGATTGGCGACGGCCAGACCGTGACCTGCACCTATATCGTCCCGCTGACGGAACCGGGTATTTACAACAACACCGCGTCGGTGACGGTGGTGGATGACAGCGGCGGGACGGCCACCGCGTCAGCAGAGGCCTCCGTCGAAGTGACCGATATGCCGTCGTGGCTGGTGGTGAACAAAGTGGTGGCGTGGAACGGCGTGCCGGAAGATGCCAGCCAGACCTTCACCATCTGTATCACCGGCCCTGCCTACCCGACCGGGACTGAGGACGGCGCGTGCCAGCCGGTCGAATTCAACGGCGGCGAACTGACGTGGGACAACCTTATTCCAGGCGAGTATACCGTCAGCGAAGATGATCCCGGCGACGACTGGGACGTGACGGTAAGCGGTTCGCCCGTGACCGTCGCCAGCTATGGCACGACAACCGGCCCGGTCGTAACCAATACGCGGCGGCTGGCGGGTCTGACCATCGTGAAGTATGAAGACCGGGACGCCAACGGCGAGCGCGGTCCCGGCGAGCCGGGGCTGGCGGGCTGGGGCTTTACGATTACCGGGTTGAATAGTACGACGGCCACGACCGGCGCGAACGGCGAGGCGACGGTGATCCTGCCGACCGGCGAGTACGAGGTGTGTGAAGACCCGCCCGCCAGCGGCTGGGAAAACAGCGACCCCGGCGGCGACCCGGCCTGCAAGACCGTCGTACTGAGCGGCGCGTTAACGGTCAGTTTTGGCAATTTCGAGTACGGCAGCATCAGCGGCGCGAAGTTCGTCATTGACGGCCTGCGCTGCCTGAGCCTGACCAAGACGCTGGACGGCCCGTACCGCACTTCGGATGATCGGCTGCTGAGTGACGGCATCCTCCCGGTGGCCGTTGCGGGCGCAGCCAACGGCAGTCAGGAAAATCTGTTTTACTTCCGGGCGGAGATTACGGTTAAAAACTGCGGCGATACGGCACTGACCGGCGTGGTGCTGACGGACGGCTTCGGCGGCGAAGCGCAGCCGTTTGCCACCAGCGGCCCCGGCAGCGTGGTCATCAGCCCGGCAGCCGACCCGGCCAACGGCCTGGCGCTGGAAACACTGACCTGGAACATCGGCGCGTTAGCGCCCGGTGCGGCAGCGGCGCTGCAAGTGAAGGTGGGCACGGAACTGAATGCCAGCGGTCGGTTGGAACCGGCCAGCTTCGGCCAGACCATCTTCTACAACGGCCATAGTGACAGCGCCGGCAGCGCCCAGGTGACGACCGGCGAGGGTTTGTCAGCGGCGGTGGGCGCGATGGCGGTCAGCATCGGCCCGAATCTGGGGACGTGCGCCGGCAGTCTGGGCGCGTGGGACAGCCTGACGGCGGCGGGCGGCGGCGCGCATGACCAGTGCGCGGCAGTCGTAACCGGGCTGCCGGTCACCGCTGCCAGCACCGACAGCGCCCCGACCAGCACCCCGGTCTGCCCGCTGGGTGACGACGGCTGCACCGGTATCATGATCGAATTAACCGGCGTGGATGGTCAGGGGAACGCGGTCAGCCTGCAAACCCAGACGGACGTGAAAGGGTTGTTCAGTTTCACCGGCCTCCGACCCGGCATCTATACGGTGGCGATTATCAACGAGCCGGCGGGTTACTTCTGCGCCGCGCCCACACCCTGCGAATACCCCGTGACGCTCGAATCCGGGGAAACAATCACCGGGCTGGTATTCCACGACCAGTTGCAGCGCGGCAGCCTGACGGTGACGAAAGTGGTGGACTGGAACGGCGCTGCGCCCGATACCGGCGCCGCGTTCACGATCTGCCTTACTGGCCCGTCCTACCCGCAGCCGAACTGCCGGACAGTGGACTTCGACGGCGGCGAGCTGGTGTGGGGCAGCCTCATCCCCGGCGACTACACGGTGACGGAGATTGACCCCGGCGCGGCCTGGACGGTGACGATCACCGGCAGCCCGGCAGCGGTTACGGCGGGGGGCAGCGCGGCGGCAGTCGTGACCAACACCTTCAGGACGACCGATGTTCAGGTGACCAAGACGGCGGGGGGCAGCGCCACCCGCAGCGTGAACTACGACTGGAGCATCAGCAAAACGGCGGCGCCGGCCAGCCTGACGCTGGAACCCGGCCAGTCCGCGCCGGTGAATTACACACTGGTGGTGACCCGCAGCGAAACCGGGCGGACGGAACAGTACCGCGTCAGCGGCGACATCTGCGTAACAAACGCCGGCAACGCGGCGGCGTTGGTAACCAGCATCCGGGATGAGGTGTTCGGCGATACCGGCTCGCTGGCTTACGTCTGGCTTGATCTGGGCGGCCAGACGACGATTGAGGCCGGCGCGCAGGTGTGTTACCCGTACACGCTGGAATTCAACCCGAACGGCAGCGCCACCTTCAGCAACGTGGCGACGGTGACACTGAGCAACGGCACGCAGGCGGCGTATGCCAGCGAAGCGGTCAGTTTCGTGCCGGTGGTTGATGAAACGCTGACGGACGAAAGCGCGGCGCTGACGGATACGCTGACCTGCCAGGCAGGCTTCACCTGTGCGGGCAGCCCCGGCACCCGGCCGCCGCTGACGGACAGCACCACGCTGGCCTATACCGTAACGTTCACCAACGCAGCGGCGGTCTGCCCGGCCTCGGCAGTCGCGCCGAATACGGCGGTGGTGACGGAAGGTGATACCGGGCAGCAGCACAGCAGCAGCGCGGCGGTGACGCTGGGCTGCCAGCCGCCATCTGCCGGAAGC
>JARKOK010000239.1 GCA_029975765.1 Aggregatilineales bacterium
GCGAAAAAATCGGCGTTGGTGTCATCAGCGTTGATGATCGCAATTTTCGGCTGGTGCGGCTTGCGCTGTGACCGCGCCAGCATCTCGAACAAGCGGCCTTTCGCCGCGCGGTAGTTCTCAAACGAGCCGTGATAATCCAGATGTTCGTGTGTCACGTTGGTCATCACGGCCACATCCACATCCACGCCCTGCAAGCGCCCCTGCGCCAGCCCGTGACTGGTCATCTCCAGCACCGCGTGAGACAGTCCGTTGCTGACCATCTGCGCCAGAAAGCCCTGCACCTGGGGCGCGCCCGGCGTGGTCACATGAAAGCCCGTATCAGCTGACGTGCTGCCCAGTTCCGCCGACACGGTGCTGATCAGACCAGCGCCGTTGTCGGTCACCTGCTGTAGAACGGTGTGAATCAGGGTGCTGGTGGTGGTTTTACCATCCGTGCCGGTCACACCGATCACGGTCAGCTTCCGCGCCGGGAAATCGTGATAGGCCGCCGCCAGCAGGCCGGTTGTTTCCTGCGCGTTCGCCACCCGCACGTAAGGCACGGGCAGATCGCTCAGGTCGCGCTCGCCAACGATGGCCGCCGCGCCCTTCTCAATCGCGCGTGGGATGAAATCGTGGCCGTCGGTGGACAGGCCGCGCCGCGCGACAAACACGCCGCCCGGCTGCAAATCCGCATCGGCTTCAACTACCGGCGCGGTAATCGTGGTATCGCCGGACACGCTCAGAACGTCAGGTAATTCCGCAATGAGGTGGGATAACGTGGTGCTCATGATGGACGATTATAGGAATAAATCCCGGCGGCTTCAACCGGCCTGGTGTGGGATGGTTCTACCAACAAAACGCGCCGGTGGTGTTCCGGCGCGCCGTTATCGAAGTACAGGGACAGATCATATCCCATTTTCTTCTCCCTGAGGGAGAGAGGACAGCGGTGAGAGGTGATTTACCCCAACCGCGAACCCAGTTCGTCCAGCCCACTGCGAACGCTGCCATCCACCAGCCGGTCGCCAGCGCGCACGACAAGGCCGCCCAGAATCGCCGGGTCAACCTTGAACATGACGGCTTCCGCGCCCAGCTCACGCTGCACCCGCGCCTGTTCATCGGCGCTCAGGGGCATGGCGCTGGTCACTTCCACCGCGCCGGACAGACCACGCGCGTTAGCCGGCAGCTTGGTGAAGAAGTCGCTGATCAGCGCGGACTGGCGCTTTTCGTCCAGCGACGCGCCGATCAGGCGCTGCGAAATCGCTACCGCCACGTTTGCCACCTGCCCGCGCAGGTCGGCCAACTGCTGGTTGCGTTCGGCTTCTGCCGCCTGCCGCGCTTCAGTGCGAATGCGTTCGGCTTCGGCGCGGGCCTCTGCTTCGATCTGCCGCGTCACTTCTTCGCCGCGTGCCCGGCCTTCTTCAATCACCCGCGATACGTCCGTGCGGGACGAGGTCAGAATGCGTTCGGCCTCGGCTTCGGCGTTCAGGCGGGCGTTAGCTGCCACCTGTGCGTCTTCCAGCCCTTTAGCGATCTTCGCCGCGCGCGCGTCCAGCATGTTCACAATCGGACGCCACAGCAGCAGCGTCAGCGCGCCAAAGATGATCACAAAGTTGATGATCTGCGCCAGCAGATACCCGGCGTTCAGACCCAGCGCGGCAATACCGCCGCCCGCTTCGGCAGCCGCTTCACCTTCAGTGGCCGCTGCTTCCTCGCCATGAGTTTCAGCGGTGACGGGTTCGGCGGTAGCTTCGCCTTCCTGCGCCAGCGCCGCCATTGTGGGGATGAGCAGCGCGGCTGCCATCACCAACAGCAGGAGTTGTTTCCAGAATGTTCGTCGCATGTCTATACTCCTCGACATGCTCTTACAGCACGAACAGGATGATGAGCGCCACCACGAGGCAGTAGATCGCAACCGCTTCGGCGAACACGATACCGAGAATCATGTTCGTCTGGATATTGCCGGAAGCGTCCGGGTTGCGGCCAATCGCCTGCAGCGCGCCCATGACCAGCACACCAATGCCAATCCCCGGCCCCAGCGCGCCAATCATCGCCAGACCCGCGCCCATCGCTTTACCCAAAGCGGTCAGATCACCCGAAATTGTGGTCAATTCTTGCATGATTATGTAATCCCTCCCGTGAGATTAGACTGTGTATTCCTAGCTCGTCTGCAACGTTTCTTCAATTTCGTGTACATCATCGTGATGTTCTTCATCACCATGATGGCCTTCCATCGCCTGCGCGACAAAGACCAGCGTCAGCACCGCGAACACCAGCGCCTGTGCCAGGCCGACGATCAGTTCCAGCGCGTAGAAAATAATCGGCAGACCGGAACCGACCAGGAACAGCATCACCGCGATCAGAATACCGCCGGCGAAGATGTTACCAAAAAGACGGAAGCTCAGGCTGATGATCTTGGACAGTTCGGAGATGAACTCCAGCGGGCCGACAATCATGTCAATCGCGCCCAGCGGTTTCTTCTGCAGGTTGCCCAGCGAATGAATGGGAATGAATTTTTGCAGATAATTCAAACCCTGCTCTTTAAAGCCATACGCCTGAATGAAGAAGAACGAAATCAGCGCCAGCGCGATGGTCAGGTTCAGGTCGGTGGCCGCCGGGCGGAAGAACGGTGTAATGTGATACCGGTGTTCCAGCAGCGGGTCGCCCGCTTCGCCTTCGTGCGCAGTATCGCCGGTCGAGGCATGGATGGCGCCGGCTTCTTCACAGGCATGTTCCATGTCCAGTGTCACCGGGTCGCCGCCAAAGAGCGGCTGCGTATTCCGCAGTTGGTACAGCGGCAGCCCCAGGAAGTTGTCGCTGATTTTCGTCGCCTGATAACCGTTCGTGCCCGGATGCGCGCAGTGGAATTTACCAAAGCTTTCGATACCGGGGATCACGCTCATCCAGTTCGCAAACAGCAAAAAGATAAAAATCGTGGCAACCAGCGGGAAAATGCTGCGGGCGTTTTTGCTGCCCGCCGTATTCCGCACAAAGCCATACAGACCACCCGCGATCAGTTCCAGCATCGTCTGGAAGCGGCTGGTCGGCACTTCCTTGCGCCAGCCGTTCGAAACGCGCCAGCCGGCGACGGCGATCAGCAGCACAATAATGTCCGTGATCAGCAGCGTCGTCATCGTATTAATCAGGTTAAAATCCTTGCCCAGATCAATGCCCAGCGGCTTCCAGTGTTTCAGGATTATTTCGCCGGGTACCTGGATGACGGGGATGCCAGCCGCCGCGCCCGCCTGCGGCAGCGCGATAAACGGGATACCCACGCAGACCACCGCCGCAAAGACGAGCAGCCCCAACCCAACCAGACAACCACGCTGGTTGGCCGTCATTGGGCGGCGAGTAGGCGTCTCATTCGCTGTCACGATGACCCTCCTCTACACACACAATCCATCCTAACAGGTCTCATTCCCAAGTGTTCAACCTCCTCTACAACGAAGTGTCTGTATCCTGCTGCTTTGGCGGTGGCGGCGGCTGGATGGCCCGCACCAGCGCCAGAACGACGCGCACAACCACCCATAACGTTACCGGTACGCTCAGGACAACCAGCCCGACGGTGAACGGGCCGCGCACCTGAAACTGCGCGTCCAACCAGAGACCGATGAACAATGCCACCAGTACAACGGTGATAATCACACAACCGGCCAGCCCCGCGACTGCGGTATAAGATAGATTCTTTACCCGCGACGGTGGTTGCGGTTCTTCAAACATACGCCTTACGAACCCGGTTGGAGAATTCTATCACAAGCACCTATGATTGCCAAACGAAATTACGACAAATTACATCGAACGCTGGCTTACTGCTGCATCCGGTCTGCGCCGGCAGCCGCTTACCCCACCAGCGACCCCGCGCTGCGTACTGCCCAGTCAAACACGGCCTGCGCGCCCACCGTACCCAGCACAATCACCACAATCGCCGTGATCGCCAGCACCCAGACATACGGACGCGACACCGGAATCGGTTTGTCCTCATCCTCGCTGCGGTCAACGTACATCACCTTGATGACTACCAGGTAATAGTACAGACCGATGATCGCGTTCAGCACGCCGATGACGGCCAGCCATGTCAGATCCGCCTGCACGGCGGCATTGAACAGGAAGAACTTGCCAAAGAACCCCGCTGCCGGCGGCACACCTGCCAGCGACAGCAGCGCCACCGTCATCATCAGCGCCAGCCAGGGGCTGCGGCGGCTGAGGCCGGCCAGATCGGCAATCGTCTCGCTGCCAGTCGCCTCGCTGAACAGGATGACCACCGCGAACGCCAGCAGGTTCGTGAACACGTACATAAACATGTAGAAGCTGATCGAAGCAATCGCCTGCGCCTGCACATCCGGGCTGATGGCTTGCAGCGCGGCCACCCCCATCAGCGTGTAACCGGCCTGCGCGATGGACGAATAGGCCAGCAGGCGCTTGATATTCCGCTGCGCCAGCGCGACCACATTGCCAATCGTCATCGAGATGACCGCCGAGGCCGCCATCAACTGCACCCAGAAGTTCATGATCGCAGCATCGCCAATGACCAGCGTCGCCGGGAAGACCGCCATCAGAAACCGCACCAGCACAGCGAAACTGGCCGCCTTGCTTGCCACGCTCAGGAACGCCGTGACCGGCGTTGGCGCGCCTTCGTATACGTCCGGCGTCCAGAAGTGGAACGGCACGGCGCTGATCTTGAAGCCAAAGCCAACGATCACCATCGCCAGCGCGCCCAGCATCGGCAGCGGGTTGTTGGCGAAGGTTTCGCTGTTCAGCACGTTAGCGATCTGGTAGAGGTTGGTCTGCCCGCCGCTGAAACCGTACAGCAGGCTCAGGCCGTACAGCAGGATGGCCGACGCGAACGAGCCAAACAGGAAATACTTCACGCCGCTTTCGACCGATTTGTTATCGGCGCGCTTGAAGGTCGCCAGGATGTACAGCGGAATGGACGTGGTTTCCAGCGCCAGGAACACCATGATGAGGTCAGCCGACCCGGCCAGCAGCGTCATGCCCAGCGTGGATACGATGATAATCAGGTAGAACTCACCCTTACGCCCGATGCCCTTCACGTCAATGGACATCAGGCAGGTGATCGCCGCTGCTGCCAGCACCATCACCTTAAAAATCTGGGTCAGCACGTCATAACGAATCATGCCACCCCAGTACAGCCCTTCTGGTGTGGCCTCCGATCCCGGCCAGAGGATGAGCGGCAGCGCGGCGGTGAACGCCAGGCCAATGCCCGCCACAATCGCTATTGTGCGGCGCTGGCTCTCCGGCAGGCTCAGATCGAGGAACAGCACGACCATCGCCAGGATGGTGAGGGCGATTTCCGGCAGGATCGCCAGGAAACTGGTTGCGAGGTCAAATTCGGTCATTTACGAACCCCCTCCGAGGATGGCAAGCACAGGCCGCAGACCGGCCTCGATCATCGGGGCCATGATCGCCGGATAAACGCCCAGAATGACAAGCGGCGCGCCCAGCAGGATCAGAATGATACGGTCGGTAATCGTGATGTCGCCCACATCGGCGTAGCGGGTTTCGTTAAACTCGCCAAAGAACACCTGGCTGGTCACACGCAGCACGTAGGCCGCCGTTACCACAATGCCGAGGGCCGCGATCACCACAATCACCGAATAGTAGTTGGTCAGCACGAAATCGCCAATCCGCAGTTCCACATTGGGCGAGGCCGCCCACATGCCCTGAAAGATCGGGAACTCCGCGATAAACCCGCTCAGGCCGGGCATACCCATGCTGGTCAAACCACCGACGATAAACGCCAGCGCCACCCAGGGCATCCGTTTGACGAAGCCACCCAGACTGGGGATGTCGCGGGTGTGGGCGCGGTCGTACACCATGCCGACGCAGCCGAAGAACAGCGCCGTCATCGCGCCGTGACTGAACATCTGCAAGCCCGCGCCGGTCATGCCGATCACGTTCATCGAAGCCCAGCCCATGCTGACCAGCCCCATGTGGCTGACCGATGAGAAGCCGATGACGTATTTAAAGTCGCGCTGGCGGAAGGCGATAAACGCGCCGTAGACGACGTTGATTAACGTCAGGAACACGATCCAGGGCAGATGAGTCTGCGCGCCTTCAGGCAGCAGTTGCACGCCCGCACGCAGCGCCGCATACGCGCCCAGCTTCATCAGCACACCCGCGTGGATCATCGAAACGGCGGTCGGCGCGGCCACGTGGCCGTCCGGCGACCAGTTGTGGAACGGGAACACACCTGCCAGCACCGCGAAGCCGATGAAAATGAACGGGAACCACAGCTTGGCGAACGTCAGCGTTTCGATACCGGCGTAACCCGCCACATCGAACGCGCCGTTTTCCGCCGCCAGCATGAGCTGTGTCATGTCGAAGCTGAAGGGGTTGGCGTTCGCCGCCAGCAGGCCGGAGGCTTTCGCGTCGGCAAATACCTGCGCGCCGTCGCCCAGGAAATAGTTGTTGGCGACCAGCACCATCGCGATCACCCCGACCAGCGCGATCACCGAGCCGATGAGGATGTACAGCGTCAGTTTCATCGCCGCGTATTCGCGTAACTTGACCCAGCCCCAGGTTGCAATCAGCAGATACATGGGGAAGATCGCCAGTTCGTAGAAGAAGAACAGCACGAACATATCAATGGCGAGGAACACGCCGTACACGCCCGCCACCAGCAGCATGAAGAAGGCCATGAATTCTTTCGTGCGGTCTTCGATACGCCACGAGATCAGCACGCCGGCGACCGATACCATACCGGTCAGCAGGATCATCGGCGCGTTCAGGCCGTCCACCCCCAGGTGATAGCTGATGCCCAGACTTTCGACCCAGGGAACGTTTTCCACATAGGCGAGGCCATCCTTAAACATCTGCGTCGCCACATTCGGGCCGCCCGCTTCCAGTAACGCCTGTTCGTTGGCGGTCACGGCGGCAACCTGATTGTTATAGCCGAAGTACACCGCGCCGGACAGCACCAGCATGATGACCGCCGCCATAATGGCGATTCCCCGGATCAGATCGCGTTGTTCGCTGTTCATGAACAGCATCACCACTGCCGCGACGATGGGCGTGAAGATAATCAAACTCAGGATTGGAAGTGTAAATGTTCCGTCCATAATGTCCCTTTTCGCTGCCCTTTTAACCCCTCCCCCTATCCCCCTCCCCGAATTCAGGGAGGAGGAATAAAGGCGCGTCTTGCCCCCTTCCCCCGAATTTGGGGGAAGGGTTGGGGTTAGGGGTCAACGTATTACCCCCCGAATAACCGCGTCACGGAGTCATTGATAATCGGTAGAATCCAGTTCGGCACCACCCCGGTCACCAGCATCAGCACCAGCAGCGGCGCAATCGCCACCACTTCACGCAGTTCAATTTCCAGATCGTAATCGCGCCACTTCAGATTAAACGGCCCGTGCAGCACGGCGCGGATCCCTTTCAGGATGTAACCGCCGGTGAACAGCAGGCCGAGCATCGCCAGCACCGTCAGCCCCGTATACACCGGCCACGAACCACGCACCACCAGAAACTCGCTGACGAACCCGTTCAGCCCCGGCAGCCCCAGGCTTGCCATGCTGGTAAAAATGAAGATCGAACCGTAGATCGGCGCTTTCACCCAGAAACCACCGTACTGCGTCAGGTCGCGGGTATGAGTCTTGTGATAAATCGCGCCGGCGAGGAGGAACATCGCCGCCGAACTGAGGCCGTGATTGAACATCTGCATCACCGCGCCGTTGGTAGCGATGATCGCGCTCTGCATATGCTCGCTGGTCGCCTCCATGTAATTCTGGCCGTAGGCCAGCGCCGCCACCGCCAGCCCCATCGCCACAAAACCCATGTGGTTGACGGAACTGTACGCCACCAGCCGCTTAATATCGTTCTGCGCGAAAGCGGCGAACGCGCCCAGCACAATACTCAGCATCGCCAGAAAGGCGAAGATGCCGGCCCAGTTGGTCTGGATGACTGTCAGGATATTAATGTCCGCCACCCACACATCGGGGAACAGGGGAATGGTCAGCCGCAGGAAACCATACGCGCCCAGCTTGAGCATCACACCGGCCAGCAGCATCGAACCCGCCGTCGGCGCTTCGCCGTGCGCGTCCGGCAGCCACGTATGGAACGGCCATATCGGGACTTTGATGGCGAACGCCACGAAGAAACCCAGGAAGGCCAGCGCCTTGACCGTCTCCACGCCGATACCCAGGAACGCGCCGTTTTCGCCGCTGAAAGCCGGCCACACCTGCGTCAGCGTCGGGATGTCAAACGTGCCCGCCGTCCAGCCGATGAGCTGGGTCGCCAGCAGCATCCCCAGCGAACCACCCACCGAATAAATGAAGAACTTGGTCGAGGCATACTTCCGGTTCGGGCCGCCCCACTGGTCAATGATAAAGTACATCGGCACGAGGCTGAGTTCGTAAAACAGGAAGAAAATCATCATATCCAGCGCGACAAACACACCGAGCAGGCCGGTTTCAAAGAACAGCAGCAGCGCCATGTGCATGTTCACGCGGTCTTCGATCTCGAAGCTGATCAGGATCGCCAGCGGCACCAGGATGCCGGTCAGCAGCACCATCGTCGCGCTGATGCCGTCAATACCGACATGCCACGACGCGCCGATGAGTGCGAACCAGGGCACCTGGGACACCATCTGATAGCCGGCCTCGCTGCGGTCGTAGGCGAAAAACACCACCACGCACAACGCGCCAATGACGACCGACAGCCCCAGCGCCGCCCAGCGCGCCACATCCCGCTGCTTCGGCAGCAGCAGCACAATCACCGCCGCCAGCGCCGGAGCGACTACCAGAAAACTGAGAATATCTATTCCGAATATCGTCATACCATTAACCCCATTGTAGGGGCGGGTCTGAGACCCGCCCCTACGAATACACCCATTATTACGGCGCGGCCTGCACCAGCGCGCCCGACGACGCTGCGAAGATCAGCGCGATCAAAATCGCGGCGATAGCGATCAGCAGCAGATACTGCTGGACGCGCCCGGTCTGGATGCGGCGGAACCACGCGCCGAAGGCGGCCACCATCTCCGGGATGCTGTCACCCACGCCGTCAATCAGCCAGACATTCAGGTTCTTCAGCAGATCACCCGTCCAGGTCGCCACACGGGCGATCAGATGCAGCGTGCCATCAATCAGACCCCGGTCAATCACATCAGCAATGAAGTTAGCTGCCGCCTTCGACGGCGCGACAAACACCGCGCCATACAGTTCGTCGAGGTAATACTTGTTCCGCAGCACCGGATGCAGCGGCCCCAGCGCGCGCACCAATGGGTCAGGCTCACCCGCCTGAAGGGGTTTGCGCCAGTACACCACATACCCCAGCGCGATACCACCCAGCGCCACGATGAACGATGTCAACACCGGAATCCAGTTAAACGGCGGCGCGTCGGCCTGCATTTCCGGCAGCAGCGTGTATTTAACGAAGTGATGGAAAGCGTTGTGTTCCGGCGAGAAGATCGCGCCGAACAGCGGGAACTCCGGCGGTACACCAACAAACCCGGCGACAATGGCAAAAAAGGCCAGGATGATGAGCGGCAGCGTCATCGTCACGCTGACGATACCCTGCCCCAGACTGGCATGGCGGGCTTCTTCCGTCCGGGGTTCGCCCATGAAGGTCAGCCCCAACTGCCGCATGGTGTAGAACGCCGTCAGGAAGGCTGCCAGCGCCAGCAGGATAAATACCAGCGCGTGCGGGCCGTAACCCTTGTTCAGGCCGTAGAACGCATCGGCCAGAATTTCGTCTTTCGACCAGAAACCGGCGGTCAGCAGCGGGAAACCCGCCAGCGACAGGCCGCCGATCAGGAACGTCCAGAAGGTGACCGGCATCGTCCTGCGCAGGCCGCCCATGTTCATCATATCCTGCGGGTCAAAGTGCGCCGGGTGTTCGTGCGGGACGCCGTGTTCATCACCATCGTGTTCGATGGCGATGTCCTCGTCGGGTGTATGCGGTTCGGCATGAACCTCATGCGTCTGTGCGGGCAGCGTATGGGGATCATGGCCGGGTAAAGCCAGATGCTCATCATCGTGATGGTGCGCGTGGACGTGATGTTCCCCATGTTCCATGCCGTGAATAACCGAACCGGACGCCATGAACAGCAGCGCCTTGAAGAAGGCGTGGGTAATCAGGTGGAAGGCAGCGGCGATATACGCGCCAATGCCCAGCGCGGCCATCATGAAACCAAGCTGCGAAATGGTGGAATACGCCAGCACACGCTTGACATCGTTCTGCGCGACGGCAATCGTCGCGGCGAAGATGGCCGTGAACGCGCCCACAATCGCCATCAGCAGCAGCGGCGTGGTGAATTCGCCGTGATGCGGATTGCCACCGGCCTCAAACAGCGGGTACATACGGATGATGGCGTAAATACCGGCGGATACCATCGCGGCGGCATGGATCATCGCGCTGACCGGCGTCGGGCCTTCCATCGCGTCCGGCAGCCAGACATGCAGCGGGAACTGCGCCGATTTACCAATCGTGCCGATAATCAGAAATACGCCGATCAACCCGGCGACGCTGACCCCCAGCCCGCCCACCAGCAGCGCCGGCGTAGCGGCCAGATGGTGCAGCACTTCTTCGTTGTACAGAATCTCGCGGAATGACAGCGTGCCGGTTTCGGCATACAGATAGGCGATGCCCAGCAGCATAATCACGTCGGCCACGCGGGTGGTCATAAAAGCTTTGATGGCCGCTTTGTAGGCGCTCTCTTTTTCGTACCAGAAGCCGATGAGCAGGTACGAACACAGACCCATCACTTCCCAGCCGACGAACAGCAGCAGCAGGTTATCTGCCACCACCAGCGTCAGCATCGCGCCGCCGAACAGCGAAATCAGCGCGAAGAAACGCGACTGCCGGGGGTCGTGCGCCATATAGCCGATGCTGTAGATGAAGATCATCGTCACAGCCAGCGGCACCATCACCAGCATCACCGCCGTCAGTGGGTCTACCAGCACGCCCATATTGAACGAAGTCGTGCCGGTCGCCAGCCAGGGTACGCTGCTGCCAAACACCGTTTCGCCAAAGTGCGCGGTGTTAAAGGCGCTGCCCACAACCGCCAGGCTGATGAGCCACGCGATCAACACTCCGGCCATACCGACCACTACACTGGCAACCCGGCTCCAGCCGGTAACGACCGGCACAAGCATCCCCTCATAATCGGGATGGTGGCCGCCATACGCCTCGCTGGTGGCGGGTATCATCCGGGCGCGGTTCGTCACCAGCATGATGATGAAAAACGCCAGCAGCGGCCCCACCGGCACCAGCCAGGGGAGCAAATTCATGTCGCTAACAAATTCATTCAAGCCCATAAAGACGCCCTACCATTTCATGATGTCAACGTCTTCGACGATGACCGAGCGACGGCTGCGGTAAACCGAAATAATAATCGCCAGACCCACCGCCGCCTCTGCCGCCGCAATCACAAACACAAAGGCAACAAACGCCTGCCCGCCCATATTCAGGGGCGATAGATACCGCCAGAAGGCCACCAGATTGATGTTGACGGCATTGAGCATCAGTTCAACGCCCATCAGCACGGCAACGGCATTGCGGCGGGACAGCACCCCATACGCGCCGATGCAGAACAACCCGGCAGCCACTAACAGATATGCCCACAAAGGAACCATCTTTCTTATCTCCGTGCCTGCATAGATACCGATTGCCTGTTCACTCAGCACTTGGTTACTCGTCGTCCCGCGCCAGCACAATTGCGCCGATCATCGCCGCCGTCAGCAGCAGCGACGCCACTTCGAACGGCAGCACATACTGGTTGCGGTCAACCAGCGCCCGGCCCAGCTCGACCGTATCCGCCACCACCGCCGACACCTCCGCCGGGGTCTGCGCGCCGTTCACGCCCCACATGGGCAGAATGACGCCGACCGCCAGCAGCACGAACAGCAGGCCGGACACGATGGCGCTGGCCGCCCACTGGTGGTTATACAGGTCGCGCAGGCGGGTCATACTGCGCGTGAGCATCACCGCGAACACGATGAGGATGGCAATCGCGCCGATATAAACCAGCACCTGCACCGCCGCCAGAAACGGCGCGCTCATCAACACAAAATACCCCGCCACCCCAAACAGGCTGAGGACGAGGTACAGCGTGGCATGAATGAGGTTGCGCGTGGTGACAACCCCCAGCGCACCGCCCAAAACAAACAGGGTCATCACCAAAAAGACCAGCGTTTGAACATTGAATTCGAGCATATTTTTCCCCTGATTTGCGCTTGTAGGGGCGACCCTTATGATGTGGTCGCCCCTACGACAAATATGCCTGTCTTAATGCCCCGCCGGCAGCGTAAGCGCCGCCGCAGGTTCTTCTTCGTTGGTCACAAAGCGTGCCTCGTCCGCCAGCCGCTGCTGGCGGCCCCAGTTGCGGATCATCGTCACGACGATGCCGATCACCGCCAGATTACCCACAAACAGAACGAGCGTCTGCGGCAGGTTGGCGAGAAAATCGGTGGCCTGCTCCGGCGCGGGCGTAAGACCAAGCGCGCGCACCACATACAGCAGCAGCGCCGTCACCAGCAGATTGATGATCGAAATCGGCACGAGAAATTTCCAGTTGAAGGCCATCAGTTGGTCAATTCGGACGCGCGGCACGGTGGAACGCAGCACCAGCATAAAGATATATACCACCGCCGTTTTCAGTCCCAGCCACACAAAGCCCAGCACCGGCAGTTCATGCACCAGCGGCCCCGACCAACCGCCCAGAAAGATGACCGCCGTCAGCACGCAGACGGTGAAGGCGTGCATGAACTCACCGGCCATGAACATGCCAAATTTGAAACCGGAATACTCAATGTTGTACCCGGCGATGATTTCAGATTCAGCTTCCAGCAGGTCAAACGGCGCACGACCAACTTCAGCCAGATTGGCGATGAAGAAAATCACCGCCGCGACCGGCGCCATAAAGACGAACCACATGCCCTGCTGCGCCACCGTCAGTTCTTGCAGGCTCATCGTCCCGGCGATCATCACCGGCACGATCAGCGCCAGCACCAGCGGCACTTCGTAGCTCAAAAGCTGCGCGATGGGGCGGAACGCGCCCAGCAGCGCGTATTTATTGTTGCTCGACCAGCCGGCCACCATGACCTTGATCGTCGCAATCGAACCCACTGCCATAAAATACAGCACGCCAATCGCCAGATTCGCGCCGACATGCAGCGGCGTGAACGGCACAACCGCCCACAGCAGCACAATCGAAGCGAAGGCGATGATCGGCGCGAGGTTGTAAATGAATTTATCCGCGCCCTGCGGCGTGATGTCTTCCTTCGTCAGCAGCTTAACGGCATCGGCTACCGGCTGAAGCAAACCCCACGGGCCGACGCGGTTCGGGCCAAGACGATCCTGCACGCGGGCGGCGATTTTCCGCTCCACCCAGATCAGGAAGATCACCGTCACCAGCGGCAGTGTCGCGGTCGCCACCACGCCCAGCAGAATGGAAATAAAATTCGCCAGACCGGCATCCATGCCGCCGTCAACCAAACAGCGGGTCAGATTATTAATACTGCACACGTCTGTCATAAGTCGTTATTTCTCCACCTGCGGGGGCGGGTTTTTGAAACCCGCCCCTATGATTGTTATATCCATTCCAGCGCGCCCTTGCGCCAGGCGTAAATCAGCGCGTCCGCCAGCAGGAAAATGAACAGCAGCCCGGCGCCAAACGCGAAGAAATCAAGCTGGTTATATGCCAGCGCCCAGGGAAACAGCAGCACGATTTCGACATCAAACACCAGGAACACTAACCCGTAAATGTAATACTGCACTTTAAACTGTACCCAGGTGTCGCCCACCGTTTCCACGCCGCATTCATAGGTGGACTGTTTGAGTGGGTTCGGTTTGCTGGGGGCAAGAAGGCGTGCGCCCAAAATCGGCAGCACCGGGAACACCCAGGCGATGGCGAAAAAGACGCCGACGAATGCCCATTCATTTAAGACAGCCATCGGAGCAATACTCCCACAAGATAAGATAGCTTTAAGGTGCAAAACCGGGTGGCGTTCCTCACCCGGAGTTGGTCAGAGATACAATTGGTGGGAATTTGTGACAAACGGCACGAGTATAACATGACATTTATTGCTCTGCAAAGGTTTTGCCAGAATTCGGGTCGTATCTATCAGCAAAATTCCATTCCGACACGAATTGTAACACATGCCATAGACCGTGCCAAAACCTGTTTGTAATGGATGTACAACCATTGTGCCTTGCTTTTCATACCATCGTCCTCTAGGTTAGAGGCATAGCTGTTATCCATCATGCGAACCCGAAAGGCTCTCCTGCCGATGCTCGAAACGATTACGCCCACGCCGGCCCAATGGGATGCGTTTGTGACCGCGCAGCCGCGCGCGCATGTCCTGCAACTGGCCGCCTGGGGCGACCTGAAACGCGCTTTTGGCTGGGACTCCGACCGCGTGGCGCTGCTGGACAACGGGCAGATCGTCGCCGGCGCGCAGGTGTTATTCCGGCGGCTGCCGTTCCGCCTGGGCACGATGGCCTATCTGGCGATGGGGCCATATGTCGCGGAACAGGCCGCAGGGACACGCTATATCGCGTCCCTACCAAATGTGATTGATGCCTGCGCCAGACGCCACCGCGCCGCCTTCCTCAAATGGGAACCGGGGATTATTGAGGCCGATACGGTAGGGGCACAAAGCCTTACGCCCTCCCCATCTCAACTCCGCTTCCATCCCAGCGCGCAGACGGTACAGCCGCCGCGCACCATCCTGATAGACATCAGCGGCAGCGACGAGACGATTCTGGCCCGCATGAACCAGGGCACACGCCGCAAAATCCGCCAGAGCCAGAAGAACGGTATTCGTTACTGGGAAGCCAGCCGCGCCGATGTTTCCATTTTTAACGCCATGATGCAGACCACCGGCGCGCGTAATGCTTTCGGCGTTCACACACCGGCATATTACGAACGCGCCTATGATTTGTTCGTGCCGCCGGGACACGCCGCGCTCTTTCTGGCGGAACACGAGGGGGACGCGCTGGCGGGCATTATGGTCTTCGCCGTCGGGCAAACGGCCTGGTATCTGTACGGCGCGTCATCGGACACAAAACGTAATCTGATGGCCGCCTACGGCGTGCAGTGGGCGGCGATCCAGTGGGCGAAGGCACGCGGCTGTACCACCTATGATCTGTGGGGTATCCCGGACGCAGATGAAGCTGTGCTGGAAGCGCAGTTTCAGGAACGTTCCGACGGTCTGTGGGGTGTTTACGGCTTCAAGCGCGGCTGGGGCGGCAAGGTCGTGCGATCACTCGGCGCGTGGGATAAGGTCTACAATCCGCTGGTGTATAATGCTTACAAAGCCGCCCTGCGGCTGCGTCAGCGCAGGGAGGAGTGAGGAATACAATGAAACATACAATGATTAGCAGCCCTCACCCCCCGTCCCCCTCTCCCTCAGGGAGAGGGGGCGAAAATACTACTTCATCTGCATCTGAAAAGGATGCTGTTTACCGAGAAATGGCATCAAAAGCTATGGTGTATGTCGCTCGTGAGCTTCGGCAGCGGCAGACAAAAGCAGAAAATATTCTGTGGGAAGCCATTCGTAACCACCACCTTGCTAACCTCAAATTCCGCCGCCAGCATCCTATTGCCCATACCGCATTTGTGGCTGATTTTTTATGCTACGAGCATGGTCTGGTTATTGAACTCGACGGCGAAATTCATCAAACACAAAGGATTGAAGACAGACAGCGGCAGCAAGCGATTGAAGATGCTGGCTACCATACCATTCGTTTTACTAATGAACAGGTATTGAACCATTTACAGACCGTCTTAACAGCCATCCTTGCGGCCTGCGATGCTGCCCCCCCTCTCCCTGAGGGAGAGGGGGACGGGGGGTGAGGGCATGAACATCACCCCAGTCACCTCCCCCACCGACTGGAACACTACACTCCGCACGCTGCCGTATGCCCACATCCTGCAAAGCTGGGAATGGGGCGAGTTTAAACGCGAAACCACCGGCTGGCAGCCGCTCCGGCTGGCATTTTCGCGCGGCGCGGACGTGGTGGCGCTGGCCTCGGTCGGTATACGCCGCGTTGGGCCGCTGAAGGTGATGTACATCCCCAAAGGCCCGGCGCTCGACTATGGCGACACCGCCCTCGCCGCCGAGGTACTGGGTCATCTGCAAACGCTGGCGCGGCAGCAGGCCGCCGTGTGGCTGAAACTCGACCCCGACGTGGTCGCTGCGACCGGCGTTCCCGGCGAAGACTCGGACACACCCAACGCCGCCGGGCAGGCGTTTATGAAGCTCCTGCGCGAACGCGGCTGGCGCTTCTCCGGCGATCAGGTGCAGTTCCGCAATACGATCACCATTGACCTGAGGCCAGACGAGGATACCCTGCTGGCGCAGATGAGCCAGAATACCCGGCGTAAGGTACGCACCGCCGAGAAAAAAGGTGTTACGGTGCGTCCCGCGACGGCAGCCGATCTACCCACGCTGTACGCGCTATATCAGGTCACCGGCGCGCGCGACAATTTCCTGATTCGCCCGCCGGACTATTACCAGCATGAATGGCGTTATTTGATGGATGCCGGCCTCGCGCACGCTCTGATAGCAGAAGTGGACGGCCAGCCCATCGCCCACGTCATCCTGTTCCATTTTGGGCGTAAGGTGTGGTACTTTTACGGCGCGTCTGCCAACGAACACCGCGAGCGAATGCCTAACTATTTGCTCCAGTGGGAAGCGATGCGCTGGGCCAAAGCGCAGGGTTACACCGTCTACGATCTGTGGGGCGCGCCGGAGGTATTCGACGAGTCCGACTCGATGTGGGGTGTCTACGAGTTTAAACGCGGCTTTCGCGGCACGGTCACGCGGCACATCGGCGCGTGGGATTACACGCCCTACCCGCTGCTGTACCGGGGTTATACCCAGCTAAGGCCGCGTGTCCTGGCCTGGCTGCGGTCACGCCGCCGTTAGCCGCCAGTCTCCTGGCTACACTTTACTTCCGGCAGCCTGTATAATGAACCATCCGACACTCAATATCTGTCACTGATTTTGAAGGATAACAGCCGCATGTTCTGGGACGATGAATTTACGCCGGATGTCTCCGGTTTCTGGCAGGAACCGGATTTTCTGCTCGCTGATCTGGTCTCCGCTTTTGTCAACCGGGGCGGGATGCAGATTGG
>JARKOK010000260.1 GCA_029975765.1 Aggregatilineales bacterium
CCCAGCGTGACAATCGGCGCCAGCAGAAAATCCATGCCGTTGGCCGGGTCATGAATCCAGTTGTAGGCGGTCATCAGGTCGCCCTGGCTGGGCTGGATCATAAAACCGGGCTGCTTGTGCCAGTCCCCCAGATACCGCAGCGGCACATCCCACTTGGCCGAAAGCGGCTGGCCGCTGGCCGCGAGGCGTTTTTCGCGCCCAATGCGCCAGTTCTCTTGCAGCCACCAGATCAACTCATCCTGGCGCTCGTCGCCCTGCTGGAAAGTGTGAAGCTGGCGCACGGCACTTTCGTCGGGCGCGATGGTATCCAGCACATACAGCGTTGGCACGCCGTTGGTGTGCGCGCCTGGCACCAGCAGACCAACCATCGCTTCGCCGGTTTCGTCGGCAATGTAATCGCTGGCGGCAGCGGCCATCTTGTCCAGCACGCGCTGCGCGATGACCAGATTCGGGAGGCTGGTGTGCTGGCGGCGAGTGGTGAAACGACCCGTTAACATGACGACTGTCCTCGTTATCTCCGGCGGCGCGGCGGCAGGGGCGTGTTCGGGTCAACCCGTTCTTCGATGCCCGGCCAGTCGCCGGTCGCCCGCCAGGTGTAATAGGCGTAAATCCATTGAATCGCCCACCCCGTCACCGTGACCGCCGTTGATTTGCTGGGATTCCACCCGTACTGTTCCCCATCCTTCGGGTTAAACAGGCACAACTGGCCGTCCTCGTACTGGTGTTTCTCGCTGTAAATGCGCGGCCTTAACACATAGGCTTCTGCCGGGCGGCTGGGGTACTCGTTGGGATACACGATCTTTAACTTATGTTCGCGGGTATCCAACGTCGCCAGATTGATTTCGACCGTACCTTCCCAGTACAGTAAGCCGAACTGCGGCACGACCAGTTTGAACGTATCCGCAAAGGCCACGCGCATCGCTTCGACTTCCAAGCGCAGGCGCGGCGAGACATTGCTCCGCGATCCCCACCAGGTTGACATCGCTTGGGGTTCTCCTATCTCACAGGCCTATTTCCGCGTTTATTGTACCACTGGAACGCGCCCTGAGAACGGCCTATGCGCGAGAACCCCCGAAAATTCGGTGGTGATTCTTACCCTGATATACGCGCCCCGGCGCGAGAAGTTGCGAAGCAGGCCGGGCTGGCCGCAGCAGCGTAGGGGAAGCGTATAGCAGCCAACCTTCACGGCTCCTGGGTTGCGGTTTCCAGTTCTGGCACGCCCCACAGTTGAATCGTGCCGGCGGCCTCGATAATCGCCAGCATGAAACCATCCGGCGACCAGTCCACATACAGCGCCTGCGGCGCGCCAAAGTCCAGATTGGCGCGGCTGAGCGTGTCCGCGCTGATCTGCGCCATGTTCCACAGTGTGACCGCCCCGCCCAGTACGGAGGTTGCCAGCAGGCTGCCATCCGGCGAAAACGCCGCCGACACGCTCTCGCCGCCCACCTCCGGCAGGGTGTTGACAAACGCCCCCGTCGCCGCGTTCCAGACCATCACCGCCGGGATCGCGCCGCCGTTGATGAGGTACGTTCCGCCCGGCGCGTACAGCAGCACGTCGCGCACGCCGCCGATGCCGATTGTCAGGTGGTGGGTGCGCTGCCCGTCGGCCACCGTCCACAGGTCAATCGCGGCTTCCTGCCCGACGGCTAACTGCGTGCCGTCCGGCGAAAAGGCCAGCCGCTGCGCCTGCCCGTCTACCGTCAGCACCGGTTGCCGGTTCCGCCAGTCCCAGACGGTGACGCGGTTGTCCAGCGTGCCAGCCGCCAGGCGCGTGCCGTCCGGCGAAAAGGCCAGCGCGCTCACGGGCACGCCGCTGCCGGCCAGCGTCACCAGCGACCGGCGTTCCGCCACATCCCATACTTTTACATCGCCGTTGCTGCCGCCCAGCGCCAGCCAGCCGTCGTCGTCCGCATAGGCCGCCACCTGCCCGTACTGCGTGTGGCCGGTGAGCAGTTCATTGAGCGAACCGTTGTCCGCGTCGAACAGGCGGATATGCCCCTCATCGTCCAGGGTGTAGATTTCAGCTTTGTCCGGCGCGTAAAACACATTCAGCGCCCCGGCGCGGTCGGTATTGAAGATGAGGTCGCCGGTCAGCAGATCCCACGCGATCAACTGCTCGTTGTTGACGCCTACCAGCCGCGTGCCATCCGGCGAGAAGGCATACGCAAAAACGGTGCTGGCCGTGCCGCGTGTGTCCAGCCGCCCCAGCCGGGTGATATGCGCGGCGGTGTCCGCCGTCAGCGCCGCTCCGCTTTCAATCCAGGCGACCGGGGTGGCGGTGGCCGTATCCCGCTGCATGGGTTCAAATCCGCCCGCCGGGGTGGATGGCGGCGGCGTGGTCGGGACGCAGGCCGCCAGCAGCAGCCCGAAGAGCAGCAGTTTCCGCATGGCTACACCCCCCAATTCACAGGTAGGGGCGACCACAGTCGCCCCAGAACAACCAACCACTATCACTATAACCGCAATCGGCCAGGTGTTCAATTGAATCCAGACCCATAACGCCGGCGGCGTCAGCCTGCCAGCGCCGTGAGCCAGTTCCAGAAGGGAAAGCGCCCGCCAGCATCCCGACGGTGCGGAATATCGGCGCCCCGGTCGGCCAGAAAATCCCGCAGCGCGAGATCGGTCGCGGCACTCAGGCGAAACCACTTGCCTTCGGCATCCGACCCGCCGCCGATGACATCGGCGTAATACATATAACCGGCGTCGGGCGTGAGATAAAAATAGTTCACATCGGTGGCGATGATCTGGTTCTCCACCCCTACCCCCAGCCGAACCTCAAAAAAGGGCGCGGCGGGGTCGGTCGGGGGAAGCGCGATCATCCCTTCGTCAAACCGCATTTCCCGGAACACAGCCAGTTCGGATGCCAGCGTGACCTCAACGGCCTCATCGAAGCCCGGCCCGGTGATCGTCACCCGGACGATTTCCTTTCCCTGCGCCGCGTACAGCGGAACCAGCAGCCCGATAACCGTTACGACGAGCAACCAACGCCTGCACTTCAACATCACTACACCTCCCTGACCTTAAACCACGTCCACCGGTGTAGAAACACGAAGGGACGACCCGAATGAGTCGCCCCCTGGTACTGTCAATACACTTACACCCGGCGCGGGATTCAGGTTCACGCGGGTTTTAGTCCGGCAGCGGCCCTTCCACCAGACTCATCCCGCTGACCAGCACGCCGAAGGTGTTGATCTGATCAAGGCCGCATTCCCCTTCGAAGGGTTCCACCTGGCCGTTATCGTTCTGGTCAAAGCCGTGCAGCAGCGCGTCCGCCAGGGCGACGGCCTGCGCCGCCGGCTGGCTGGCAGCGGCGATGTCGTCCAGCCGCGCCAGAGCTTCTGTCCGGCTGACCAGTTCGCTCACGCGCAGGCGCGTATTCTGCACGCATACACGGATAAATTCGAGTTCGCTTTGCAGTTCCGGCGTGGCGCCGGGCGCGTCGGCAATGGTATCCAGGTGGCCTTCAATCAAATCCAGAAAATGCGGCACGCCCACGCCGCGTCCCGGATTTTCGCCGCGCCCGTTGCCGTTGTAGTCCATCTGTGTCCCTTGCAGGATGTTGATGGTATGCTCCGCGTGGGAGCGCAGCCCGCCGATGTTCGTTGAATCGGCGGCCATGCCGATGTGCTGCGCGGCGGTGCTGGCTTCGGTCAGCGCGCCGGCCAGCAGGCTGCCGCCCAGCGCCGGGGCCGCGCCGTAGCCGCTGTCGCCGTCATCCGAGGCGGCGGCTGCCCGAAAACCCTGTTCCGACGATACCAGGATTTCGGCCAGCGCGTTCATCACCTCCGGCGGCAGGCGGGCGCTGTAGACAACCACGCCCGACGGCTGTTCCGCCATGCGCGGCTCGTTGGTAATGGCGACGGCATTGTACAGGGTGAACAGCGCCCGCCCTGCGGGATCAATGTACGGCGCGAGCGTGCCGTGACCGAGCGCGTCCACCGCCAGTTCGCCCATGAGCTGCACCGCGCCGGTGGCGGTATTCATCAGCCACGCGGCGTACACGCGGCCTGACGGCGGCGGTTTCAGATTAACCAGCGAGGCGACAATCACGGTGTCACCCGGCGCGTTCGTGGTGGTGTAGCTCACCCGCCCGAACACCGGCGCGGCGGGCGCTGCTGTCGGCGGGGCGCTGGTGGCGGTTGGCGCGGCGGCGATGTCGCGCGCTTCGGTCGGTGGCGTGGTCGGCTGGCTGACGATTCCCGGTTCGCGCGGGTTGTTGACCAGCAGAAACACGACCAGCACCAGCACAACCGCGATCAGGCCAAAACCGCCCAGCAAAATCAGCGGATTTGTGCCGCGCTCCTGCACGATGATCGTGGAGGGAGCCGGCGTGAGATTCACATTTGTGCCCGCTGGTAGGTCACCCGGCGGCGTGCCCGGCGGCGGCGTGGGCGACAGCGTGGTGGTTGGCGCGGCTTCCGGGGTGGGACGGGTGGCTTCCGGCGACGGGCGTGTATCCACCATCACGCTGCTGCCGGACTGCAAGGCATGGGCGAAAGCGTCGGCGAACTCCGCCGCGCTGCGATAGCGTTGATCGGGTTCCTTCGCCAGCGCGCGCTGCATGACGGCTTCCAGCCCCGGCGGCACATCGGCGCTTTCGGCGCTCAGGCTCGGCACGGGTTCGGTCATGTGTTTCAGTACAACCTGCATCGGCGTGGGCGCGGTATACGGCTTCTTGCCGGTGATCATCTCGTAGACCACCACCCCCAGCGAATACAGATCGGCGCTGGCGGTGACGACTTCACCGCGCCCCTGTTCCGGGGACATATAGGCCGGCGTGCCCACCAGCCCGCCGGTGATCGTCAGCCGCGATTCGCCCTCCGCCAGTTTCACGATGCCAAAATCCGCCAGCAGCGGATTACCTTCACGATCCAGCAGGATGTTGTCCGGTTTGATGTCCCGGTGAATCACCCCCTGCCGGTGCGCGTAATCCAGCGCGGCGGCGATCTGTTTCAGCAGGCGCGCGATTTCCGGCAGCGCCAGCCGGCCCTGGTCAATCCGGTCGTTGAGCGAACCGCCTTCGATAAAGGCCACCACCAGATACAGGATGTCGTCCTGCACGCCGTAATCGTACAGCGGCAGAATATGCGGGTGCTGCAAGCGGGCGATGGTGCGCGCTTCCAGCCGGAAACGTTCGACAAACTGCTGGTCGAGGCCGGGGTGCGGCGGCAGCACTTTCACCGCCACGTAGCGATCAATCTCCGGCTGGTAGCCTTTATAGACGGTCGCCATGCCGCCCTGGCCGACCAGCGCCACAATGTCATATTTGCCGAGCTTGCGCCCGATTAATGAGGAAGCCATAACCTACTACTCCCGGCGGATCGCTGCTGGCGGTGGGATGGATTGTGCATCCTGGAATCCGGCCTGTTCCGAACAAACGGCCCTGTACGTGTTATCCCAGATTACGCTGTAAAACTGACACCAGGATTGTTCATAAATAATGATTATATTAAAGAAGGGGTTGCCAGGCGAATGAATGAGATTAGGGATTGGTTTGTAAGGTCGCGCGCAGAATAGCATCCAGCATCATCAGCGCCGTCAGGTTGTTGACGCCGTGCCCGCGCTGCAAGGCTTCCGGCTGGGTGTAATCGTGCGCGAAGAACGTGGTTAAATGCACGCCGTCGTTAGCCAGGCCGCGCCCCGGCAGCGTGGCCGCGATGCGGTCGAAATCCCACAGCGGCACGTTGTAAGCGGCGGCGATCTGCCGGATGAGGCCGTTGTTGGTGTCGGTCGGGTCGCGGAAGCGGTCGGCCTTCGTGCCCAGCACC
>JARKOK010000262.1 GCA_029975765.1 Aggregatilineales bacterium
GGGTTGCCGCTGGCATCTGCGCCCACAAACTGGTCAACACCGATGAAGTACACACCCGGATTCGCCTCCGCCGCCGCGCGGGTCGCGTCCGCCAGCAGGAAGCCGACGGTCACAATCGCGTTGTAACCATCTTCAATGCAGCGGTTGAGGTTGGTCTGATAATCGGTCTGCGCCTGGGTTTCAATATAAGTGCTGTCCAGGCCAAAGTCCTCGGCGGCCATCAACATGCCTTCGTAGGCAAACTGGTTGAACGTCCCGTCGTTGACCTTACCCACGTCCGTTACCAGGCACACACTTTCGATCAGGCTGTCCTGCGCTACCACCGGCACCGCCAGCACCGCGATCAGCGCCAGCACGAGCAGAGCAAAAATATTTCGCTTCATTAATAGCCTCTCCTTATCCTTTGAGATCACAAGCCATCGCGCGGTCAGCCGATCAGCCCGTACCGACCGAAACGGCTAATCGCTTGCTGTGGATGGGCACAGAGTGTACCACATGCCGATCAATTTGCCACAACACGCCCGGCCTGCCGTCTGTCAGCAGGGTGACTGCTGGCCGGTGGGGCGCAGCGTCGCCAGCGAAGGGTCACGCACGCCGTTGAAGCTGTACGAGTCGCGCGCCGTCCAGCCTTCGTACCGCTGCTGCTGGCCGTCCACGTAGATGATGTTCAGCCAGTGATAGCCGTCAGCCTCGACTTCCGCCGACCCCGGCACGCGCAGCACGCGCGTATTATTCGGCAGGCGGAGTACCTGCCGCGCGGCTGTACCGGGCTGCGCCCGCAGGCTCAGCCGGTTCGCCGGATCGCTGCCGGAATAGGTGGTATATACGTCACACATCTGGCCGGCAGCGCCGGGGCTGTAATTCGGCGGCGGCGGCAAACCGCCAGCCAGAGGTGTCAGCGCCGGTGTGCCAAACGGCGTGGCGGTGCGGAAGATGGGCGGCGGCGGTGGGCCATCCGCCCGGGTATCCGGCGGGGGCAGCGTGGGCGATACAACCGGCTCGGTCGTGAGGTTGCAGGCGGTGAGCGCCAGCCCCAGTATGATAAACCAGACTCTGCGCATGTGTGTGTCTCCTGGTGCGGCAGCCTTCATGCGTATCATTATCCACCAGGAAACGCAAAAATCGTAACAGCGGCGGGGATCAATCACAGAGGCACGGCGCGCCGTGCCCCTGCCACTATCTATGTTCGACCCGCTTTATTCGACGACGACCTCATAGGCTGTGCCGTCCAGCACCACGATCACCCGGTCGCCCACCGCGAAGAATACACCCAGCTCCGGTTTATCCTCCAGCAGCGTGAAGTAGGCGTCGCTCAGGAACACCACCTTCTGCGTCTGCATCGTGTCCGGCTCGAACGTCGTATCCGTCCAGACCTCGTTTTGCAGAATGAAGGTCTTGCCGCCTACGGTCTGAAGCGGGCTGACCGACGGTTCGGCCGGCACAGCGGGCTGTCCCGGTGCATAGGCGTTCATCGTCGGCATCGCGGCGGGCAGCGGCGCTTCGGCCCTCGCCATGCCACCAAAGGCGTCTGCCGCGCCCACCGCCCGCGAACCGGACGTAACACTTGACAGATCCGCCGCTTCCTGCGCGAACTGGGCCGCCGCGCGGTCACGCCCCTGCGCGCTCAGAATGTCATCCTCTTCGATCAGGAAGCTGGTGTACGGGGTGATGATGCCGTAGCGCACGCTCAGTTTCACGATGCTGTCCACCAGTTCGGCATTTTCACCGTTCAGACGGATGGTGTTCAGCAGATCGCCGATGCGGCGCGTGGCCCACAGCCGCGCGATGAACGGCTCACCGCCGGCCCGCCCCGGAAAATCGAGGCTGCTGTAGGTGAAGCTCTGCGCCTGTCCATCCACCTGCCCGCGCAGCGTGATGCTCACGTTATCCGCCTGACCGCGATAGCGCCCGACGATGGTCAGCTGCGTTCCGGCGAACAGGTCAGGCAGCGGCAGCGTGGGGTACACATCCTGCGCCAGCACGCCGCCAAAGTCCAGCGTGATGTCGGTCAGCACCGGCGCGCCGATCTTGCTGTACAGGCTGGCAACTTCTTCGTCAATCCGTTCTGATGGACGCACGTAAGTTCCCGCGCCGCGAAAATCGCGCACAATCGTATCCAGCAGGAAGGTGTCCACGTCGTCGCCCACGCCAAAGGTGAAGATGCTCACATTGGGTTTGGCCGCCGCCGCCAGATTCGCCAGGATGGCCGCCGTGTCGGTTACGCCTTCGGTCGCCAGGCCGTCGGTCAGAAAGATCAGCGTCGTCGGGCGTTCCGCGCGTACCATGCCCAGCGCGGTCGTCAGCGCGCCGTTGATGTCCGTCCCGCCCAGCGCCTCCTGACCACGCACCCAGTCAATCGCGCTTTCGGCCTGCGCCGGGGACTCCATGCCGTTACTGTAAATCCGCCAGCCGGTGCTGAACAGCACGAGGTTAAAGCGGTCGTTCGGGTTCAGGTGGCGCAGCACGTATTCGGTCGCCGCCCGCGCCTGATCCCACTTCTCGCCCTGCATACTGCCGGATTGGTCCAGCACGACGATCACATCCTTGGCGATCACGGCGTTATCCGGCAGCGTGACCGGCGGCTGCACCAGCAGCATGAAGAAGCCGTCCTCGCTGGCACTGTCACGGTATGTCAGCAGGTTGACGTTGATCGTCTCGCTGGCGATGCCATAGTACAGGCTGAAATCGTCCTCCGGCATGAAACCCGCTGTCTCGTAACCGGCGCGGAAGCCCCGGTCATTGGCATCCCGGCTGATGGCGATGGGATGGCTGGGGGAATAAATGCTGCTGATCGGGTCGTTGCTCTGGACACTGACCGCCAGACTCATCGACTCAACCGGGCGTTTGGTCAGCAGATTCGTGACCTTCATCGGATACACATAATGTACCAGCCCGTTGTCCACTTCCAGTATGGTGGAATAACGAATCTGCACACGGCGCGACTCGCCCGGCGGGATGGGGAACACGCTGGCCTGAATCGCGCTGCTGCCGATGTATTCCAGCAGCGCCGGGTCGCGGTACTGCCGCACGATTTCGTTGTAAATACGGCGGGCTTCGCTGGCCGGCAGGATTTTGGCATCAATCGCCTGGCCGTTGATGTACATCACCAGCTTGTCCACACTGGCGTTCTGCGGCAGTGGGAACACAAACGTGCCTTCCGCCAGGCCGTTGCCTTCGTTCACGAATTCCATGTCCACGTCAGTTGTGGCGATCTGATTTTCGATGCTGACGTTCACCCGGTGATAGTTGATTTTCAGCCATTCCGGGTTGGTGAACACCCCCGGCTGAAGCGGCGGGCATACGGTCGGGCAGGGATCAACCAGACACGGCGCTGCGGGACAGATGTCCTGCGCCGCCGCCGGCATCAGCGCGGCCAGCAGCAGTAAGGGTACGAGAACCAGCAGGCGTTTCATGTTTTCCTCCGGCATCCTCAAAATTGGCTTCTACGGATAAGGACGCCGGCGGCGCGACTTTAGTTCCCGGCAGGGCGGCGGAACGGTTTCAGCAGATGTTTCATCGTTTTTAACGCGGCTTCCAGCGTGTCCGCATCCTGCCGGGAATACGCGCAGACGTGTATCGCGTCCAGCGTAAACGCGGGATTGGCATGGTTCTCCTGCGCAAACTGCGCGATGCTCTCGAACATCAGGCTGCCAATCACACCAATGTCGTTCTGCCGCTTGCCATGCCCGGTGCCAAACAGTGGAAAAATGATGCTCCTGATCGGTTGATACTGATCCTGCGCCGCCAGCTCACGCTGGTGCGTATCGCTGCCGTCCGGCGAAATAACCCCCCGCGCCTGATTGACTTCCATCACCTGCTTTAAACAGTTAGCCACCGCTTCCCCGATATTGCCGTCGTCAATCGCCCGGATCGCGTCCTGGTTGTTCTTCGTGCCGGATTCAACCCGCACCGCGACGGTATGAAAGATATACCGCGCGCCGTTCCTTGCCAGATTGCTCTCCGGGTGGCCGGCGTGGGTCGGCACGACACAGCCCCAGTCAATCGGAATCTGAAAGTTCCCACCCGGCTGTTTGATCTGCTGGTAAAGTTCCTGCTGCACGGTGTCATCCACCAGCCGGCCATCGGCCTTACGTTTCGAACCATGCCAGCGCAGTTTGGACGACAGGGTAAAACTCTCAAAAATGCGCGCCATCTGCATGTAATTGTTTTCGGAATTTACCAGCACATCAATATTTTTCGCCTGCGTCATATCACCCGCCGCCAGATAAATCCGGCAGGCTGAGGCCGCCGTTTTATCCGTCAGGGCATAGCTGCGGTAGGCCGGTTTAAACGGTTTGACCGGCTCTTTCATCATCGGCTTGCTTTCACCGCGCCGCAGCGCCGCCAGCCATTCTTCCTGCGCCACGCGTGTCCTGGCCGCGTTCTTTTCAATCGCTGCAATCAGATCGGCGAACTGGCGTTCATCCTGCTGGGTGTAGTTCACACACTGGTAGTTCTCCAGCCCGAAGTGCGCCAGCAGCTTATTAACCTCGTCGCTGCTCAGGGCTTCGGTCAGCAGCGGCAGAATATATACCCGCGCGCCGCGCGCCACATCCACCTCGCGCCGCACCCAGATCGATTCCGCCGTTTCCTTTTTCAGCAGCAGCAGCACAATATCGCGGGTGGTAATTTCGTCATAAATCTGGCTGTCCCACCGTTCGCCGCCGTTCAGGCCGGTAGCATCCATCCAGACGTTATACTTCGCGTCCTTCAACCGGATGCGTAAATTGTTGGCGTCCGGGCGGTTGACGTTCGTTTTGTAGCTGATAAAGAGTTTCGCTCCGGGCATCGTGATCTTCACCCTCCCGTATTATAGGCGCCTCTTTCATTATAGCGGCATTTCCCGGCGCTGCTGGCCGCGCTTTCGTCAAGATCGGGGGCATGTTATAGTGGAAACCAGACTTACACAGGATGGGTCAGGTTATGTCAAAACGTGTTGAGATCATCAGCAAAGAAGTGACCTACGAAAAATTCTTCTTCACCATCGAAGAAGCACATTTTAAACATGAACTGTACAACGGCGACATGAGCCGCGAACTGGTACGCCTGAATCTGGAACGCGGGGACAGCGCCGCCGTCCTGCTGCACGACCCGGACGCCGATACCATCATCCTGACCGAGCAGTTCCGCTACCCCACCTACGAGAAAGGCCCTGGCTGGCTGCTGGAAATCCCGGCGGGCACGATTGAGAAACACGAAAGCAGCGACCCTACCATCACCCTGCGCCGCGAGATCATGGAGGAAATCGGTTACAAAACCGGCAGGCTGCGCTTCATCTGCACCTTTTACGTCAGCCCCGGCGGCACGTCAGAACGCATTCACCTGTATTACGCGAAGGTTTCCCCCACCGACCAGAAGGAAAAGGGCGGCGGCGTGCTGGCCGAAGGCGAGGACATCCGCGTGCTGCTGGTGAAAGTGGGGGACGCGCTGCGGATGCTGGCGAACGGCGAAATCCCGGATGCCAAGAGCATCATCGGCCTGCAATGGCTGGCGCTCAACCGGGGCCAGGTCTGAGGCGCGCTGACTCTAGCTCCTGTCCAGCCCGGCGATCACCCAGTCCAACCCGGCCTGCCGGTTGTTAAAAAGCTGGATGTCCAGGTTCGGCTGAAGCCGGTTGTTGTTGAGCTGTATGAAAAACTCGCCAATGGACTGCAAGACCCCAAGCGGCGGCACGATGACCGCCACCCGCCCCGTCGCGTCGGGATAAGCGGCGGCAGTTTCCTTCAATCGCTGGCTGGCTGCCGAGGTAAAGGTGAGAAACGCCGTCTGGCTGACATCCAGCACCGTAAACCGGTCGGTCGTTTGCCGCCTCTCCAGATAATCCTTCAGCAGCGCCGACCAGGCATCCAGAATTTCATTGTTGAAACGGGACGTGACGGTAAACACCAGCACGTCACCATTACACCAGCGTTCCACTTCCAGGCCAGGCACGGGGTGTTCGATCACGGGTTGGTCGGTCACAGTTTTATCCCCTATCTGATCATTACATATTATTACTATACGCCAGAGCAGCGGTCAGACACCATGCGAGAATACCGAAGAAAGTAAAACCCTGCCCGTTTGGGCGACACGCCACCAATCTTCTCATAAACAATTCATCGGCATAACCTTGACAATAAATGGACAGCAGGCGTAACCTGATACGTGACACAGCGTTCTGGGGAGAAGCACACCATGTCCAACCGTGAAATTATCGTTGAAAATCTGGTCAAACAGTATGGCAGGGACTTCCGGGCGGTGAATGATATTTCCTTCCGCGTCAGGTCCGGCGAAATTTTTGGCTTCCTGGGGCCAAACGGCGCGGGCAAAAGCACCACCGTCTCCATGCTGACCACCCTCACCGTCCCGACCGCTGGCCGCGCGACGGTCGGCGGCTTTGATGTTGTATCACAGGCTGCCGAAGTCCGGCGTATCGCCGGGGTGGCGCTTCAGGAAATCGGCCTCGACCCGCTCATGAAATCTATGGAACTGCTGACGATTCAGGCGCAGATGTTCGGCCTGAATCGTAAAGCCGCCCAGGCGCGCGCGCGGGAGCTGCTTGAGCTGGTGAAACTCACCGATGTGACCGACCGGCGCGTGGGCAAGTACAGCGGCGGGATGCGCCGCCGCCTTGATCTGGCGCTGGCGCTGGCACACGAACCCGGCATCCTGTTTCTGGACGAGCCAACCACCGGCCTCGATCCCGCCAGCCGCCGCGACATCTGGACGGAAGTGCGCCGCCTGAACCAGCAGCTTGGCATGACCATCTTCCTGACAACGCAGTACCTCGAAGAAGCCGACGAACTGGCCGACCGCGTGGCGATCATCACCGGCGGCCAGATCGCCGTTGAAGGCACCCCTGCCGAACTCAAAGCCAGCCTGGGTACGGAGTCCATTAATGTCACCTTCCGCAGCCGCGATGATGCCGAAGCCGCCCGGCGCGATCTGGCCGGCATGGCCGACCGGGTGCAGACCGACCGCAGGACGCTGCGCCTGTACCTCAACCACGCCGCGCAGGCCGTACCGGTGGTCGTCACCCGGCTGGCGCAGAACGGGCTGGAGCCGGTCTCGCTGACCCTGACGCAGCCCACACTTGATGATGTGTTCCTTCAGGTGACCGGGCAGCGCCTGATGAACGATGCCGAGCCAGAAGCGGAAGTTGCGTAACAACCATTCGTCATCAGTTCGATGCCGAGCCTGTTTCAGGCGGCGGCTGACTAAAGACTATTGACTGACATCTGACACCGAGGACTGAACCATGAGCGTAATCTCCAATCCTACGATTTTTACCGGCGCGCGCCCGCGCGAACGTTCGACCGCCATGCCATTTGTGATGCAGGTCGCCCTGATGACGTGGCGCAACCTCACGGTGATGTTCCGCACCCCGGCGGCCATCATTCCGGGGCTGCTCATCAGCGGTTTCTTCCTGTTCGTTTACGAAGCGTCGTTGGGCAACGCCTCGAATTTTCTGCCGGGGCTGGCGGGTAAAAGTTATCTGGCTTTCATCCTGCCGCTTTCGATTGTCAGTTCGGCTTTAAGCGGCGCGTCGCTGGCCGGGGAAGCCATCGTGCGCGACATCGAAAATGGTTACTTCAACAAGCTGCTGCTGACACCGGTCAGCCGGGGCGCACTGCTGCTGGGGCCGATGATCGCCGGGGCGCTGGTACTGGTGCTGCAAACTGCTGTCGTGATGGGCGTGGGCCTGCTGATGGGACTGCAATCGGCAACGGGCGCGGCGGGTATTCTGGCTGTCATGGGCATGGCGCTGCTGCTCGGCATCGGCTTCTCCGGTTTCACGGTTGGTGTGGCGCTGCGGACGGGCAGCGGCGCGGCCACCACTGGCGCCGGTTTCATGTTCTTCCCGCTGTCGTTCCTGACGGCCACGTTTGTGCCGCTGTCCCTCTTAAGCGGCTGGATCAAGACCGCCGCCACCTACAACCCGATCACCTATCTGCTCGAAGCCATGCGCTCGGTGCTGCTCACCGGCTGGGAAGCTGATACGCTGGCGCGGGGTCTGGCCGCCTGCCTGGCGCTGGGCGTGGTGATGTTCGTTTTCGCGCTGGTCAGCCTGCGGGCGCGCACCCGCCAGAAATAGCGGGC
>JARKOK010000274.1 GCA_029975765.1 Aggregatilineales bacterium
AACGATAAGCAGGTGGCGGTGCTGGTCGAACTGAAAGCGCGTTTTGACGAAGAGAACAACCTGGAATGGGCGCGCGCGCTGGAACACAAGGGCGTGCATGTCACCTATGGGGTGGAAGAACTGCCGGTAAAAACCCATGCCAAAGTCTCGCTGGTCGTGCGGCGCGAAGGAGATGGCGTGCGCCGCTACCTGCACCTGGGCACTGGCAACTATAACGCCACCACCGCCCGTATCTATTCTGACATGGGGCTGCTGACGGCCAACCGCGAACTGGCCGAGGATGCGTCGCGCTTGTTTAACCGGCTGACAGGTTACGCCCCCACCACCAGTTACAAACGCCTGCTGGTAGCGCCGGAGTACCTGCATACCACGCTGCTGAAACTGATTGACAGTGAAATCGCGGCGGCCCGCGCCGGCAAGCCCGCCCGCCTGATTTTCAAAATGAACCAGCTTGAAGAAGAGGTGATGATCCAGAAGCTGTACGCGGCGTCGCAGGCAGGGGTGCAGATTGATCTGTTGGTGCGCGGCCTGTGCTGCCTGCGACCGGGAGTGCCGGGTTTCAGCGAAAATATCCGCGTGCTCAGCCACGTCGGGCGTTTCCTGGAACACGCGCGGGTCTATTACTTCCAGAACGCGCCGTCCGACCAGCGCCTTTATCTGGGCAGCGCCGACCTGATGCGCCGCAACCTGTATAACCGTGTGGAAGTGGTGTTCCCGGTGCTGGACGCCGCCTTACAAAACCGGGTGCTGCGGATGCTGGCGACGTATCTCTACGATAATCTGTCCGGCTGGGAACTTTACCCGGACGGCCATTACGAGCGTGTCACCCCGCGTGAGGGCGACCCGCCGCTGGACGCGCAGCAGATGTTCATGCTGGACAGCGCCGGCATTGACGCGCTGCCGTAAGCCGTATTCGACAAACGTGCGAAAGCGTGGCATACTTACCGCTGGATAATCTGTATAGTGCCCCGTCCGAGAAGACCTTGTAACCGGGCTGTAGGGGCGACCCTGGGTGGTCGTCCAGGGTATGTCCCTGCCATCCAGTCGTTAGTCGTTGCTTACCGGACGAGTACACCGACAAGATAAGAATGATGGGTGTTTTCGTAGGGGCGCAAGGCCCTGCGCCCCTACAAGCCTGTAACTTAAGGTTGTTGAGGTACGAGGCCATAAACGGTTGTTAAAAGTATGCTGCCCCGTTGAATAAGCTGTTGTTGTTGAACTGCTCCCCAAAATAGATTTTTCAACCAACCGAATATACTGTTGAGCAAACGAACCGGCCAGGTTCTCGTTTGATGCGATGAGCAAGGATGAAACATGAACGCGAACTCACCCGCTTCACAGTCGTTGGAACTGTGTGTCATTGAAGGTGATGGCGTCGGACACGATATTATCCCGGCGGTGCTGCAAGTGCTGAAAATCGTCGTGCCGGATGTGGTCGTGCGTCCGGCGGTGGCCGGCTGGGAATTTTTCCAGCAGCACCGGATTCCGCTGCCAGAGGCGACCATCGAGGAGGCGCTGCGCTGCCGCGCCGTGCTGATCGGCGCGATTGCCGCGCCGCCGTACCCGGTGGAGGGGTATTTTTCGCCGGTGGTGTCGCTGCGGCGGGCGCTGCAAACCTATGCCAATCTGCGCCCCACGCGCTACCTGCCCGTGCCGACCTCGCGGCTGGGCGTGGATTTGCTGGTGGTGCGGGAAAACACGGAAGACCTGTACATCGGCCATGAGCACACGGAAAACGAAGGCCGCATGGGGATCGCGGAAAAGGTGATCACCCGCGAGGCTACCGAACGGGTGGCGCGGTTGGCCTATGAGCTGGCCTCCAAAACGGGGCGCAGGAAGATCACCATCGTCCACAAGGCCAACGTTTTGCAGCAGTCCGACGGCCTGTTCCGCCGGGTGGCGCTGGAAATCGCCGGGTATTACCCGGAAATCATGACGGATGAATTATTTGTGGATACCGCCGCCTACTGGATGGTCAAAGACCCCAGCCGGTTTGATGTCATCCTCACGCCCAACCTGTATGGCGATATTCTGTCGGATATGGCCGCTGCGTGGGGTGGTGGGCTGGGGCTGGCGCCGTCGGTCAGCGTGGGCGACCAGGTGACGATGGCCGAGCCAATTCACAGCGGCAGCGGCGAAACCCAGGGACAGGCGAACCCGACTGCCGCCCTGCTCAGTCTGGCGATGCTGCTGGAACACCAGTGGGGGCGCGGGGATGCCGCGCGCCGCATCGAAGGCGCGGTGCAGGCCGCGCTCCGGGACGGCGATTATACGGTGGATATTTACACCGACGGCGCGCTGTCCACGACTGACTTTATCCAGCGGATCTGCGCCTGTTTGCAGTAAGACCTTAACTTTTAATTCATAAACTTTAATGCTTCGCGTTTCAAAGCGGTGTTAGGATAAGGAGGACAACAAAGGCAAACACATTTATGCAGACGATTCTCATTTTGGACGACGAACCGGTGTTCCTCGAAATTTTGCAGTTGATCTTGCAGCGCACCGGTTACCATCTGCTGTTCGCTACCGACGGCGCACAGGCGCTGGAACTGGTGCGTACCCACCGCCCCGATCTGGCGCTGGTAGACGACATGCTGCCCGGCATCAGCGGCGGTGAAGTCTGCCAGACCATCAAGAACGACCCCGATCTGAGTCATATCCCGGTCATCATCTACAGTGCCGGCCCGCGCGTGCGTGACCGGAATTTCGTCCAGCAGATTCGCGCTGACGGCGTGTTATTCAAACCCTTCCGCCCGGAAGAGGTGCTGCGCACGGTGCAGGCTCATCTGCTGCCCGCCAGTGTATGAGGCTTACCGCCGCTGCTGCTGCTCGCCTTCATCCTGATCCGACAGCAGTTCGTCCAGGCTCATGCGCTGCAAGCGGTTTTCGTTCAGCGCGGCGCGCAGTTCGTTGCTGATCTCACCATCTTCGCTCAGATGGCGGCGCATCCGGTTGAGATTCGACTCCTGCCAGTCAAAAGTATGAGTCGCCAGCGCCATCCCATCGGCGCTGATACGCAGCTTCCACGCCTGATGCATGGCCTGCGCGTCATGGATGGGCAACCGCGCCGCCGGTGTAATCAGGTTGCGCCCGCGCTCCAGCTGGTAAAAATCCTCATGGATAAAAATCACCTGACCATCACTGTCCACGATTTCAAACTTGATGCGTCCGGTCGCTTTGGTGGGCAGCCGAAGCTGCACAAACGGCTGCACGTAATCCACGTCGTCGGGTACGGAGCGCGTCCGAAATACCAGCGGGTCGTTGTCGGATTTAAACGCCATCACGCCGACATCCACCGGCAGCACGCGCACCTCGTTGGGGTCAAGACCGGCGTTCTGCACGGCCTTCAGCGCGTGCGCGTAGACGGTTTCCGCACCGGACTGCCGGCTGCTGGTATGCACTTCTTCAAACGTCTCGTCAGACACGCCCTGCTGCGCGGCTTCGTACTGCCGCCACAGCATATACCCGCCGACAAGCACGAGAAACAACCAGGGAAACGCGCCCTCAGCAATCGCGCCCAGACCGATCAGCAGCAGCAGAATCCCCACCGCTACCTCGCCCATTTGACGCCTCGGTTGTCCGTTCACACATCACTCCCTCGCCTCAGTCTGTCAGCACCGGTGGGCATCCTGAACCGATCATCGGCTGGCTGACGACTGGCGGCTGATAACTTACCCGCGCTGGTCGCGGCTCTTGGCGCGCAGCAGGTCTTCGAGACTCATCGGGGTTTCGTCGCTGTCGGCCTCGCGCAGCCGGTCGGTGGCCTGCTCGTAACCGAACTGCCGCCGCCGTTCTTCGAGCGAGGGTGTCATGGTAAACGACAGCGCGCCCAGCAGGCCGCCATCCACAAACACCCGCAAATCCCATTCGCCCGCGCCGGGCAGTTTGTCGTTGCCGGCCAGCGGCAGATGATGGTCGGCCAGGATATTCATTTCGCCGTCGCGCAGGTAGGTTTTCATCTCATGGACGTACTGCACCTGCCCGTTCTGGTCGAGGATTTCGTAGCGCACCAGCGCCTGACGGTCGGCAGATTCCGGCGCGACGTGCAGCGTCATGTACGGGCGCACGCCGTTGTCATCCAGCGACACACTGCGCGACCGGCGCATGAGCATCCCTTCGCTGCTGGCGTGGAGGCTGATGAGGCCCACATCCAGCAGAGCCAGGCCGGCGGGTGAGAAGTTTGTCCGGCGGCGGGCGCGCTCAACCGCCTCCCGCGCTTGCGAACTCATTCGCATCAGTGTCAGCGGCGAGGCCGAGACACTATCCCGCAGCCGCTGCGGGCTGATCTGGATGAACGAGGCCGCCAGCGCCACGCCGTACAGCGCCACCAGCGCCAGCGAAACCGCCGGGGCGGCCACGCCGGATAAAGCGACAGCCGCGACCAACACGCCAAGCAGCGCCAGCCAGGCCGTATTTCGGGGTCGTACACGCATAATCGGATCAAACCCTTCTCATGAATCTTCCTAAGTATACGCGAAAACCGGTCAAATGTTGCGCCTCACTTGGCGTCTTACTCACCCGGTTCGCGCGGCCAGCGCCCGCGCCAGCGCCGCCCATTCCGCCAGCGTCAGGGTTTCGGCGCGGCGGCGCGGGTCAATCCCGGCGGCGGTCAGCAGGGCGGCGGTTTCGTCGGCTTTCAGGCTCAGGCCGCTGCTCAACGCGTTTTTCAACTGCTTGCGCTTCTGGCCGAAGCCGGCGCGCACCACGCGGAAAAAGGTTTTTTCGTCCGGCACGTCCACCGGCGGCTGATCGTAAGTATCAATCCGCACGATGGCGCTGTCCACATCCGGGCGCGGCCAGAAAACGGCGCGGTTCAGCCGCGCCACCACCTGCGGCTGCCCGTAGAACTGCACGCTGACCGAGAGAATGCTCATGTCGTCCGGCTGCGCGGCCAGCCGGTCGGCGACTTCGGTCTGCACCGTCAGCACCAGCCGGCGCGGGCGGCGC
>JARKOK010000288.1 GCA_029975765.1 Aggregatilineales bacterium
CATTGAAGCGCGGTACGACGAACTCGAACGGCTGATGAGCGACCCGGCGGTGATGGGCGATTACACAAAAATAGCGGAATATTCCAAAGAGCGGGCCGGGCTGGAAGAACTGGTTGAAACCTTCCGCCAGTACAAACGCCAGATGGACCAGCTTGTCAGCACCCGCGCCCTGCTGCATGACGAAAGCGACCCGGACATGCTGGCGCTGGCGGAAGAAGAAGCCGCCGAACTGGAAACCAGCACCACCGAACTGGCAGACAAACTCAAACGGCTGCTGGTGCCGAAAGACCCACGCGACGATAAAAACGTCATCATGGAGATTCGCGCCGGGGCCGGCGGTGATGAAGCGGGTTTATTCGCCGCCGACCTGTACCGCATGTACAGCTATTACGCCATCAATCGCGGCTGGAAGATTGACGTGATCGAGCAGAGTGATACCGGCGTGGGTGGTTTCAAACAGATCGTCTTTGAGGTGAAGGGCAAGGGCGCGTACAGCCGCCTGAAATTTGAAAGCGGCGTCCACCGCGTGCAGCGTGTGCCGGAAACCGAAGCGCAGGGTCGCATCCACACCAGCACCGTGACGGTCGCCGTGCTGGCGGAAATTGACGAAGTGGACGTGCAGCTTCGCCCGGAGGACATCCACGAAGAATTTACGCGGGCTGCCGGCGCCGGCGGCCAGCATGTGCAGAAGAACTCGACGGCGGTACGGCTGGTGCATATCCCGACGGGCACCGTCGTTGAAGTCCAGGATGAACGCAGCCAGCTTCAGAACCGGATGCGGGCGCGGCAGATTTTGCTGGCGCGGCTGTACGATCAGGAAATGGAAAAACAGCGCAGCGAGCAGGAAAGTGAGCGCCGCAGCCAGGTCGGAACGGGCGAACGGTCGGAGAAAATCCGCACCTATAACTATCCCCAGAACCGCGTCACCGATCACCGGATTAACATCAGTAATTACAATTTACCGGCAGTGATGCAGGGCGATCTGGACGATTTTATTGACGAACTCATCACCCGCAGCGAGGCCGACCGGCTGGCAAGCGGGGTGGAAGACTAACAACCGATCCATCAAATCCTCTTTTGCCGGTAGGGACACGGCATACCGTGTCCCTACGGAAGGCTGATGAACAGACACCACAGGAACAGAGTATGCCGTATTTCACCGCGCCGGATGGCTGGCAGTTGCATTACACCCAGAAGAGCGGCGGGCCGCTGGTGCTGGTGCTGCCGGGCAGCACCGCCTCGTCGGCACATCATCATCAGGATTTACTGCGCCTGAGCCAGAACGGTTATCACGCCGTGTCGCTTGATTTTCGCGGAACGGGCAACTCCGGTCGAATCGCCATCTGGCCGGATGACTGGTGGCAGCAGGCCGCCGGTGATACTGCCGCGCTGGTCGCCCATCTGGGTCATGAGTCGGCGGCGCTGATCGGCACCAGCGGCGGGGGCATTGTGGCGCTGTGGTGCGCCATCCTGTTTCCCGACAAGGTGCGCGCCGTGATCGCTGACAGCATCGGCCATCATCTGCCGCCGGAGTTCTTACGCAGAGAGATCGCCAACCGGCGGCGGTACGCGCCGGAAGCGGTGGGCTTCTGGCAGACCGGACACGGCAGCGACTGGCAGGCGGTAATCGAAGCCGACTGTGAATTTTTACTGCGGCAGGCTGACCGGGGCGCGGAATGGTATGGTGAGGAATTGAGCCGCATCCGCTGTCCGGTGCTGCTGACCGGCAGCCTGCGCGACGAATTTTACCCCGATCTGCCGGAACAGGCCGGACGCATGGCGCGGCAGATACCGGACGCGCAGATGCACCTGGTCAACGGCGGCGGCCATCCACTCATCTGGTCACGTGCGGACGACTTTTATGATGTGGCGCTGCCGTTTTTAACACGGCACGTCCGTACCTAATTCTTGTTCTCGTCCGGCTGTTCCCGGCGTTTCTTCAACAACTGCCCGGCAAGGTTGCCTTCCGGCGCGGCCTTCGGCGGGGGCGGCGCGTAACCCGTGTCGCCGTCCGGCCTGACCGACACCCCTGTCGCCGGCGCGGCAGGCGTGTCGGTGCGGCGCTGCTCGCGGCTGGCACGCAGCGCGCTCACCGTACCGCCCATCTCTGCCGTGCGCTGGCGGCCTCGTTCCTTCGCTTCCATCAGCGTGGACAGCCGTTCTGTCGGGGCTTCAACCCGTTCACGGAAAACAAAGGCGCGCGCGCGCTGGATGTCCGAACGGGTGATGATCAGGCGGCGCACGGCGATGTCCACCGGCAGCAGCAGCAGCGCCACCAGCAGCAGCCAGGGCCAGACCGGCGTAAACGCGCGCTGCGCCACGAGATTATGCGCGAATACCGCCGACGGCTCATCGGTCAATGAGCGCCCACCCGTCAGCGCGGCAATCTGATTCAGCAGCACATCGCCATCGGTGCGTCCGGCACGCACATCGTATTCCGACGAATAGCTCATGACCCAGCCGGTGGTCTGGTCAAATGTCACCGACTGCTCGTTTACGACCCCTTCACCCTGAACATGCAGCACATAAGCGCCTTCATCGGTGGGGTTAAACACCGCTTCATAACGTCCCGGCGCGACCTGCCGTAAGGCGACTGCCGTCGAACTGCCCTGCGGATTAACCAGCGACAGCTGCAAATTCATGCCGTTGAGAAACGCGCCGTCAGCGTCACGCGCGTCTACCACCAACCTAGCCTGCTCGCCTTCCATCACCACGCGGGTTTCAAGGTTGCTCTCCGCGCTCTCGGTGATCGTCCAGCGCGCCGCCTGGCTCCAGAAGCGCACAAAATCATCCCAGTTGACCCAGTTCGCACCCCAGCGCGCGGTGGCGTCGCTGGTGAAGGCCACCGCGCGCCCCAGCCCGTACTGCCATGCCGCCAGAATCGGATCGCTGTACGGCGGCTGACCGCGTAAAATCACCTGCGCCGTCAGTTTAGGCGAAGTCGCCACATACCCCAGCAGTTCTGGCGAAGCGGTGATCCCGTCCATGATCGGACTGGACGCGGTGAGCACCGGCGTAAAGGCTTCTTCGATGATATAGGAACGAGTCGCCAGTACGGTTTCCATCGTGAAGATGGTCGGAATCTGCGCCGACTGCGTCACCGGATGGTAGTAACCGCCGCCCGCCTCGGCCATATCATCCAGAAAACCGGCGGCTCCGCTGCCGATGGCGATCACCGACGTGGTAACGTCGTTTTCGCGGTTCAGCCGCCCGGCCAGTTCGACCAGACCGGACGGATTCGCGCCGCCGTCGGTCAGCAGGATGATGTGTTTGCGGTCGGATGGCTCGTTCACAATAGCCCCGGCGACCAGATTCATCCCGGCCAGAATATCCGTGCCGCCGCTGGAGCGCAGCGTCGCCACGAACCGCTGCAAGGCCAGCCGGTCATGAACTTCCTGAAACTCCGCGATCCAGTAACCGGAGGTATCAAACGATACGATCCCGGCGCGGTCGGTCGGCTGTAGAAAATCAACCGACCGAATAATCGCCTCTTTCGCCAGTTCCAGATTCGGGATGCCTTCGGCGTTCGGCACGCCCATGCTGCCGGAACGATCAATCACGTAGGCAATCGTAAGCTGCGGCAGGCGCTGCTGGTCGCGCACCTGCATATCCAGCGGCAGGGTGTCTTCCAGCGGGGTATCGAAGTAGCCCCCCGGCCCGTAAGCGTTGGGGCCGCCGATGACGATCAGCCCGCCGCCCAGATCACGCACATAGGTTTGCAGCGCCGCCATACGTTGTAACAGGCGCGTGGCCGGCACATCCACCAGCAGCACCGCGTCGTACTGCGCCAGCGCCACCAGCCCGACCGGAAGCTGCTCTGGCGTCATGGTGTCCACCGTCAGGCCGGCTTCTTCCAGCGCCGGTCGCAGGTAGCGCGCGTCTTCGGGTGTGTTGTACAGCAGCAGCAGGCGCGGCGCGCCGACGACGCGGGTAAAAGCGGACAGCCGGTTGTTCTGGTAAAAATTATCGCCGTCCTGCGGTTCGACCTGCACCTGAAAATCGCGGAAGCCCGCCCCCGCGCCTTCCAGCGGCAGCGCGTAGTTATTGGTTCCGGCCCGAAGCTGCACCCTCTCCTGGTGGATGATCGCGCCGGACTGCAAGACGGTGATCGTCGCCGGGGTATCGGCCTCAGCCTGAACGGTCAGGCTCAGGTCAAATTCCTGTCCGGCGTTGATGGCGCTTGGCACACGCACATCCGTCAACTGCACTTCCGGCGTGGCTGCTGCCGGCGTAAACGTCACGGTGCTGATTTCCACCCCGGACGCGGCGGCCAGTTCGGCGGCGGCCTGCGTGTGGCCGACTGTCGGCAGGCCATCACTGAGAATCACCAGCCGCCGCGCCACATCATTCGGGAACAGCGCCAGCCCCAGGCGGATCGCTTCGGCAATATCGGTATTATTGGTGGCCGGGGTGGACTGAAATACCCCCAACTCGCGCACGCTGCTGACCGGGCGTTCCACCACCGCGTTCGCGCCAAACGCCACGATGCCCGCCAGATCATCCGGCCCCATGTGCGCCAGCGCGTCGCGGATGTACTGCTGCTGGGCTTCCCGCGCGCTCTGCCCCACACTGTCAGAGACATCTACCAGAAACACCACCGCCAGCCGGTCGGCAGCCTGCGCGATCTGCATCCCGGCCAGTGACAGGATCAGCAGCAGCAGAATGACCACACGCAGCAGCAGGCTGGTAATGTCACGGCGGCGGCGGAAACGCTGGCGCGGCCAGCCGACATACGCCACAAACGGGATAACCAGCAGCAGCACCAGCGCCAGCGGTGAGGAAAAGGTCATAAGGTTACTCTGGATTCATTCCCAAAAGCATAACATAACGCGAGTTATGGATAAGGGATTGGCGCCTCTTGCCCTCATCCCCCGGCCCCTTCTGCTCCGCGTCAGGGCGAAGGGGAGAATTCGGATCAGGAGAGGCCTTCAAGTCCCTCTCCATGAGGGAGAGGGATTTAGGGTGAGGGCTAAAAACGTTATCCCTAACTGACGTTAACACAAAGGCGCAAAAAGGATGATGGCGGGGCGTAACGCGCCGCGCCCCGGTTGTTTGTCGCCCCATCGTTATCATCCCACCGCTTCCCCTCGCCGCAGCGCCGGATGAAACACCGTCCGCACCTGCATACGGCGGTGATACACCATCCACTCGATCACCAGTACCAGCAGCGCCAGCAGCACCGCCAGCGGCCAGAATTCGCGCTGGCCGATTTCGTCGCGCGCGCTGGGCGCAATCGTCGTGCCGCTTAAAGTAATCGTCGGCTGCGGCGCGATACGGCTTTCATCCGGCGAGAACAGATTCACAGCAAACAGCGCCGATTGCAGCACCGTAGTGTCATTCAGTATATCGGCGCGATAAATGCCGGGCGTCCCCGTATCGGCAAATGCCAGCGTTTCCCGCCCTACATCCAGGCTGCGGGTCGTGCCGTCCGGCAGCGTGATACGAACGCTGGTGGCTTCAAACGGCGGGCGGATCGCCAGCGACTCGCCCACGCGCAAACCATCCGGCACGCTGATGGCCGACTGCGGCGCGAACCAGTCCAGCAGGTTCGCCATCAGCACCGGCCACGTAATTTGCAGCGGCAGATCGGACTCGTGCAGGGCAAAGGGCAGGACGGCCACCTGCCGCCCGTCCACCTCACCCGCCAGCAGCAGCGGCCCGCCGTCCGCCGCGATCAACGTTTCCGCCCAGGCCGCCCCGCCGATACGTTTGAATTTCAGCAGATTCACGCGGCCAAAGTCCACGAAGGCCATACGCGGGTCATCGCGCCGGACGCTGATATTCCCGGTCGCGGTGCTGTCCGCACCAACGGTAAACAGCGGCGTGCTGGCCGGTGGATTGATAAACAGGATGTCGCCAGCGGGTAAGTCACCCGCCGGCAGCCAACTATCGAAAATATACAGGTCATACGGCTCGTTTGGCAGCGGGCGGTTCGCATCGCCCTTAAATGCCTGGATGATTGGCAGGCTGCGTAACACCTGTTCCAGAAACAGATTGCCGGGGGTGACCACCAGCGCCCGGCGCGCGCCGGCGTCCGCCGCGACCGCCCAGGCGGTATTGTCCACCGCCAGATAGTCCGGCACAGTGGATTCAGCGGGGCGTGTCAGTCCCGCTTGCAGCACCGTAAAATTCGCTGGCAGCGCCGCCGATGTCAGCGGTACGTCCCCACCCGCCGGAACGGTATAACGGTCGGCGGTGAATAACTCGCCGTCCACCCGCAGCGTAAAAATCACATCGGCATCCCGGCTGCCATAGTTCGTCACCTGCGCGAACAACTGCGGCGCAGCGCCGGGCAGCGCGCGGGTCGCCAGCGCCGTGATCGCCAGATTGCTGTCAGACAGACCTACCGGCACATAGCGGATTTCCCCCGGTACGGCGGGCAGGCCGGAGGCTTCCCCCAGCCCGCCATCGCCCACGATGACCACGCTTACATCCTGCGCGTTCGCCGCGTCTGCCGCCGCCAGCGTCAGCGCCGCCACCCAGTCCGCTTCAGTCAGGCTGGGCTGCATTCCGCTAATCGCCGCGCGCAGCAGCACCGGATCATTCGAAGCAGGCAGCACCACTTCCGGCACGCCGCTCACCCGAATCAGCGTGATCGTATCCCCCGCACCCAGCGTATCCACGATGCTCAACGCCTGCCGTTTGGCTTCCTCAAAGCGGGTGCCGCCGCCCGGCATATCAGTGGCATTCATGCTGGCGGAAGCATCCACCAGCAGCTCAATCTGACCGGTGCTGACCGCCGGCACGACGATGAACGGGCGCGCCAGCGCGAACACCAGGAACGCCAGAATCAGCAGTTGCAGGAACAGCAGGATATTCCGGCGCAGCCGCTGCCAGGGCGTGTTGGCTTCGCTGTCCTGTACGACCTGCTGCCACAAAAAGGTGCTGGACACCACGACCTCGCGCCGCCGCAGCCGCAGCATGTACAGCAGAATGATGGGGATGGCGAGTGCCGCGCCAATCAGCGCCAGCGGTGTCAGGAATGACATACAGATAAACCTTTAAAGACTCAACGCAAAGGCGCTAAGGAGCAAAGACGCAAAGGGAGATTTATGGTGATGGTAATCCATTGACCACCCGCTTGATACCCTGTCTGACGTACTTCGCTCCAAAGTTGATCACTAACGCTAACCTCAAACCCGTTAAACGTAAATAGGTTAAGGCTTGTGCTTCAAAAATCGGGTTATATTCGGTGACTGCTTTACACTCCACAATCACCAGATTGTTCACCAGCACATCAATCCGCAGCGGCGCCGCTAAAGTAATCCCTTTATAATCAATCGGTATGCACTTTTGCCGCTCAACCTTAAAATTATGTTCCTCAAGCTCCCATACCAGCGCTTCTTCATAGACGTTTTCGAGTAATCCCGGCCCACCTAACGTTCGATGAACTTCGATGGCAGCAGCAATAATATGATGGCTGATTTCATTCTCATTCATCAGGCTTTGCGTCCTGGCCCCTTTGCGTTCTTTGCGTTAATTTCCTCTTTCTCTGAGCCTCTGCGCCTTTGCGTTACGCTTTTTGCTCTTATTTCACCGCGCCAAGCCGCCGCAGGTGGAACAGAATCACCTTTTCCCACGCTGTGCCGGTGTCCACGCCGAGGTAATGCACGCCGCGCCGGGCGCAGTCCATACGGATGCCCTCGCGCCAGGCATCCAGCCGCTTCAGATACAGGTCGCGCATCCCACCGTCAATCGTCACTTCCTGCGCCTGCCCGGTTTCCACGTCCACCAGCCGCAGATCGCCGCCGATGGGGGGTGAGATTTCGTCCGGCGACAGCACATGGATCAGGCCAACCTCATGCCCTTTCGACAGCAGCGCGTTCACCCCGGTCTGCCAGCCGCCCGGCGAGAACAGATCGCTGATGACGAAACACAGCCCCGGACGACCACCGCGCAGCGCGTAGTTTCGCAGCCCGCTGTTTAAATCCGTCCCGCCGCCAGCCCTGAGATTGCTCACATACTGAAGCATCGCCAGCCCGAAGCCGCGCCCACGTATCGGGCCAAACGGCGCGGCGGCGCTGTCGCTGGTCGCCAGCATCGCCAGCCGGTCATTGCTTGCCATCGAAATGTAGGCCAGCCCGGCGAACAACCGCCGCGCGTACAGGAACTTGTTCTGGTCGCGTTCGCCCTCCTGCGGCCAGTCCATGCTGGCGGAGCTGTCAAGAATGAGGTGAACGGCTAAATCTTCCTCATCTTCCAGCAGCTTGATGAAAGGGCGTTCCAACCGCCCGTAGATATTCCAGTCCAGCCGGCGCAGGTCATCGCCGCGTGTGTAGTTGCGGTAATCGGCAAACTCGATGCTCGTGCCGCGTTTGTTCGAGCGGCGTTCGCCTTTCATCGCCCCGGCGCGCACCCGCTGCGCCACCAGCATCAACTGTTCCAGCTTGCGCCGCGTCGTCTCGTCAAACAGCTTCTCGTCTGCCATTTCAAAACCCCAGAAGTAAACACAAAGGCTCAGAGATACAGAGGCTCAGGGTAACTATCTCTGAGTCTCTGAACCTCCGTGTCTCTGTGTTACGCTTTTTCTCTTCTTCATCACAACCCCAGCCGGTAGACGATTTCGCCGTCTTCGATTTCGCCGGTGTCCTCGAAGCCGAGGCTGGCGTACAGCTTGCGCGCCGTGTCATTGTCCGGCACGAAGCTGATCAGCACCGCGTTATAGCCGGGGATGGCCCGCAGGCGTTCCAGCAGACATTCCATGCCGGCGCGGCCATAACCTTTGCCCTGCTGGTCATGCGCGACCATCAGCCGGTAGATGTACCACATCTTCGCCAGCCCCAGGTCGGCAGGGCGATACATCAGAAAACCCACCATTGTCTCGCCATCATAGATAGCCTGGGGAATCAGTTCCGGTTCGTACTTCGACTGTGCCAGCGAAAAGGCGTTGGACGCCACAAAGTTTTCCTGTCCCGACCCGACTTTCAGACTCACACAATCCCGCCAGTTGTCGGCGGTGATGTCCCGCAGTGTCACATTCATCATGAACGCCTCAAAAGTATTTAACACGGAGTCACAGGGGTTCGCAGACTCAGAGTATCGTAAAATGCTCTGTGCCTTCGTGTTACGCTTTTCCCACGCTTTTCAACAACTCCGCCACCACCTTATCGGTGCTGATCCCTTCCGCCAGCCCTTCAAAATTGAGCAGCAGGCGGTGGCGCAGCGCCGGCGCGGCGACAGCCTGCACATCCTCAAACGACACGTTAAAGCGGCCTTCCAGCAGCGCGTTAATCTTCGCGCCGATAATCAACGCCTGCGCCCCTCGCGGACTCGCGCCGTAGCGCACGAAATCGCGCACCATCTGCGGCGCGGAAGAATCATCCGGGTGGCTGGCAACGATCAGCCGGGCGACATATTCGCTCACATGGCTGGCAATCGGGGTATTCAGCGCCAGTTTCCCCATGCTGATGATCTGCCGGCCATCAGCCACTTTGTTCGCCGTTGGCGTATCCACGCCGGTCGTGCGGTCAAGAATGCTCACCAGATCGCTGACGGTCGGATAGCTGACGTTGACCTTGAACATAAAGCGGTCGAGCTGCGCTTCCGGCAGCGGATACGTCCCTTCCATTTCCAGCGGGTTCTGCGTCGCCAGCACAAAGAACGGCGGTTCAAGCCGGTAGCTGCGGTTGGCGACGGTCACGGTCTGCTCCTGCATGGCTTCCAGCAGCGCCGACTGCGTTTTGGGCGTGGCGCGGTTAATCTCATCGGCCAGAATCAGATTGGCGAACACCGGCCCCGGCTGAAAGGCTTTCACCTTCCGCCCCGCCTCATCATCTTCGAGAATGTCCGTGCCGGTGATGTCGGCGGGCATCAGATCGGGCGTAAACTGGATACGGGCGAACTTCAGGTCCAGCGCGTCCGCCAGCGCGCGAATCAACATCGTTTTGCCGAGTCCCGGCACCCCTTCCAGCAGCGCGTGGCGGCCGGCCAGCACGCAGATCAGCACCCCACGCACGACTTCCTGTTGCCCGACGATGACGCGCCCAACTTCGGCCTCAATCGCCCGGACAAGGCGGCTGAATTCTTCAATCTGAATATCCTGTACGGGAGCTTCGGTCATGGATGCATTTCCCCTGTTAAGTGGTTAATGGTTCGCACGTGATCGGTGTGATTAACGGCGCGGCTCTAACGACGAGAAGTAATCGCGCACCACATCGCGCAGGCCAAGCGGGATGTAGTCACTTTCCAGCGCGCGGTTGGCCGCATTCGAATAATCGCTGAACACCTGATTATAGGGAACGCTGACATTACCGGTCGGGTTCTCGGCAAATTCGCCTTCCACCGACGGTACATCGCCCGGTTCCGGCTCTAATACAATCTGGTCGTTCCCCGTGCCGCCGATCCGTCGCGGCGCGTAAACCGGATCATACTGGCCTTCGCCCTGACCGTCAGGGTTATTATTCTGTTCGATCTCACCGCCGGTCATCTGTGTGCCGCCGCCCAGATCATCCGACCCCGCCCCGCCGGGCGCATCCCCCGCGCCGGGAGCCGGTTGGTTGGACGGGCTGTCCGAGGGCTGTTCGCCCTGCCCCGGCTGCCCCATGCCCTCCGCCGGCTGCTGCCCCTGCTGGCCCTCCTGTCCCGTCTCCGCCTGAACGCCCGCCTGTCCCTGCTGGCCGGGCTGCTGCCCCGGCTGCCCCTGCGCGCCCGGCTGTGCCTGCTGACCCTGCGGCTCACCTTCGCCGGGCTGGCTCTGCTCGCCGGGCTGCCCCGCCTGTGCCTGCTGGTTCGGCTGTGGCTGAGTCTGCTGGCCGGGCTGCCCCGCCTGGCTGACCCGCGCCGCCGACTGCTGCACTTCCTGCGCGGCCTG
>JARKOK010000289.1 GCA_029975765.1 Aggregatilineales bacterium
GTATCATGATTTTCGACCTGGCAGTTTGTATGATGACTATGGGCATGGGTACTAGCTCCCATCGAAAGATGCGGGGGAGTTTCCGCTTGCCGTAGCCAGCCAGGGCAAGAACGCGAATGAAAGCGTGTGGGAAAACCCCCACACGCTTTTTTGTTGTCATCACAAGGGAGCGACACACCATGAGCAAACTGATTACCATGAAATTCGGCGGCACCTCCGTCGGCAGCCCGGAAGCGATCAGCAACGTTGTGGATATTGTAACCCGCGAAACCGGCCTGGGTCATCGCGTGATCGTGGTCGTGTCGGCTATGTCGGGCGTGACCGACGCGCTGCTGAATTCGGTTAATCAGGCGATTGCCGGCAACAAATGGGCGTATCTGGAAACTGCCCGCAAGCTGCGCGACCGGCACGACAACACCCTTAACATCCTGATCCCCCCCGGCAAAAACCGCGAAACGACGCAGGCAGAAATCGCGGCGCTGCTGGACGAGTATGTTGAAATCTGTCAGGCGGTGAACATTTTGGGGGAAGCGACACCCCGCATCTGGGATGCGGTGGTGGCCTTTGGCGAACGCATGAGCGCGCGGCTGGTGGCGGCGGTGCTGCGCCAGCAGGGACTGGAGGCGTGCGCCTACGACGCGGGTACATTCCTCATCACTGACGATAAATTCCAGCAGGCTGTGCCGCTGTGGGATGAAACACAGGCACGTATCAACGCACAACTGCTGCCTCAGATTGAACGCGGCGTCACGCCGGTCATCACCGGCTTTCTGGGCGCAACCCATGACGGCAGCTTTACCACCCTGGGGCGCGGCGGTAGTGACTACAGCGGCGCGATTTTCGCGGCCTGTACCAACAGCGATGAACTCATCATCTGGACGGATGTGGACGGTGTGATGACCACCGACCCCCGCCTGGATAAACGCGCCCGCGTGCTGCCGCTGGTGTCGTACCAGGAGGTGGGCGAACTGGCGTTTTATGGCGCGAAGGTGCTGCATCCCAAAACTGTGCAGCCGATTCTGGATAAAGGGATTCCGATCTGGGTGCGCAATACGTTTAATCCCAATCACCCCGGCACGCTCATCCGCGAAAACGGCGAACAGACCAGAACGGTCATCAAGGCCGTCACCAGCATTAAAAATGTCAGCCTGCTGACCGTAAGCGGCAGGGGCATGATCGGCGTACCGGGCATCGCCGGACGGACATTCCTCGCCAGCGCGCAGGCCGGAGCCAGCATCCTCATGATTTCCCAATCGTCGTCGGAGCAGAGTTTCTGCTTTCTGGTGACGGAACACACGGCGGGACACGTCAAACACGCGATTGAAACCGAACTGGCGGCGGAACTGGCGCGGCGCGACATCGAGCGCGTCGAAGTGCAGGAAGACGTGGTGATTATCACGGCAGTTGGGTCGGGGATGCGCGGGACGCCGGGCGTGGCCGGGCGCGTATTCGGCGCAATGGGCGACCAGGGCATTAACGTGATTTCCATCGCGCAGGGGTCAAGCGAGTGCAGTATTTCGTTCGTGGTGGCGCAGGCTGATCTGGAACGCGCGGTGATCGCCCTGCACGATCTGGCGCTGGAGGGCGTGGCGTAAGAAAGAGAGAAAAGCGTAACACGTGAGGCACAGAGGGGACAGTCGTTGACTGTCCCCATGCGTACGAAGTTAAGACACGCTTTCGTGCCGCCCTGGGTTCAAACCCAGGGCTGTTCATCATTCAAGTCCACTGAAGGGACTGGTCAGCCCATCGTCAGGCGGGTGTTTAGCCCCTTCAGCGGGCTTGGCTGTTCGGCAGCCAGCCGGTTTGAACCGCTGGCGGCAGTCTATCGAAACCTTATCTTGGTGCCTATGAGACAGTCGTTGGCTGTCCCTTTCCCTTTGATCGGAAAATGTGTCAGAATAACGGTAGGAGGTTTAGCGTGATGTTATCCGAACAGCTTGTCAAAGAACTTCGAGGATTGAACCGTGCTGAAAAGCTGCGCGCCGTACAACTGCTAGTCAATGATCTGGCGGAAGACGAAACAACGCTACTGCAAGCAGGCATGACTTATGAGATTGCGACACCATACGGCAACGAAGCAGCGGCAACCGTTTTGTTAGGAGTACTCGAAGCGGAGAAATCAGAGCATAAAACGAATAAGAGCGACGAATGACTCAACCGATTCGTTTCCCATACATGGCAACTGAAAATGACCCTACTGGTCTATTGCCACGTCTATCTTTGACATTCAGTTATGAGGGCCATTCTATAGAAGTTGTCGCTCTCTTAGACACGGGATCAGCGGTAAATGTTTTGCCTTACAGCCTAGGGTTGGCGCTTGGCGTCAAATGGAATGAGCAACAAATCTCTGTTCCACTGGTAGGAAGCCTGGGAAATGCTGAGGCAAAGGCTATCACCATGTAGCAGTCCTCATCATAGTCTCCCAAACTTTTATTTTTCGAATTCTATATTCTTTAGCGTTTGCACATTTCGTTGCTTATTTTGTTTGGAAGTACACGCTGACAGATAAAGCCATAGACGATTTCTGTGCCCAACTTCAAGCCAACCGCTTATTTTATCCCCTCTTTCCAGCTATCTTAAGGCGGTTCGCTATAAACGCAGGTACGATAAGTGGCGTACTTTTATAGAGATAGGTTCTATAGTTTTATTGTTTGGCGGATTAAATTTGTTAGGATTTATTCAGGGATTGACCAGAAACGAGCCACACAAAATAATAGGAAGTGGTGGTATGTTAATCATTGTCGTTGCCGGACTATATTCGATGTTGCACTATACGCGCTGCATCAAGCGGTCTAGTTGATAATCTCTATAAAAGCGCCTTCAGCGCCCCCACCAACGCCTCCAAATCCCCTTCATCGTTATAACCCTGGAACGAAACACGCACGTAGTTATTGCCGTTCCAGGTCACCAGCGGGACTTCGATGCGGTAGTCGTCGTACAGGCGCGTTTTGAGAGTGGTCACATTGCAGGGCGGCAGCGGCGCGGCCACCATCTGCGCGAACCAGTCCGGTGAGTCCGGCGCGATGGGGGCTAGACCAAACAAATCGGCTAGCCGCTGGCGGCACTGGCTGGCGAGGGCGTGGCAGCGGGCGCGCACGGCGTCCCAATCGTGCGCCTGCTGGAACTCAATCGCCGCCGGAACGGACAGAAACGGCGCGATGTCCCGCGTGCCCTGCCACTGGTTGCGGCTGACAAAAGTGGAATCCGGCAGCCAGCCCCAGCTAATCACCAGCGGTTCCAGCCAGTGATGATGCTCACGGCGGGCATACAGGAAGGCCGAGCCTTTGGGCGCGCACAGCCACTTATGGCAGTTGCCAGTGTAAAAATCGGCGTCGAGCGCGGTCAAATCCAGTGGTATCTGGCCGGGGGCGTGCGCGCCGTCAATACTCGTCAGGATGCCGGCAGCGCGGGCGCGGCGGCAGATTTCGGCGACGGGCAGAATCAGCGCGGTTGGCGAGGTGATATGACTGATGAAGATCACTCGCGTGCGCGGCGTGACCGCCGACCAGAACGACTCTACGATTTCGTCTGCCGATGATGCCGGCAGCGGAATCGGATGACGCACGTAAGACGCGCCGGTTTTGCGGCAGATGAAGTCCCAGGTGTAATCACACGCGCCGTATTCGTGGTCGGTGGTCAGAATTTCGTCGCCGGGCTGCAAAGCCAGCGACCGCGCGACGGTGTTCACGCCCACGGTGGCGTTGGACACAAAAATCAGGTCAGCGGCCTCCACATTGAGGTATGCACCAAGCTGCGCGCGAGCGGCGTCCATCAACGTATCCACCCGGCGGCCCAGAAATTCGACCGGTTGGCGTTCCAGTTCGCGCTGCCAGCGTTGGTAGGTCTCAAATACGGGCAGCGGGCAGGCGCCAAACGAGCCGTGATTGAGAAACGTTACAGCCGGGTCAAGCAGAAACAGTGGGCGCAGTTCAGCGGCGGCAGACATCGTATACCCTCAATCAATGGTGGCGGACACGACGAAACGTGCCCTTATAATTTCTCAATTACCAGCAAATGCGACAGGCCAAACGTATCCAGCGGCGTGCCTTCGAGGCCGTGCAGTGTGTTCCTCAGGATGCGCCCCGGCGCGCCAAAGCGCGCGATGATGTTGTCGTAACCGCCATAGATGCGGCGGTGATGCACGACGCGCACCGGCAGGTGGTCGAACAGCCGGCGCAGGCCGCGTTTGGTATAAGCGCGAACATGCGGCGCGAGACGATGCCGCAGTATATCTGGCAGATAGTTAATCAGCGGGGTATTGCCAAAATGATACTGCCCGCGCCAGTAGTGGCCGTGTGTCTCGAAGGGATACCAGCGGTTCGGCGCGAAGATGACCGCGCGCCCGCCGGGTTTTAACACGCGGACGATTTCGGCGGCGGCAGCGCGGTCATCGGCGACGTGTTCAATTACTTCGTTGGAGACCAGCGTATCAAACAGATTGGAGCAGTACGGCAGATATTCCGCTGCCGCCACCAGCGCGTGAGGAACGGCGAACCGGGCTTCATGGGCGCGGGCTGTTTCGATGTCAAAGACTTCAACATGGGGGGAATATCGCTGGCGGAACTGCGCGGCATACATGCCGTTGCCACCCCCATGATCGAGGATGCAGGCGTTATCCAGCTTCGCCCACTGAACGATCATTTGCAGGCGGCGTTCCTGCCCGGCGCGCCAGACGTAGCTTGGTTCTCCGCGCAGAGCGGCCAGTTCGGAGGGCGGCATTTACAGATTATCCAGCCGTTCGCGCACCGCTACCGCCAGCTTCGAGGTTGACGCCACCGCGCGGCGCACACCGCTGCGTTCGGCGGCGCTGGTGACTGCCGCATCCTTACACGGCACGATAATCGTAATCGTCGTGCCCTGCCCCGGCGCGCTGTCAATATTCAGAGTCGCGTCGAGCAGTTGAGCACGTTCGCGCATGTTCACCATACCCAGGCTGCCGCGCGCATCATAATTGTTCGTGACTTTGCCCAGGTCAAAGCCCTTGCCATTGTCGGCAATCTTGACGACCACGACATCATCCTGGCGGTAGATGCTCACGCTGATGAGTTCCGCCTCGGCGTGTTTGCGCGCATTGCCAACTGCTTCTTCCACGATATAGAAAATCACACCCTGCTGGTGGCCGTCCAGCGCATTTTCGACCTCGCGCCCCAGCCGGATGGCGACGTTCTGATTGTGGGTTTCCTTCATCTTCTCGGCCAACTGATCCAGCGCGGCGCTGAGACCCTGATTTTCCAGCACCAGCGGGCGCAGCGTAAAGAGCATATGGCGGATTTCCTTCGTGGTGCGCCGCGCGAGGTCTTCGACCTTTTTCAGTTCCGCCGGCACTTCCGCCGGCGTGCGTTCCAGCATCTTATAAATGATGCCCATGCGCATCGCAATCGCGGCGATGCTCTGGGTCGGGCCGTCGTGCAGGTCGCGCGCCAGCTTCTTACGCGCGTCTTCTTCCACTTCAACGATGCGGTCGCGCTCTTCCAGCAGATTCCGGTAGAGCATTGCGTTTTGCAGCGCGACGGTAGCCTGAATTCCTATCGCCGTCAGCATTTCGGTATGTTCATCGCTGAAGGCATTCGGCTGATCGCTGCCGTACAGCAGCACACCGAAGCTGTCAAACCCGGCGCGGAGCGGAATACACAGCACCGAACGAATATCGTGGAACGCCATGAAGTACTGGAGTTCCGGGTCTTTCTTGGCGTCACTGCCAAAGACCGGAATGGCCTGCGTGAGCGCCTGACCGACGATGCCGGACTGGCCGGGAATGACGATGTGTTTGTCCCGGTCAACCAGGCCGCGACCGGTCACCACGTACAGCGCGTTGTCGCGCGCGCGCACCAGCAGCACCGCGCTGACCATATGCTCATGGCGGCGGCGTCCGGGGTCGCGCAGCCCCAGGGCACCGGCGTTCAAGGCTGCCACCAGGATTTTTTCGTAATCCAGCGTCTGGCTCAGGGTAGCCGACATCTCATAAATCGCGCGCGTTCGCTCGCGCATGGCAGTTAGCTGCGCAGCGCGGCTGTGCTGCAAATCGGTCAGTTCGGTTTCCCGCTTCTGTAATTGATGGGTAATGGCATAACCGGATACACCCGTAGCCACCGCCAGCATAACCAGGATGGTAAAAGGGGGGGTATAGACGGGCATGAGGAAGGTCAACTGATCCATACCCAGGATCACAAACAGCCCCAGAACCGCCGCCACCAGCACCCCCACCGCCTGCACCAGGCTGAACGGAAGTCCCAGACGGAGCATCCCGGAAACCAGTAACACGCCGGCGACGGCCAGCAGCACCGCCGGATCACCCTGGCTGACATATACGAAAGCCGCCGTAATCGCCCAATCGCCAGCCATCAAAACGACTGGAAATGCCTTGTGTGCGGTGGGGAATAAACTCAGCACAGCCAGCAAAACGGTGGCCGATGCGCCAACCACCAGCGCGATCACGATGTCATTGACGGCAAACTGGGGCGTTCCTTCAGGGGTACGTGCGCTCCACAACCACACACCCACCACCACCAGGAACACCGCGCGCAAACCAACCAGCCCCCAGTCCTGCCAGTTTGCCGACTTTGGAGTATCGCTCATACGGCGCGCCTCAGGTATTTCATACGAATACACACAGTGCTGTCAATACTAAAGTACCACGCTCCCAGACTTCGTTCAAGTCAAGAAAGTTGAGAAAACGGTACACACGGCTGCCAGCTAACCCCGCGAATAACCGCAGCCTGGCTCAAAAAAAAGAGCCGGTTGCGTACAACCAGCTCTTATAATTTGTGGGCGCAGAGGGACTTGAACCCCCGACCTCACGGATGTGAACCGTGCGCTCTATCCAGCTGAGCTATGCGCCCGTTGATGCTTGTGGATTGTGAAAAAGAGTATAGCATAGGGGGCGGCGCTAATCAAGACCGGAGTTCACCCTATGCTGCGCTGGTTAAGTCTTTTACTGGTGGCCGGCTGCACGCTGGCGACTGTGCCCACTGCTACCCCCACGCCGCCGCCAACGGCCACGCCTGCCCCTGCCGCTAACGGCTGGGAAACGCTCGCGCCGGGGCTGGAACGGCGTATTTATGCCCCGGAGGCGGACAATCTGCTGTCACAGTTACTTATCCTGCGGATTGACCCGGCGCTGTACACCTTTCGCGCCCACTACGTTCCCGGTGAGCCAAAACATCTCATTCAGTGGCGGCAGGAACTACCGGACGCGGCGGTGTTTGTGAATGCCAACTTCTTCACGCCGGAACACACGGTTGTCGGGTGGCTGGTGGCCGACGGCGCGGCTGCTGGGCAGCCTTATCCCGGCTACGGCGGCACGTTCGCGGTCGAAAACAGTATACCGGCGGTCTGGTCAAATGCGGCGCGTCCCAACCCCGGTATGGCACTGGCCCAGGCCGTGCAGGGTTTCCCCATGCTGGTCGCTGACGGTCAGGCCGCCTATAACAGCCCCGATCCTGACCGTGCCACCCGGCGAACTTTCATCGGGCAGGACGTTCAGGGGCGGATCATTATCGGCGTGACGCCGCTGCTCGGCCTGCGGCTGGCCGACCTGAGCGCCTATCTGCCAGCGACAGATTTAGGATTGGTCAATGTAGTTAACCTCGACGGCGGCGGATCCACGCTGATGTCCATTCTTACGCCGGGCGCGGCGGAATACCGGCTGATTTCGCTCGATCCCGTGCCAGCCGTGCTGGCCGTGTATGCGCGGTAGGCTGCCGGTTTGCGACGGTCTGAGGGCTACGGTAATGTTATAGGAACTTGCCGGCACAAACTCAATAAGGAGCAGCAGCATGGAACGGTGGGAATATCTGGTGGTGTATATCGAAGGGCGGGAACTCAGTCCTGACGCCGATACCAAAGCGGCGGATGTTCATGCCAATGCTGACAAATTTACCGAAACGCTGAACAGATATGCCAGCGGCGGCTGGGAACTGATGAACTTTGAATGGGATGGCGACCGGGGCGCAAAAGCCATTTTTAAACGCCCGCGAGGATAATGATGGCAAATCCAAAAACCTATCACCGTCCGCCAACGCTGTCCGCCGCGCTGGAACTGGCAGGCCACCCCGATACGCTGGCGCTGGCCGGCGGCGCGGCCACGTTCGGCACATTCGATGTGCCGTATGCCACCGTGATTGATCTACAGGCTGTCCCTGAACTACGGCAGATTGAGAGCCAGGGCGACGGCTGGCACATCGGCGCGGCGTGCAGCTTGCAGCAGGTGGTGGAACTGCCGGGACTGCCGGACGCATTACGCCAATCGCTGACGCGCGCGGTGCCGCTGAACCTGCGTAATGGCACGACTGTAGGCGAAAGCCTGCTGCAACCGGCGCGCTTCCCGGACTGGATTACGGTGCTGCTGGCGCATGATGTAGCCGTGCATCACTGGACCCAGCCGGAAGACGAGGCGCTGTATGCCATCACCGAGGCGCTGCTGGAACCGGCAGCCTGCGATCTGCGGCAGGGTATCATCGGCAGCGTGACGATTCCGGCGCTGGAAGCCGGCGAAGCCCTGGGTACAGCCGTCGTAGCCCGCACCCCGGCGGATGCGCCGATTGTCAGCGCGGCGGTTTTCGTGCGGCTGGATGCTGTCGGGCGCGTCGAAACCGTTTTTCCGGCGGTCTACGGCGCGACGGCTGCGCCTTTTGCGATTGTCAGCCTGCCGCTGCTCGGCCAGCCGTTCGAGATGGATACGATTCAGCACGCTGTCCAGCAGATGACCGGGCTGAATCCAATCAGCGACAGCCTGGGCAGCGCCGGCTACCGCGCCGAGATGGTGCGGGTACTGGTGCGCCGGGCACTGCTGGACTGCCGGGAACAACTGAACTAACCGCCGGGCGGGCGCGCTCCCGTTGGAGATAAGGGGTAATAACGAGAGAGATGGAAAGGACTTGTGTTGAGCCAGTATGATGAGCGCCTGGACGCCGCCCGGTATTACATCAGCATTCTGAACCTGCGCGCTGCGCGGGAAATCCTGCTGGATTATCTCGAAGATGAAGCCGAGGACGCGAAAGCGTGGTATCTGATGGCACAGGCGGCGGAAACCGATGATGACGCCATCGCCGCCCTGGAGCGCGCGCTGCAACTGAAACCGGAAGACGAAGACGCCAGTATCCTGCTGGCCGGCATTAAGGGCGACGCCGAGATGATTACCTACCCGACGAAACCCGATGAAGCGGCCAATGATTCACCACCGAAGGACAGCAACCCATGAGTAACAAAACCACCCTGCTGAATGGTCTGAACGCCTCGCATACAGCGATGCGAACGCTGCTGGATGAAGTCGAAAAGAACTGGGAAGTCTATCCTGGCTGGACGATCCGGCAGGTGTTGGCGCACCTGACCGGCTGGGATGAAGCGACGACCGCTTCCATCCGCGCTTATATCAAAGGCGGTGAGGCGGCGATTGCCTCGTATCGTGGCATCAACGAGTATAACGCACAATCGGTGGAAACACGGCAGGATTTGAGCTATGAACAGACACGTCGTGAATGGGAACTGGCGCGGGATGACCTGAAAGCGGCAATACAGGCGGTTCCTGACGACCAATTTGCCGGTGAGGTGATGTCCCCCTGGGGGCAGCGGGTGACCATTCCGCAGTTGGTGGGGGTTTTCATCCATCACGAGAAGGAACACGCCGACGAGATACGGGGCTTGAAGGGGAA
>JARKOK010000299.1 GCA_029975765.1 Aggregatilineales bacterium
GTGGTGGACATTGTGCTGAACCGCCTGCCCGACAAATTTGGTTATGACCCGATGGACGACGTTCAGGTGATCGCGCCCATGTATCGCGGGCCAATTGGCGTTCACGCGCTGAATGAAGCCTTGCAGCGTGCGCTCAACGGCGATCACCGGCTGGCGGAAAAGAAGCTGGGCGGGCGGGTGTTTCGCGCCGGCGACAAGGTGATGCAGATTCGTAACAACTATGAGAAGGATGTATTTAACGGCGACATCGGGCGCATCACCGGCATAGATTTCGACGAGAACCTGCTGGAAATTGTGATGGATGGCCGCTACATCTATTACGACTGGACGGAAGCCGAAGAACTGACCCACGCCTACTGCATCAGCACCCACCGCAGCCAGGGTGGGGAATACCCCGTCGTCGTCATCCCGCTGATGACGCAGCACTACATGATGCTCCAGCGCAATCTGGTGTATACCGCCATCACCCGCGCGCGTAAGATGGTGGTGCTGGTTGGCACGCATAAGGCGGTACATATCGCTGTGAGCAACAACAAAGTGGCGGAACGGTACTGCGGCCTGCTGGCACGGCTGCGGGGGTGATACGGGGATAAAATGAACCAGTATGATGTGGTGGCGCTGCTGGAAGATTTACCCCACGAAGGGCTAAAGCGTGGGCAGGTGGGGACAGTGGTCGAGGAATGGGAGCCGGGGGTCTATGAGGTGGAGTTTGCCGATACCAATGGCATCACCTACGCGCTGGTGGCTTTGCGCGCCGAGCAGTTGATGACACTGTACTGGCATCCTGACCCGCTGTTGAAAACAGCTTGAAACTCTTTTTAGTATATCCAACAATCGAATATGAGCGCGGGATGAAAGTTTGTACGCCTCCAAGTCTTGTCTATATTATTATGGAATAATCGAATCGTAATTTAATTCTTTTGAGGGTATGACGATGCGTGACGTGGTGATTGTGGAGGCGGTGCGGACTCCGTTAGGCAAGCGCGGCGGCTGGCTGCGCGAGGTGCATCCGGTGCGGCTGGGGTCAGCGGTGCTGTGCGAACTGCTGGCGCGGGCGCAGCTTGACCCGGCGCTGATTGAGCATGTCATGATGGGCTGTGTCAGCCAGGTGGGGGAGCAGACCTTCAATCTGGCGCGCAACACGGTGCTGGATGCCGGGCTGCCCATCGAAATCCCGGCAACGACGATTGATTTCCAGTGTGGCAGCAGCCAGCAGGCGGTGCATCTGGCGGCGGGCATGATCGCGTCCGGTCAGGCCGATGTGATGATCGCCGGCGGCGTGGAGAGCATGACACGTGTGCCGATGGGGTCGAGTATGAGCGGCGGGCAGCCGTTCACCGACCGGATGCTGGAAGCGTACAACCTCGTACCGCAGGGCATCGCGGCGGACGAAATCGCCCAGAAATGGCACATCAGCCGCGAGGAAGCTGACCGTATCGGTTACGACAGCCACCTGAAGGCGGCGCGCGCGGCGGCCAACGGCTGGTTCAGCCGCGAGATTATGCCGCTGGATGGGCTGGATGAAGAAGGCAAGCCGGTGCTGGCCGACCGTGATCAGGGCGTGCGCCCGAACGCCTCCATCGAAAAGATGGCGTCCCTGTCTCCGGCCTTCTCCGGTGACGGCGTGACCACCGCCGGCAACAGCAGCCAGATCACCGACGGCGCGGCGGCGCTGCTGCTGACGACCGCCGACAAAGCAGCGGAACTGGGGCTGAAGCCGCGCGCGCGGCTCGTCGCGGCGGTCACCGTTGGCAGCGACCCGCACCTGATGCTGACCGGGCCTATCGCCGCGACGCAAAAAGTGCTGCACAAAGCGGGCATGAGCCTCGATCAGATTGACCTGTTCGAAGTGAATGAGGCGTTCGCGGTGGTCATCGGTATGTGGCAGCGCGAAATCGGCGCGGATATGGCGAAGGTCAACGTACACGGCGGCGCGATTGCGCTGGGCCACCCGCTCGGCGCGTCCGGCGCGCGGCTGATGACCACGCTGCTCCACGCGCTGGAAACGCACGACCAGCGTTACGGCCTTCAGACGATGTGCTGCGGCGGCGGAATGGGCACCGGCACCATCATCGAACGGCTGTGACGTGTGGTAAAAAAGAATTCAGTTGTACTCTGAAAGAATCGGTTCTTTCCTGATAGAATGGATTGTACACTGTACCTAACGGTTAAAACCGGGCAGCTTTAGAGTTGCCTGGTTTTAATTTACGTAGGTTGTTGAATCTCTCTCATTTGTTGTTCAGCAAAAACTCGATATGATTGGTGACCTGCCCCCAACGACTAGACCGGTTGGAGTGAGAGTCGAACTTGTTCGGCAAAGGCAGCCGGTGGCAGGTAGCCCAGACGGCTGTGTGGACGACGCTGATTATACGCCTGCCACCACTGCTCGATAATGATTTGTGCCTCCGCGCCGTTGACGAACAGCCAGCGATCCAGACAATCACTGCGAAAGGTCCCGTTGAAGCTCTCGATGAATGGGTTCTCCCACGGACTGCCGGGCGTGATATACAGCGTGTGGCAGTGCCGATCCTGCAACCACTGCTGAAGGGCATAGGCGACGAACTCCGGGCCATTGTCGCTGCGCAAATAGTCAGGCGCACCCCGCAGCAGGAATAGCCATTCCAGCACCTGGATAACCTGGCGCGACGAGATCGAGCGGGCGACATGAATCGTCAGGCATTCTCGCGTGTACTCATCCAGCACCGTCAGGATTCGCAGTTTCCCACCCCGCTCGGTGCGTGCTTCCAGGAAGTCATAGCTCCACACCTCATTCGGTCGGCTGGCGCGTCGGAGCGTGTTGGTCGCGTCACCGTAGCGACGTTTTGCCACTTTGCGGCGCGGTAATTGCCGCACGGGATACCGTCGCAGCCTGCCGCACACCATCCAGAAAATGCAGGGCGGCAAAGGCGTTATCGCCCACCACGAGCAGTTCGTGGGTTGGCAGCCAGCATCGCAGCAGCTTCAGCATTTGTAAACTCCGCGCCAGCAGAGTGTTGGGCACACGTCGGCGCTGCTGGTAGTAGCGTTCCGAGAGCGACAACGCCGTCATCGCCGGCAGTACCCACCTCCGTTGTTTCCAGGGAATGTTCGTCAGCCGCATCAGACTGATCCAGCGCCGCCCGCTGGTTTTGACAAAGTGGCTGTCGCTGCAACGTACCCCATCGCAGCAGATGCCTCGTGCCGCGATCTTGTGACCCCAGCGTCGTTCTATCGTCGGGTCAATCCCAAACACCAACGCTTGCTCGGCAGGCACAAAAGTCGTTCCCGGCAACCTCAGCAGCACCTGCGTCAAGGCCAGCGGCGAGCACAGCGCCCGGTTCAGCCCCTGATGATAT
>JARKOK010000300.1 GCA_029975765.1 Aggregatilineales bacterium
ATATCATCAGGGGCTGAACCGGGCGCTGTGCTCGCCGCTGGCCTTGACGCAGGTGCTGCTGAGGTTGCCGGGAACGACTTTTGTGCCTGCCGAGCAAGCGTTGGTGTTTGGGATTGACCCGACGATAGAACGACGCTGGGGCCACAAGATCGCGGCACGGGGCATCTGCCGCGAGGGGGTACGTTCCAGCGACAGCCACTTTGTCAAAACCAGCGGGCGGCGCTGGATCAGTCTGATGCGGCTGACGAACATTCCCTGGACACAACGGGGGTGGGTACTGCCGGCGATGACGGCGTTGTCGCTCTCGGAACGCTACTACCAGCAGCGCCGACGTGTGCCCAACACTCTGCTGGCGCGGAGTTTACAAATGCTGAAGCTGCTGCGATGCTGGCTGCCAACCCATGAACTGCTCGTGGTGGGCGGCAGGCTGCGACGGTATCCCGTGCGGCAATTCCAGAAATCCGCTCAACCACTCGCGCTTGCTTTCCCCGTATTCCTCAATTTCGACCCAACTATTGGCTCCCGATACGATCGCGCAGATCGTCAGGCTGAGAATGTCCGAAAGGACATGCCGTTTCCCTTGAGTCTACTCCATTCTTTTAGAACGCGATTGCCCTGCCCCAAAACCCTTATGCGCTATGCTCATCTCGACCTTGTGTTATGCTGCTTGAACGTGCAAAGTCGAGCTAAGAGGGCAAAAGAGACTTCTCAAATGGCTTCTTACCGGGTTACAGCCGGTTGTTTACTGAGGATCGTCGGGTAGTTGAAACGGGTCGTCCGCCTCTGCCGGAACGCGGCGGGAGGTGCCGGTATCGGTAGTGGCGTGGACTTCGCCGGTGCGGCGGTGTTCGCCGGTCGCCCGCACGGCGCGCATCGAGCCAGTGGTATAACGCGGATCGGGCGCGGGGCGGCGGCCAAAGGCGAACCAGTAGACCAGCATCCCCAGAAAAGCCATAAACCCAACCACCAGCAGCGCCCCTACGCCGGACAGCAGCAGTTGAGTGGTATTCAGTTCCGGCGCATCCGAGGCCGCCGCGTCGGGGGTGGGCGTGATCGCCAGCCGCGCGCCGAATTCGACCACGACCGGCAGGCCGCCATCCGTGATGCTGGTGGTAATGGTGTCCGGCGTGGTCGCCGTATACTCCGCGCTGGTCATCACCACGCTGTACTGCCCCGCCGGTAAGAACTGAAAGCACACCACACCCTGCGCCGCCGTCGGCGAGGTGTCCAGCAGCGAACTGGCAATCGTCACGCCGCTGGTATCCAGCAGATTAACGCCCACGCCGCGCGTGAGTACAATCTCGCTGCCGTCGCGCTGGCCGTTGCCGTTGCGGTCTTCAAACGAGCGCACGCATAACTGGCCGCCGGTCTGCGCGGCAGCAGCGCCCGTTATGCCCAGGGAAAAAATAAGGGCGAACACCAGTCGCCGTATCATCAGCCTTGCTCCTGATACCGGTTGGAAGGGGCACGGCGTGCCCCTGCGATACATTACAAAAATTAACGCCGCCGCATGACGAGCGCCAGCCCCAGCCCGCCCAGCAGTACCAGCGCCGCCAGCCCGAAGACGATCAGCCCGCTGTACTGAAGCAGTTGGTCGGCCAGCGTGCGCGGTGTATCGCTGGCGGCAGGGGCTTCTTCGACCAGGCCGCCCACGTCGGCGGGCGGCGGCGCGACCGCCTGTACACCCTGCGCCGCGCCAAAGGCCACGTTGATCGTCGCGCCCGGACTGAGCTGGACGCGGAACTGGTTGGAGGTGATCAGGCCATAACCGGCGGGGACTGCCGCCACCGCCACATAATCGCCAATCGAGAGATCGGTGAAGCAGTGGGGGTCAGGCACGGCCTCGGTCTGGTAGCTTTCGACCGGCTGCCCGGCCTGGCTCAGATTAATCGTGCCGCCGGCCAGCGTGGTTTCACCGGGTTCCTGAATCCGGTTCTGGTTCAGATCGTCAAACAGCAGCACACACACCGAGCCGGTGGTGGCCGCCGGGTTAATCACATTCGATGCGACTTCCGTCACGGGTGCGGGCAGCGAGGTGGGGGTTGGCTCAGGCGGCTGCGTCGGTTCGGCGGCCTGCGCTTCCGGCGGGGGCGGCTGATCCGGCGCGCCATCCACCGGGGCGGTCGTGCTGACCACTTCCTCGAAGTTCACGCCGCTGACGGTCGGTACGATTTCCTGCGGGGCCGCTGCCGCCGGGGCATCACCGGCGCCGCTGGCGGCGGGTTCGGGTGTCTTGATGACGAGTTTCTGGCCGGGGTTGATAAAACGCGCCGAGGCCAGATTATTGAGTTCCAGGATTTGCGTGCGTGTCACGCCGTAGGCAAAGGCGATGCTGTCCACCGTGTCCCCCGCCTGAACGACATGCACAATCGAACCGTCACTCTGCGCCGCCTGCGGCACCACAAACGCAACCTGCGGGATGGGCGTGGGCACAGGCGTGGCCGCGCTGGGTGCCGCGCCGCCGCCCCCGCCGCCCGCTAACACGGCTTCATCCCAGTAGGTTATATTGACTTCAGCGAAGTTCTGCTGGGTGGAGTACAGAAACAGCGTTACCGCCGGGCCGGTCGCCGTCGCGCTGACCGACATGGACTGCCAGCCGCCCTGCATGTGTGGGCTGATGAAACCCGACCACACGATGTCGCTGTCATTCGGATCGGTGCCGCCGTTGGGGTCAATGCCGATGCGCGTTTTCGCGCCGGACTCCGCCGCCGATTCACAGATGCCGGTGGGCAGGCCGTTCTTGTCGGGTGCGGAATTACAGGCTTTCAGCGTCGCCCAGGCGGAAGCCTGGACATTCGCGCCCGCTGTAATGCCGGTGCTGACCGTCTGATACAGCGCGACGCTGCACGTCACAAAGCCGCAGTCTATCGCCGCCGCGCGCAGCCCCTTCAGCGGCTTGGGAAAGCCGGTTTCCGGGTGGGGGTTGATGGTCACGCGGTCGGAACGGTCATAATAATCGCCGCGCGGCGAAGCCGGCAGCCAGGCGTTCCAGCCGTTCGGCAGGTAAATCGGTTTTTCGCCGCCGCGCCGCTGGGTGTACGGGCCAAAGCTGCCCTCTTCAAATCCGCCGTTGGTCAGCAGATTGGATGAGTCTTGGGCGGCTGCGCTGCCAACCATCATCAGGCATAAAATCGCCAGAATCGCAAGCCTGATTACACGCATTGTATATGTACTCCGAATCATAAATGGACGGCCACTGGCCTTATTTAGCGGCGGGATTATAACACGGGGGGGGGAGGAGTCAACGGTACGGCAGACCCCCCGTAGGGCAAGCGTCAGCCAGTCCGGGCCGTTCTGCCGGGTCAGTTCCGGCTTTCTTCCGCCAGCACTTTCGCCACCGCGTCCAGCACGCGCTGGTGGATGCGTCCGTTGCTGACGATCATGCCCCGGTTGTGCGCCAGCGTGCGCCCGTGTGAAAAATCCAGCCGCGAGCCGTCCACATCGGTTGCTATGCCCCCGGCGGCCTGCACCAGCGCCACCCCCGCCGCGTGATCCCAGATCATATGCGGGCGCGTGCTGAACAGGCGCGGCAGCCGCAGGTACAGGTCGGCATCCCCGGCGGCGATGCGGGCGTATTTTTCCATGCTGTCCAGCCGGTCAAGCGCCGCGCCGCCGAAACCCGCCGCCAGCCGCACCCGTTCCATCCGTTCGTGGCTGGCGCTGCTTTTTTCCACACTTTCGACCAGCCGCAGCGCGGCTGGCTCCGTCCGTTCCGATGCCCGAATCCGCCGTACCATACCACCCGCCAGCGGCTGGACATAAGCCGCGCCGCTCTGGGCGTGGAAGATCACCCCCCGCCGGTCAGGCGTGGGATAACCCGGCGCGCCGATAACCGCCCCGACCGGCTGGTGATCCACCAGCAGGCCAACCCCGATGGCATAATTCCGCAGCGCGAGAAAACCGCGCGTGCCATCAATCGGGTCAATCACCCAGGTGCGCTCGGCCTCGTAACCGTAGCCATGATCGAGCCAGCGCACGATGCTGGCCGCCGTGATAGATTCGCCCAGGAGGTCGCTCAGCAGCCGCGTGATTTCCGCTTTCTCGCGGTCCGACACCAGTTCGACAAACTGCCCGCCCTGTTCTTCCGCGATGACGGCATCGCCGGGGAAATGCTGGCTGATGGCGCGGCAGATCAACGCCTGCGCGCCGTAATCCGCCACTGTCACCGGCTCCCGGCCTGCTTTCTCACCGCCCAGCAGGTGCATCTCCTGCACCCGGCGGCACAGGGCGGCAGCCTGCCGGACAGCCTGGAAGATGGGTTGAAGGTCAATCATGGCGTACCATCCTGCTGCTGTTGGGGCTTCGGTAGGGAAAAGGCTGATACCTTCCCCGCATACCAGCGACTCTACCCTTAAACCGCCGGGACTTCAACCGGCCAGCGGCGGGTGGTGCCAGTTGGCGCCAGACGTTGAAACGTCCGGCTGCCGGTTTCCGGCGGGAAGTGCCTGACGGCACTCTGACCCGCCGGGAATGCCCCTTCAGAAGCCATTTGAGAAGTTCCAATCCTCTCCCCACTGCGTAGAGAGGGGGCTAAAAATGCCTGGAAAGTCCCCTCAGCCATGCACTGGGGAGGGGATTTAGGGATGGGGATAGCTTTTCAAACGATCTGTCAGGTAGGTTGAACGGCCTGGAGTTTGGAACGCTGTTCAATCTGCCTCCAACATGCAATGCAGCCAGCGCCGGATGGTGGTTTTGCGTCCCGCTGGCTCTGGTGTTACGCTTGGCTCATGCCTGTGAATCTGCTGTTTGCTTCCAGTTATACCGATCTCGGCGGCGGCGAAACCGCGCTGCTGGCGCTGGCGGGCGCGCTCGACCCGGCGCGTTTCAGGCCGCACCTGCTGGTGCCGCGTGCCGGCCAGTTAGCCGACCGCTGGCGCACGAACGGCTGGCCGGTGCATGTGCTGCCGTATCGCGGCGCGAGTGTGTATTTCATCCCGGCGGTGTGGGCGCGGCTGCCGGTCAGCCGCCGCATCGAACGCCTGCTGCGCGAGCAGCACATCACCGCCGCGCACAGCGATTACCACACCCTACCAATGCTGCTGCCGGCGGCGGAACGTGCCGGCGTGCCGGCTCTGTGGACGTGTATGGGGTGGTGGTTTCACCCGCAGCCCTGGCAGCGCGCTTTTTTCCGGCGGCCAGCGGCCACCTTCGCACACTCGCAGGCGATTAAACGCGGCTTTCTGGGGCAGCCGCCGTTTATGCCGCCGGAGCGCATCGAAGTGCTGTACCCCGGCGTGGACACCAGCCGCTTTCATCCCGGCGTGGCGGGCGCGGCGGTGCGCGCCGAAGCGGCTATCCCGCCAGCCGCGCCGGTGGTGGCGCTGGTAGCGCGCTTTCAGGATGTGAAAGGCCATGATGTATTTCAGGCGATGGCGCGGCAGGTGGCGCGGGACATACCCGACGCGCGCTTCATCGTCGCCGGGGAAAATACCCAGACCAGCGCGGACAATGCCTACAAACAGCGGATTCTGGCCGCCGCGCAGGCCGACCCGCTGCTGCGCGACCGGCTGCATTATCTCGGCTTCCGCGCCGACGTGGAGCGGGTGCTGGCGGCGGCGGACGTGGTGGTGTGCGCCTCGCGCTTTGAGGACTACGGCGTGGTGATCGTCGAAGCGATGGCCGCCGGTAAGCCGGTTGTCAGCACCAATCGGGGCGGCCCCGCCGAAACACTGGCCGACGGCGAAACCGGCTGGCTGGTGCCGCCGGGGGACGCGGACGCGCTGGCGCGGCGGGTGATCGAACTGCTGCGCGACCCGGCGCAGCGGCAGCAGATGGGCGCGGCGGGGCGGGCGCGGGTGGAACGGCTGTTTTCGGCGCGGGCGAACGGCGAGCAGTTCACGCGGAAGCTGGAAGCCATTCTGGTAACACAGATGCAATAAAAATCCCCCGCTAAACGCCGGGGGATTCGATTTTGTCTGATAACGAACGACGGCTTACCCTACGGCGTCGTAACCGGGGCCTTCACCGAAGAACGCGTAATTGTACTGGATGTCTTCGGTCAGATCGAAGACTTCGCCGCCCGCGTAGGCGACTTCCTGCTTGCTGTCAAACGGGATGCGCTTCTGGCCGGCGTTCATGGTGTAGGCCGATGGCACTTCTTCTTCAATAAAGATCGCTTCAAACGGGCATTCGGGAATGCACGCGCCGCAGTCAATGCAGGTGTCGGGGTCAATGAAATACCAGGGCCATTCATTTTCCGGCTTGCCGGGCACAATGCACTCGACCGGACAGACTTCCATACACGCGCCGTCGCGCAGGCACAGGCTGGTGATAATGTGAGTCATCGTTGCAGAACTCCTTCAATTGAAAACCGAATACTGGTACTGTAACCGATTTTTACCGTGTATTCTGGAACTTTTGTTGGATTTA
>JARKOK010000301.1 GCA_029975765.1 Aggregatilineales bacterium
CGATGCCAGCAGCGCCAGCACGATCAGCCCGACGATCAGGCTGAGGTACGTCACCCGCTGGCTGCCATCGTCACCGACCGCCACGCGCACCAGCCAGCGCCCGATGAACAGCGCCGTTAATACCCGGCTGACGAACCACGCACCAATAAAGAATATCCCCGCCCACCCCAGCGCGACGACCACCAGCGCCACGCTGGCAATCAGCACCAGACTGCTCAGTTGCAGCCACGCCAGCAGCAGAATGAGCAGGACTCCTAATCCGATCACCGTCAGCCACAGCAGGATACCCAGGATGAGACCCGCCACCCCCAGCAGCAGACTCCACAGTGGGCGCGCCTGCATCTGCCGGAGCGGCAGTTGCAGCGGGCGATAGGCGGCGCTCAGGCCGATCAGCCCGATCACCAGCAGCGTGACAAATTCCTGCACCACCTGCGCCAGATATACACTCACTTCGCGCCCGCCGCGCTGATCTTCCGGGATGATCTGCGTCAGATCAGGCTGGGCGCTGACCGGCGTATACACCGTTGCGCCCGTCACCCGTCCTTGCAGAGTGGCCTCGACCGGCCCGGTATACCGCAGGTCGCCGGTGATCGCGCCGGCCTCCGTTAACGTCAGCCCCGGTGTCTGAACCTGAGCATTCCAGAACAGCGGAAACAGCAGGTTCAGCCACTGCGGGAAAGCTGTTGCGTCGGGGTCACCCACCGAGGCATTGACATCCCCGCCAACCGTACCGCCGATCATTAACGCCCCGCCCCAGAAATTCACTTCGCCGTTCACTTCGCCGTCCAGCCGCAGTTCATAACCGAGGTAGGTCGCGCTGCCGGGCAGCGCCGCCGCCACGTTCGCGCTTAGGCTGGCGGCGACCAGATCGCTGCGTGGGCTGTCAAACCGCGCGCGGCTGCGAACGTTCAGCACCGGCCCGACAAAATGCAGGTTTTCGCCCACAACACCGTTAAAGTCAAGCTGCCCGGCCAGCAGATACACGTCACCCGTTACGGTGCCGTTGAGGGTGGCGACCGACGCCGCGCCCAGCAGATTGCCCTCAACGCGCCCGTTAATGGTCAACACGCGGCATAATACAAACAGGTTATCCTGAATGACTTCATCAGCCGGGATGATACATTCGTCCCCCTGCCGGATTTCCCGCGCGGAAACGCCCGCCGTGCCCAACAGCGCCAGCAGCAGCGCCAGAATCAGTCCCAGTCGTCGCATAGGTGTTACTCCTGAAATTGCCCCACGATTGTACGGGACAGCGCGACTATTGCCAATTCAGGTTTAATCTGACAGAATCAGTTAAGTTGTTAATCGAGGTGCGGGCACAGAGCGCCCGCACAGTAAAATCCTATGGCTTCGCAAACGCCTCAGCGCATTTCCCTTAGCATCACCAGCGAACACCGCAGCGGCACGGCGCAGCTTACCGTTACCGGGCGCGCCATCGTTGGCCGCAGCAGCGACTCCGGCGAAACCGTGCCCGATCTGGACTTAGCGCCCTACGGCGGCGCGGAAGGCGGGGTGTCGCGCGTTCACGCCGCGTTTCTGCTGGATGGCGAGCAGGTCTGTATTGAAGACCTGGACAGCACCAGCGGCACGCGCCTGAACGGTCTGCCGCTCACCCCGCACGAACAATACCGTCTCCGCAGCCAGGACGAACTGGAATTTGGCCGCGTGCGCGTCGTCGTGCGGTTTTAGAGTTGGTCAATCGCCGAGCGAACAGTGGCTGCGCTGGCGTGCAGGGCAGCCTGTTCCACATTATCTATAGGCGGCGGAAAGGTCGCCAGAATCCCGGAGCCGCCGACCAGATGCGGCAGCGCCACCGTCACATCCTGCACCCCGGCCACATCGGCTACGGGTGTGCAGACCGTCAGGATAGCCTGCTGGTCGCGCAAGATCACATCCACAATACGCGCCAGCGCGCTGCCAATGCCGTAGTATGTCGCGCTCTTGCCCTGAATGATGCTGTAAGCGGCGCGGCGCACATTGGTATCAATTTCCTGGCGCACTGCGTCATCCAGCGGCGCGGCATGGCGAAGCTGCGTGAATTCTTCCAGCGGGATGCCGCCAACCGACACCAGCGACCAGGTAAGCACCTCCGAGTCGCCGTGTTCCCCGATGACGTAACCGTGAATGTGATACGAGTCCACCCCCAGATGCCGCCCCAGCAGCGCGCGAAACCGTGCCGTATCCAGCGTCGTGCCAGAGCCAATTATGCGGCTGGATGGCACGTTCACCTCGGCGGCAAACCGCGCCGCCAGATGCGTCATGACATCCACCGGATTCGTCGCCACGACGATCACGGCTTCCGGCGCGTGCTGCAAAATGGCCGGGATCACCGCGCGGAACACGTTGGCGTTGCGTTCCAGCAGTTGCAGGCGCGTTTCGCCCGGCTGCTGGTTCACCCCTGCCGCCACGATGACCACCCGGCAGCCAGCCAGATCGGGATAATCCCCGGCAGACACCCGCAGCGGATGCGCGAACGGTACGGCGTGCAGAATGTCCGACGCTTCCGCCTGCGCGCGCGCCATATTTTTATCCACCAGCACCAGTTCCCGGCCAATGCCACGCATCACCAGCGCATACGCCGCCGTTGCGCCCACCAGTCCACAACCCACCACGCCGATTTTCATATGATTTTTCTACCTTTGCAGCTTTACAGTAATGACGGTATAGTGAGCGGTGACTATATCGGCTGACAGCAAGAGTTACAAATTATGTATCGAAGTTTTACGGATCGCGTCCTGGGCGGCGTCTGCGGCGGCC
>JARKOK010000326.1 GCA_029975765.1 Aggregatilineales bacterium
CTTCCGCCATTGACAGCGTTACGAATCGCACTATGATTCTGAACATCGTTTGGCGGGGGCGGCCACGCAGGGTCGCCCCTACAGATGGACAGCCGTTTCCCCAAAATTTCACAAGGCTTTGAACCGTTCTGTAAGGTTGTAAGTATTGAACAAAACACAGCACCGGCGTTTTGTTCAGACAGTTTTTGCATTTTGGCCGGAAGTGTGGACAATTACGGCACATTATTTTTTTAAAAAGCCTCTTGCCAGTTTCGTAAGTGTTGGGAGGAAAAGAATTTGGCTCAGCCCGTTCTGATGGAGGTCAAAGACCTCGTCACTCGATTTTATACCCAGGAGGGGACGGTCTACGCCGTTAACGGCGTTTCCTATAAACTCCACGAAGGCGAAACGCTGGGTGTGGTGGGGGAAAGCGGCAGCGGTAAGAGCGTCCATGTGCTATCCATTATGGGCCTCATCCCCACGCCACCCGGCAAAGTTGAACGGGGTGAGGTGTTGTTTCGCGGTCGTGACCTGTTGAAACTGTCGCAGGAAGAAATGCGCTCCGTCCGGGGGGCCGAAATTGCGATGGTGTTCCAGGACCCCATGACCTCGCTCAATCCGGTGCTGACGATTGGCACGCAGATTACCGAGGCGCTCAAGCTGCATCTGGGCATGAGCAACAAGGAAGCCCGCGACCGCGCCGCCGACCTGCTGGCGATGGTGGGCGTGGCCGACCCGCATAAACGCCTCGACAACTACCCGCACCAGTTCTCCGGCGGGATGCGCCAGCGCGCGATGATTGCGATGGCGCTGTCGTGCAATCCGAAGCTGTTGATCGCCGATGAGCCGACGACCGCGCTGGATGTGACGATCCAGGCGCAGATTCTTGATCTGGTACGCCGCCTGCGTGATGAAATCGGCATGGCGATGATCTGGATCACGCACGACCTGGGCATCGTGGCCGGCCTGGCCGACACGGTGCAGGTGATGTACGGCGGTCTGGTGGTCGAGCGCGGCCCGGTGAAGGAAGTCTTTAAGGACACACGCCATCCCTATACGCTTGGCCTGCTGAAATCCCTGCCGCGCCTTGACCGGCGGGCGGGCGGTGGCGAAAAACTGAATCAGATTGAAGGTTCGCCGCCGGATATGCGGATCGAGCCGGTCGGCTGCCCGTTCCAGCCGCGCTGCCCGTATCGTATCGAAAAATGCGCGGAAATGCCGCCGCTGGAACCCGGAGCGGGAAGCCCGTCCGATCATCTGAAAGCCTGCTGGGTGGATGTCCGCACAGCCGAGCCGCTGGGAGTAGCCAAACATGGTTAGTGTCGCGCCACAAGCAACCGCCGCGAAAGCCGCGCCGAAGAGCGAAGTTATCCTCAAGGTGCGCAATCTTAAAAAACATTTCCCGATCACGTCCGGCATTATTTTGCAGCGCCAGGTGGGTGCCGTAAAAGCGGTTGATGATGTCAGCTTTGATGTGTATAAGGGCGAAACCCTGGGTCTGGTGGGTGAGTCCGGCTGCGGCAAAAGCACAACCGGGCGTACCATCCTGCAACTGTACCGCCCTACCTCCGGGTCGGTGGTGTTTGAAAACCAGGAACTGACGACGATGGGCGGCGAAGACCTGCGCCGGATGCGCCGCCGGATGCAGATGATCTTCCAGGACCCGTTCGCCTCGCTCAACCCGCGTATGTCGGTTGGACGAATCGTGAGCGAACCGCTGCGGATTCACAAAGTGATGAACAACCGCAAGGAAGAGCAGGAATATGTCGAAAACCTGCTGGAGCGCGTGGGGCTGAACCCGTATTACGTCAACCGCTACCCGCACGAATTTTCCGGCGGCCAGCGGCAGCGTATCGGCGTGGCGCGCGCGCTGGCGCTCAACCCGACGTTCATCGTGGCGGACGAACCGATCTCCGCGCTGGACGTGTCCATTCAGGCGCAGATCATCAACATGCTGGAAGACCTGCAGAAGAAGTTAGGGCTGGCGTACCTGTTCATCGCCCATGATCTGGCGGTGGTCAAGCACATTTCAAACCGCATTGCCGTCATGTACCTGGGCAAGATGGTGGAGTTGGCGTCCTCCTCGGAGCTGCACCGCCACCCGCTGCACCCCTACACGATCTCCCTTTTGTCGGCGGTGCCGATCCCGGACCCGGACAGGGCCCGCGCCTCCCGGCGCATTGTGCTCGGCGGCGATATCCCCAGCCCGCTCAACGTGCCGTCGGGCTGCCCCTTCCGCACGCGCTGCAGCCGCGCCACCAGCATCTGCGCGGAAATCAACCCGGAATTTGTCGAGGTGGAAAAGGGACATTTTGCCGCCTGCCACCACATATAATTCATTTTTTGTTTTGCTTCCTTGACAGCATGCAGCCAGCATGCTATCATTGGGGCAGTTACTTGCATCCTGGTCCAGTATCATTTTGAGGAGGAGAACTATGAAAAAGGCACTTGCGATGCTACTCACGCTCACGTTGCTGCTGGGCACCGGAATGGTCGGCATGGCGGAGTCCAGCGCGCCGGTTATTTCTGTGTTCTTTGGCGGCGGCACCCCCCTTTCGATCGATCCGGCGCTGAACAGCTCGGTCAACGGCTCCAACGTCCTCAAGCTGGCGCATGCCGGCCTGATCGGCTGGCAGTTTGTGGACGGTGAGCCCAAGCTCTCGCCCGAACTGGCCGAAAGCTACACCGTCTCCGAAGATGGCTTGACCTACACCTTTACGCTCCGCGAGGGTCTGAAGTGGTCCGACGGCAGCGATTTCACCGCCAGCGAGATTCTGGCCTCCTGGAAGCGCTCCGCCTCCGCCGATCTGGGCGCCGACTACGGCTTCCTGTTTGACGTGATTGACGGCAATGACGGCAACGGTGGCATGAACGTGGTGGTGGATGACGCCGCCCGCACGCTGACCGTCAAGCTGATTGCCCCGACCC
>JARKOK010000348.1 GCA_029975765.1 Aggregatilineales bacterium
GCAAAGTTTTCCTGCCGGAAATACTTGCGCCCGGCATAACGTATGTCATCTATATAGGTGTTGAAGAAATGGGTAAATGTGACCCACAGACCTTTCAATAGACCTTGACCGTACATCGTCGCTCCTTGTCAGGCAGGGGCGCACGCCTGTACGCCCCTGCGGAATGTTTCTACCGATCCGTCTCACCCAGTACAATATCAATGCTGCCCAGGATTGCCACCACATCAGCCACCTTGTGTCCCACGCACATCGGGCCGAGGGGCGTGAGGTTGATGAAGCTGGGGGCGCGAACGTGATAACGCCAGGGATTCTGCGGGCCTTTTTCGTCACCGGCGGATACGACGTAATATCCCAGTTCGCCTTTCGGATTTTCGACGCGGCCATAGGCTTCACCGACCGGAACACGCGGCGTGTGCTGCTTGTTTCCAGCAAAAATTGGCTCGCCCATCGTGCGTTCCAGACGCGGCAAAATCTGTTTCAGGATACGAATGCTTTCCCGCATTTCGTCCAGGCGAATGAGATAGCGGTCGTAGATGTCACCGTTGTAACGGACCGCGACATCAAAGTCGAGTTCCGGGTAGATACTGTAAGGGTCGGCACGGCGCACATCATAAGGCACACCGCTGGCGCGCAGCAGCGGCCCGGCGGCACTGTAGGCGACGGCCATATCGGGCGGCAGATAACCCACACCAATCGTGCGCGCTTTGATGATCTCACTGTCACTCAGGTATGTGTCGAGTTCATCAATCGAGCGCGGGATCCGCTCATTGATGAGTTCAGTCAGATAATCCATCGTATTAAAATCGCGCACCATGTCGTTGACTTTGGTGGCAACACTGTGGATGCGTTCTGGCAGGTCCTTGAACACCCCGCCGAAGCGCATGTAATTACACATCATGCGGCTGCCGGCGGTTGCCTCGAAGAAGTCAAGAATTTTCTCGCGTTCGGCGATGGCGTACAGCGCGGGCGTGAAGAAAGCGCCCAGGTCATTCAGCAGGAAGCCAATGGCCCAGTAGTGGTTGACGATACGCGTGAGTTCGGTCATCAGCACGCGGATGACTTCGGCGCGGTAGGTAGGCGGCTGGTAACGCGCGCCTTTCGCCAGAAGCTGCTCGACGGCCAGCGCGTAACCCAGGTTGTTGCCCATGCTGCTGAGGTAATCCAGCCGGTCAGTAAAGGGCATGTTGTGCAGGAAGGTGTTGCGTTCGCCAATCTTTTCATGATTGCGATGCAGGTAGCCCATCACCGGCTCTAAGGATTCAATCGTTTCACCGTTGAGGGTGACGATCATACGAAACACGCCGTGCGTGCTGGGGTGGTGCGGCCCCATGTTGACAACCAGCCGGTCTGTTTTGAGCGCCGCGTCGCTGTCAAGTTCCTGGATGCTCACCCCCAGACCAAGCTCACGGTACAGTGACTCTTCAGAGGTGTCCGTAAGCTGGCTCAGATCGAAGTCTGCCGGGTACTGCACGTTCTTACCGTAGACGTTACGCTCCTCAGCGCGATGCACCCAACCTTCCGGCCAGCGGCTGTCAAGCGGTTTGTGCTCTTCTTCGTAATAAGCCTCTTTCCAGTCCTTCCGCATGGGATGGCCGTTAAAACCGTCCCACAGAAGAATCCGTTTCAGGTTCGGATGGCCGGTAAACCGGATACCGTACAGGTCATAGGCTTCCCGTTCCTGAAAGTCGGCGCCGGGCCACACATCAATGAGTGATGGAATCTCGGCATCGTCGCGGGGCGTCTGCGCCTTAAATACCAGCGCCGGGCCACCCGCCGTGCGGTAAGCATGGTAGACCATTTCCAGATGATCGGAAATGCCATGATAGTCTACAGCGGTGGCGCTGGACAGATAATCGAAACCCAGTTCGTCACGCAGAACCTGGGCGACTTCGACCAGATGATCCCGATCA
>JARKOK010000377.1 GCA_029975765.1 Aggregatilineales bacterium
CCCGCCGACGCGATGATGCCGCCCACCGCCGCCACCGCCCGGTGGACGCCTTCCCGCGTGCCGAACGACGCCGCTTCCTCGCGCACGCGCCCCATCAGGAAGATGTTGTAATCAATACCGAGGGCCACCAGAATGACGAACATGAAAAACGGCGCCCACCACGTCAGCATACCGGTGCCAAACACGGCGGTAGACGCGATGCGCATGATGCCCATCGCCGCGCCGTAACCCAGCAGAATCCCGGCGATCATGTACACCGGCGCGATCAGCGCGCGCAGCAGCGCCACCAGCACGATGAAGATGCCAATCGTGACCAGCGCGACCGTTCGCATGGTGTCGCGCTGCATCGTATCCCGCAGATCGGTGATTTTCACCGGATAGCCGTTGAGGGCTTCCTCGCCGTTGGGGATCAACTGCCGCAGCGTGACGATGGTATTCATCGCTTCGTCGCCAAACGGGTTACCTTCCAGGATGATTTCAAACTGGGCGGCTGTCCGGTCGGCGGTCAGGTAGCGGGCCGTCAGCGTGGCAAGCACATCGCTGCCTAACGCCTGCGTCAGCGTATCGGGCAGCGCCGCCGGCAGATAATAGGCTGGCTCCAGCGTGCTGACGGTCTGCGCCAGCCCGTCTGTATGCGCCGCCAGCGATGCCAGCAGCTCATCCAGCCCGCCGCTTAACGCGGCCAGTGGCAGCCGGTTCAGCCCGGCGCGCACCGCGTCCAGGTCGGCATTATCGGCCAGCGACGGATAAATCACCGGGAGCTGGTCAAGATACGCCCGCACCAGCGGCAGCGCGCCGGTCGCAAGCTGCATGTTTTCCGCCGTGAGCGCCCCCGCCGGCAGGCCGGACTCGGTGAGCGTGTTGAGCGCCGCCGCCGCCAGCGTAAGCTGCTGGCTGATGCGGGTGATGCCGGTGAACTGCGCGTTAAAGCTGCCCAGCGGGTCGGACAGGCTGCGAACATCGGCCACGCCCGGCACCGCGCGCAGCCGCGCCGTCCAGTCGGCGATGTCCGCCAGCGCCGTATCCGGGTTCAGGTCGCGGATGACGGCGTTCACCGGCTGCATCTGACCGCCGCCCAGATGGCGTTCCAGCGCGTTTAAACCCCGGTTGGCTTCGTTGTCTGCCGGTAAGTCGGCCAGGAAATTATAGGTGATTGGCTGCTCGGTGGCATACAGCGCCAGCGGCCCCAGCGCCAGAATGATGATGATGATCGTCGGCACCGGATACCGCGTGACGATGTTCGACAGCCAGTTGTAATAGCGGCTGGGCGCGCGGCCAAAATGTTTACGCGGCCAGAAGGCGCGCCGCCCCATCACTGCCAGCAGCGCCGGCGTCAGTGTCAGCCCGGCCAGCAGCACCACGACGATGCCCAGCGCCAGCGCCGGGCCGGTGGTGCGGAACAGCCCCATCTCGGCAAAGGCCATCACCACGAAGCCCACCACCACCGTACTCGCGCTGCTGGTCAGCACTTCGCCCACCCGCTGGACGGTGTTTTTTACCCCGCCCCGGTCATTCCGGGATGAGGGCTGGCTGGCCTCCAGTTCTTCGCCAAACCGGCTGATGAGGAACAGGCAGTAATCGGTGCCGGCGCCAAAGATAATCACGATCATCATGGCGTTGGCATACGATGAAATCGTCATCAGGTTCGCGCCGATCCACGCGACCAGCCCCCGGCTGATCAGATATGCCACGCCAACCGTGATCAGCGGGATAAATGGACTCACCGGCGAGCGATACACCCCCACCAGAATCAGCGCCACCAGCAGCACCGTCGCCACCGTCGTGCGGTCAATGCTCTCCATCGTGGCCTCTACATAGCCGGTGATGATCGGTCCCGCGCCGGTCAGATAAGGCTGGAGGCCGTCCGGCGTGTTGTCCGCCAGATACTGCCGGATGAGACGCAGCGATTCGACGGTGGCCGCGTTCTGCGGGTCGGCCTTGAAGCGCAGGTTAATCAGCGCCAGTTCGTTGTCGGACGACACCAGCGCGTCCGACAGCAGCGGCGTGCCGCTGGCCGGGGACAGCACTTCCAGCATATTGTCGGCCAGCACATCGCTTTGCAGCCAGTCGGTCAGTTCGGTGAGATACGCCCACGTCGCCGCCTCGCGGATAGACTGTCCCGCCGTTTCCAGCACGATGACGGCGCTGCCCGCCGCGTCCAGATCGGGAAACGTCTGCCGCAGAATCGCCTCGGCGCGGGCAAACGGCGCGTCCACCGGCAGCAGATCGCCGACATCGCTGGTCGTCGCTTCTTCAATGGACGGCGCGGCCAGCGTGATAACCACCGCCAGCACCAGCCAGCCGATAATCACCGGCCAGCGGTAGCGAACCGCGAACTGCCCAATTTTCTCAAAGACTGGTTCCATGTTTTATGGCGTCCCTTCTGATGGGTCGTAGCCCGATGTGAGAAAACCAAACACACCCTGATTCAGCAGCCGGAAGACCAGTTGGCTGATATCGTCCGGTGACAGGCCGTGATCGTCCTCCAGCCACCACAGCGCCAGCCGCACGCACGCCCCGGCGATAAACTGCGCCAGCGCCGCCGGCAGATACGGCGGGTAGTCGGCGGTCGGGGCATCGGTCGTAACAATGTCCTCAATCGCTCCGGCAAAGTAGTTGATCGCCATCAGGCTCAGATCAGGCGGCGCTTCCTTGCCCAGCATGATGCGAAACAGGTCGCGGTTGGCGGCGGCATACCGGAAGACCGTCCGCAGCGTCTCGATGACGTTGGCCGCGCTGCCTTCCCCGGCCAGCGGCCAGTCGCGCCCGGCCATCAGGTCCTCAAAGCCTTCGCGGATCAGGGCGCGTACCAGGTCATCCTTATCGTTGAAATACAGGTAAAACGTGCCTTTGCTCAGGTCGGCGGCCTCGGTGATGTCCAGTATGCCGGTGGCGGCGTACCCCCGTGTGGCAATCTGCTGGCGAGCGGCTTCGAGCAGCCGGCGGCGGGTGGCCTGCCGCCGCCGTTCCTGGCGGTTGGTGTCCGAACTCATGCGCGGCTTTCCCTCGAAAAAACGTAAACCTTACGACTTGTACTGCCCGTAACGATTATTATTGTACGCCGCGTTCAGTTTTATAACAAGAGGCCAATACAGGCGTTCATCACCGTCATGAACACCCGGCAGCGGCGCATGAGATTCAGCATGGGTAATGGGGCTATTTCACATGCTGTGCCGCTTGTACAAACAGATAAATTCCGTCGGATGTTTTTCCGTAGGGGAGGGTCTGAGACCCCCCCTACATCCAACATTTCTTATTTGCTTATACCTAGATTCGCCAACGGGTGTCGGCCTGTTTGGTAGCCGTCGCTGTCTGAGGTTAGAGCGCCCTGATCCTGGCGATCAGCGCCGAGGTGCTGTGGTCGGGCAGGTAATCAATCAGCGCCACGCGCCCGCCGTAAGCCTCGACCGTCGGGCGTTCCGGCAGCGGCTTGGTGGCATAGTCGCCGCCCTTCACGTAGATGTCCGGCTGCAAGGCGCGAATCAGCCCGTCTGCCGTATCGTCCTCGAAGATGATGACCGCCGTCACCGGCAGCAGCGCCGCCAGCAGCCGCGCCCGTTCCGCCGCCGGGATCAGCGGTCGTCCCGCGCCCTTCAGGCGGGTCGTGCTGGCGTCCCCATTCAGCCCGACGAACAGCGCGTCCCCCAGCGCCCGCGCCTTTTCGAGATAGTCCAGATGGCCGACGTGCAGCAGATCAAAATGCCCGTTGGTGAAGACCAGCGTTTGTCCGGCGGCGCGCAGCCGCGCCCGTTCCGCCAGCGCCGCCGCCAGAGTGAGATGGTGTCCCATAAATCATGGTCCTGTTCGTTAGCTGCCCCGACTTTAACGCAAACCTGCCGGCTGTGTCTATACATTCTTCCTATCGTCACATCCGGCGTTGGCGCATCCGGGGACTTGGCGGTTAGAATACAGGCAGGAGGCTGTTATGACCAAACGTCTGACCTTCGCCCTCATGCTGGCACTCTTTCTGCTCATCCGGCTGACCGCCGCGAATCCCGCGCCCGCGCTGTACGCGCCGCCCGCCTTGCAGGCCGTTACCGCCTCACCGACGCCGACGCGAACGCCCACCGTGACGCCGATCCCCAGCGTCACGCCCCTGCCAACGGCCACCTTTACGCCCAGCCTCACCCCGTCGCTGACGCCGCTGGTGCTGGGCAACCCGCTGCCGACGCCGGTGCTCACCACCACCCCCGGCTGTCCCGCGCCGCTGGGTCTGGTTATCGGCGGGGTAGGTTACGTGCGCGGCGGGGTGAACGTGCGGGCGCAGCCCTCGGCTTCCAGCGCGCAGGTCAACTATACGACCCAGAACACGATTGTCACCGTGCTGGAAGGCCCGGTGTGTGATGGGATTTACAATTGGTGGCGGGTCGAACTGCCGGGCAACGGCGGCTGGATTGCCGAAGGCCGCCCCGGTCGCTACTGGATTTATGGCGCGGCGGCGCCTGCCGGCACGCCGGTATGCAGCAGCCCGCTGGGCTTTTCGCTCGGTTCGCGGGTGGAGCTGCTGTACGGCCTGCGCGTGCGCGACCGCGCGGCGCTGGATGGCCTGGTGCTGACCGTCGCCCCGGCGGGTTCGGTCGTGGACATCCTCGAAGGCCCGGCCTGTAACCAGGGTTACAACTGGTGGCGGGTGCAGGTGACGGTGCTCGGCCTGACCTATCACGGCTGGGTGGCGGAAGGCGAACGCGGCAATGGTGATACCTATATGCAGCCGGAGAACTTCCAGCCTACGCCGGTCTGCGCGCCCCCGTTGGGGCTGGCAGTCGGGATGCGCGCCTACGTGGATTATCCCGTTGGCGAAACGCCCAAGAACCTGCGCGCCGCGCCCGGCCTGAACGCCGAACTGATCGCCACGCTGATTGATGGCATTGGCTTCGAGATCATGGGTACGCCCCTCTGCGCCGATGGGTTTAACTGGTGGCCGATTCGTATCCTGTCGCGCCCGGACGTGCAGGGCTGGTTCGCCGAAGGCGGCCCGCTGAATTACTGGATCACGCCGCGCTGGCAGGTGCCCAGCCAGTACGACGTGCATAACAACAAATAACGCTGTGTGGGGTTTGAACCCCTCACCGGGGCGCGCGGCGGTGCGCCCCGGTATCCGCTTCTGGCGCTGGTTTGCCGTCGTTTAACCGTTCCTTAGCCAAGTGTCCCATTCTCAGGGGGCAGAACAACCGCTATAATGCGCCCGTTTTATCCGAAACGACAAATATCTGAGGAGCGAGAAGCTATGGCAGTAGATACCATTCGGGATGGCGTGGTCGTCAGTATGGCCTATGTGCTCACGGTGGACGGGGAAGAACTGAGCCGGGCCACCGCCGATGAGCCGCTGGAATATCTGCACGGCGCGGAAAACATCGTGCCGGGGCTGGAAGCGGCGCTGGCCGGCAAGAAGGTCGGCGACAAACTGAGCGTGACCGTGCCGCCGGAAGATGCCTACGGCGAATACGATGAAGATGACATGGACGAATTCGACCTGGACGAAATCCCGGATGCGAAAAATCTGGAACCGGGTATGGTCGTCGAGGTTGAGGACGAAGAGGGTTATGTCTTCGTCGGTACGGTGCAGGAAATCACCAATGACGCGGTAGTGGTGGACTTCAACCCGCCGCTGGCCGGCAAGACGCTGAACTTTGAGGTGGAAGTGGTCGGGCTGCGCGAGGCCAACGAGGAAGAACTCGAACACGGCCACCCGCACTCGCTGGACGACTTCTACGATGAAGACGACGACGAAGAATAACCGGAAACCGCCGGGCGGGCGGCTCATCCGGTGTTTCCTATGCCTATGACCTTCATTCTCGCTTCAAGCTCCCCCCGGCGGCGCGAACTGCTCGCGTCGCTTGGCATTGATTTCACCATTATCAGGCCGCAGGTGGACGAAACCCAGCACCCCGGCGAAGCGCCGCTGGATTATGTGGCGCGCCTGAGCCGCGAGAAAGCCGCTGCCGTCGCCGCGCAGGTGAACGAACCGGCGGCGGTGCTGGCGGCGGATACGGTTGTGATTCTGGGCGCGGATACGCTGGGCATAGACGAACGGGGTGATATTCTGGGCAAACCGGCGGACGCCGCCGAGGCGCGTGCCATGCTGCGCCGCCTGCGCGGGCGCACCCATCAGGTCTGCACCGCGCTGACCTTGCTACGGGTGAACACCGCCGGGGCGAGGCGTGCCTCGTCCCAACCTTTACCGGAGGGAGTCTCGCCCACCACCCGCGTCACCCGCACCGACGTAACCATGCGCGATTACACCGATGCCGAAATTGAAGCGTACATCGCCACCGGCGACCCGTTCGACAAGGCTGGCAGTTACGCCATCCAGCACGCCGGCTTTAACCCGGTCGCGCGGATTGACGGCAGTTATACCAACGTCGTCGGCCTGCCGCTGGAAACGCTGCGCGCTATGCTGGCAGACATCGGCTGGCCGGTAAGGGATGCCGCGCCCGAAGCGTCGGAATAACTAACCGCCCTCACCCTGACATATCGGGGATGAGGGCCAGAGTTGAACGAGGCTGATCATGACCGACCAACCGCTGACAACTTCCTGGATGTGGCGCGCCGACGACGGTGGCGTGTGGGGGCTGGTCATCCACACCGATGAACGCACCGTCGAATGGTACGATTCGATTGGCTGCGCCTGCGATGACGGCTTTCAGGAACAGACGTTTGAAGACTTCCTGACGACCGGCCCGCGCTACGGCGACCCGCCGCCGGACGTGCTGGCGGAAGTCTACGCTTCGGTGCGCGCGCTGGCCTGGAAGCTGTTATGAACTTTAGCTCTCACCCCCCATCCCTTCTCTCTGAGGGGTTCATCCTCCGACACTTTTAATAGCTGCACTGTCCCCGCCCCTAAATCCCCTCCCCGCTGCGCAGGGCGGGGACTTCCAGACCGGCTATGACCTGTCTTGCTCCTCCTCTCCATGCAATGGGGAGGGGGCTGGGGGGAAGGGATCAACAACCGCTTAAAACTGTCGAAAAGTAAACCCTCAGGGAGAGGGGTTTGGGGTGAGGGCTTTTCAAATGGTTTCTTTTAGAGATGCCCTTCCCCTGGCCTCTCGTAACTGTTCCAGCCGCGCCCGCCACGCGATCAGCGTCGGCGTCAGCAGAAATGTCCACGCCACCACATTCACCAGCAGCGTTTGTGACATCGTTGCCGCCATCTCTATGCCGGCGCTCTGGTTCTGCGGGCTGGGGCCAATCACCACCGGATGAATCGTATCCCCGCGAAAGCGGGTGATGAGCGCCGTCGCCACCGCCACCCCCAACAGCACCACCGCCAGCGCCGCCGCGATCTGCCGCCGCCGTTCCACCTGCGCGATGCTCTGCCGCAGCATCAGATAGGCCCCGCACGTCATCATCATCACCGCCGAGGCCACCATGCGCGGGTCCTGCGCCGTCCACCACGTATTCCACGTGGGCCGCGCCCAGATCGAACCCAGCAGCACGTTGATGAGCGCCAGCGCGAAGCCGACCTCTACTGCCGACAGCGACAGCCGGTCCCAGCGCGCCGCCTGCGTGACCAGATACGCCAGCCCGCCGGTCATCGCCACCGCGAACGCCAGCAGCGCCCCGGTGAACGACGACAGATGAAAATAGAACAGCCGCTGCACATCGCCCTGGAATGCGTCCGTCCCGGCGACCGCCAGCATCATATACAGCCCCAGCGCGAACCCCGCCGCGCTCAACCCTGTCAGCGCCCATAAGAGGCGGGGCGCTGCGGTCCGAACCTGCGAACTCGTCTGCTGCACGTTTGTCCTGACTGCCAATCTTTTCCCCTTTAACGCCTGTTTGAAAATCAGCCTGTATCTGCCTGCGAGAAATTTCGCAACACTGCCTCAACCCCTAACAATGTGAGGTTGTTCCATGATTTCCTTCGACACTTCGTTTCAGTTGTTGGCTCATGTCCAGATTCCGCGAAAATGGCCTCGTCGTAGAGGCGCACGGCTGTGCGCCCCTACAGAGAATCACTCGTGTTGAACAAGAGCTAAGTTGTTTCCCGCAGGGGAGGGTCTGAGACCCTCCCCTACAAAACAGTAAACAAATGTCTGAACAAATGTTTACCCCGCCGTTCCCTTTTTCCCGTACACTATCCGTAGCTGCCACCATCAGGAACGCACCTTGCTATGTCCTTTGACTTTCCATCAGTCCTGCCTTTTGCAGCAAACTGTTCTGCAACCGCACACCCCCTTGCGCCGCAGCAAAACCGTTTTCTTATCGTTTCCCCTTCGCATCTTTGCGTTCCGCCTTTGCCTTTCTCTCCGAGCCTCCGAGCCTTCGAGCCTCCGTGTTACGCTTTTTCTCTTTTTCCCCTTCGCGTCTTTGCTTCTTCGCGCCTTTGCGTTGCGTTTTTTCTCTTCTTTTTCCTCTCCGCGCCTCCGTGTTACGCTTTTTCTCTTTTTCCCCTTTGCGTTCCGTCTTTACATCTCCGCCAGCACTTTGCGCGCGATCACCAGCCGTTGAATCTCGCTCGTACCCTCACCAATCGTCATCAGCCGCTGGTCACGGTAAATGCGCTCGACCGGGAATTCCCGGCTGTAGCCGTAGCTGCCGTGAATCTGAATCGCGTTGCGGCACACCTTTTCCGCTGTTTCGCTTGCCATCAGTTTCGCCATCGCCGCCGCTCTGGCGAAATCCCTGCCCCGGTCTTTCAGCCACGCCGCGCGGTAGACCATCAGCCGCGCCGCTTCAATTTCCAGCGCCGCGTCGGCGATCATCCACTGAATCGCCTGATGCTCGGCAATCGGTTTGCCAAACGCGCGGCGCTGTCTGGCGTATTTCACCGCTTCTTCAAAGGCCGCCTGCGCCAGCCCGACACTCAGCGCGCCAATCGAAATGCGCCCGCTGTCCAGCGTTTGCATCGTCTGGTGAAAACCGCGCCCTTCGTCGCCCAGCGTCGCGTCCAGCGGCACGCGCACTTCATCATAACTCAACATCTGCGTGGGCGACCCCTTCAGCCCCATCTTCTTTTCCGGCGGGTGAATGGTCAGCCCCGCCGTCTGCGGCTCGACCAGTATCATGCTGAAGCCGCGTGTCCCCGCTTCCTTATCCGTGCGTACCAGCGTCACAATCACCGGCGCGTACTTCGGGTTGGTAATCCACGCCTTGCTGCCGTCAATAATCCAGCTGTCCCCTTCTCGGACGGCGCTGGTTCGCACCCCGCCGGCCAGGTCCGACCCTGCCCCCGGTTCGGTCAGCGCCAGCGCCCCCAGGTGGCTGCCGCTGGTCAGCTTCGGCAGATACCGTTCCTTCTGCGCCGGCGTGCCCCAGTTGGTGATCGGCCCGCAGCACAGGCCGTTGTGCGCCGACACCGACAGCGCCGTCGAGCCGCACGCCCGCCCCAGTTCTTCAACGGCAATCGCGGCGGTCACGGTGTCCAGCCCCGCGCCGCCGTATTCCTCCGGCACTTGCAGGCCGGTCAGCCCCAGCATGGGCATCTTCTGGATGGCTTCCCAGCGCAGTTCGCCGGTTTCATCCACCTGTGCCGCGTAGGGTTTCACCTCGCCTTCGCAAAAATCGCGCACCGCGCGCTGGTACATCGCCTGTTCCTGTGTCAGTTCAAAATCCATTTTTTACATCCCACCTTTGCCATTTACGCCGTTTCGATTACTATACATCGTGCGTATGATTGTTAGCTATCACTTGCAGTCATTCGTCTGTAGTCTCTGGTCGTTAGCCGGTGGCTTGTCGCCCCAGACGATTGACCACTGACGAATGGATGTGGAATTTATCCGTTTGTACCTGACGACTAATGACTAATGACTAACGACTATGGCTCTCAACCGCCGTCTGGGACTGAACCGCTACGAAGCGGACGAATACTACCGGCTCGCGCTGGAAGCGTACCGGAAGAACCGCTTTGACGACGCTATCCTGAATATGAACGAAGCCCTCGCGCTGCTGCCAAACAAGTCCGAATATCTGGCGACACGCGGCTTCTTCTATCTGGAAGATGGGGTGCTGGACAAAGCGCAGGCCGACTTCGACGCGGCGCTGAAACATCATCGCTACGAAATGCTGGCGCATTACGGACGCGGCATGATCGCCTACCGGGAAAAACGCTGGGCGGAGGCCATCACGCACTTTGGCGAAGCCTACCGCAGCGACCCGAAACGCCCGGAAACGATGTATTATCTGGCGCTGGCCTTCCATCACAACCACGACGACGATAACGCCCGCCGCTGGATGGAACAGGCCGCCGCTGGCTTCGCCGGCCACGACGAGCGCCGCCGGAGCGACGCGCAGAAATGGCTGAAAACCTTCCAGAAACCGCTGGAAACCCGACCGCCCCAGCCGCGTTTACCGGGTTCGGACCAAACCGAACCTTAAGGTTTAGGCGCGGGCAAGGGACGCGGTTTTGAATGTACCTTGTTACCACTGGACGATGGAGACTCCCTACACATGGTCATGAAAGACGACGCCACGCAAATCCTGCCGCCGATCCGCGCTTCGGAGAAGATCGAAGGCGTGTTCACCGTTCCGATCCGCGTGTTTGAGGACGAACGCGGGCGCTTTATGGAAACCTTCCGGCGTTCGTGGTTCCCCTGGGTGGACTGGGACCGGCTGCAAGGCAACCGCTCCGACAGCAAAGCCGGGGTGCTGCGCGGCCTGCACTATCATCATCATCAGGTGGATTACTGGTACGTGCCCAAAGGCCGTATTCGCGCCGCGATGGTGGACTTGCGCCCATCATCGGCCACCTACATGACCACGCAGGTACTGGATATTGGCGAAGATAACAATGTCGGGGTGTTCATCCCCATCGGCGTGGCGCACGGTTTTCTGGCGCTGACCGAAGCCACGCTGATGTACATGGTGAACAACTATTATGATGGCGGCGCGGACGAGATGGGCGTGGCCTGGAACGACCCGCAGATCAACCTGGCGTGGGGCACGACCACCCCGATTCTTTCCCCGCGCGACCAGCAGAACCGCCTGCTGAAAGACATCCCGCCGGACGAACTGCCCCGGTAGCGGCGGCCTGGCCGGATCAGGACCAGACCCGGCGCCACAGGAAACCGCTGCACGCCTCGGTGAAGCCGATGGACTCGTACAGGGCGTTGGCGGCAGCGGCGGTGCCGGTGTCCACGCTGACGCTCCTTGCCCCTGACGCTCGCAGGCGGTGCAGCCCTTCAAACATGAGGGCCTGCGCCAGCCCTTTCTGGCGGTGATCGGGATGGGTGCAGACCGGCTCAAAGATGCCGTAGCCGTTGGTGGCATCGTAGTTAACGCCGACATGCGCGGCAAACGAGCCATCCGGCGCTTCCGCCACCAGTTGAAGATCGAACCGGAAGGACGGCGCCAGGGTGGAAAAGTTGTGAAATTCCGCCGCATTGTGGAAGGTGCGGTTGAAGCTGGCGTTCAGTATATCCGCGATACGCTGGCAGTCAGCCAGATCGCCGGGACGCACTGAGCGCAGGCTGTACCCCGGCGCCAGCCTGACCGCCGGCAGCGCATCGTCACCAAAGTACAGCCGCCGGATGACGCCGGCCCATTCGACCTGCACATACCCCAACTGTGCCAGCAGCCGCTGGCGCGGCTCGTCATACTCCATCACGTACCAGTCAATCTGGCGCTGCCCGTCGTTGGCAGCGGCGAGATGGTCTTCCGCCCAGGTGATCATTTCCGGTTCAAGGTGACGGTAGTCGGGGTGCAGGTCAAGGTAAGCATCACCCCGGCCATATTCCGTGTGGGCAGCGCCCACCAGTTGGCCGGCAGTGGTTTCCCACAGGCGCACCTGCTGTTCCCACACCGGCTTCCAGCCCGCCACCGCCTCGTGGAAATGCCAGCCTTCCCAGCGCCGGAACTCCCAGTTCCAGCCGAGCGGCGTGATCGGATAAGTCTCCACCAGCAGGCGGTGAACGCGGCGGAAATCGTCAAAGTCGCGGTAGGGACACGAACGAATCGGTTCGGTTGGTGGGGTCATGGTGTTCCTTCCGAAGTGACGATGTACAGCTTTATCCTACCTCGAATTGCAGCGTTTTACCCACCCAACAGCCTTCTAACGGACGGTGTGTTATCCTGAAAGTATACTGGTTGATCGTCAGGGAGTTATGGCTGATGCCCTGACACATATGGAAAGGAGCAGGGGTCTATGTGGCGTCGTTGGATAGTCGTCGTGGCGCTGCTGGTCGTCGTCAGCGCCACCGGCCAGCCAGCCCGCGCGGACGGCTGGGCCGCATGGGTGGGGCAGTATTATAACAATCCGTACCTCAGCCCGCCGGTAGCTTTCACCCGGCAGGACAGCGGCATCGCCTTCAACTGGGGCACCGGGTCGCCCGGCGTGGGCGTGGGCGTGGACAACTTCAGCGCGCGCTGGACGACCAGTGTATCGCTGGCGGCGGGCGCTTACCGCTTCTGGGCGCTGGCGGATGATAATATTCGTGTGGCCGTAGATGGGCAGGTGATTATAGATACGTTCCCCAGCCTGCAAAGCGGCCAGTTGATGAGCGGCGATCTGATGTTAAGCGCCGGTTCACACACGATCACGGTGGACTACCGCGAGCAGACCGGCGAGGCTTACGCCTTCCTGTCGTGGGAGAGCCTGGCGGACGGCTCGCAGGGGCCGGACTTCCCGGTGCCGGGGCAGCCGCCGGTCGTGCCCACGCCGGTCGTCAGCACGCAGTGGACAGCGCAGTATTATGCCAACAACTTTCTCGGCGGCCAGCCGAATGTGATCGTCACCGAAAACAGCCCCAACCATAACTGGGGCGCGGGGTCGCCCTATCCGGGTATTCCCGCCGACCGTTTCTCGGCGCGCTGGACGAGCGTG